>NZ_JBSHAW010000020.1:0-108655 GCF_053611685.1 Streptomyces sp. NPDC054786 | reverse complement strand
CTCTCCGGCGGCACCGCCACCGTCACCCACACCTACGCCGGCACCTCCGGCAGCCCGTACACCGCCACGGCCGGCTACAACGGGGACACCAACTACACGACGTCGAGCGGCACCGACACCCAGACGGTCAACAAGTCCGCCACCAACACCACCGTGACCTCCGCCCCCGACCCCTCCGTCACCGGCCAGAGCGTCACCCTCACCGCCACCGTGGCGCCCGTGTCCCCCGGAACGGGCACCCCCACGGGCACCGTCACCTTCACCTTCGGCGACGGCACCAGCGCAACCACCGCCACCCTCTTCGGCAGCACCGCCATCACCACCCACACCTGGACCACCCGCACCGGCAGCCCGTTCCCGATCGCCGCCGTCTACAACGGGGACACCCGCTTCACCGCCTCCACCGGCACCGACACCCAGACCCTCAACAAGAGCATGACCACCACCACGGTGACCTCGACCCCGGATCCCTCCGCGTCCGGCCAGTCGGTCACCATCAGGGCGACGGTGTCCTCCGCGTCCGGCACGCCCACCGGCACCGTCACCTTCACCTTCGGGGACGGGACCGGCTCCGCCATCGCGCCGGTGTCCGGCGGGGTCGCGACCGTCACCCACGCCTACACCGGCACCACGGGCAGTCCGTTCACCATCTCGGCCGCCTACGGCGGGGACGCCAGCTTCACGGAGTCGAGCGGCACCGACACCCAGACCGTCGGCAAGGCCGCCACGACCACCGCCGTGGTGTCCACGCCGAACCCCTCGACGATGGGCGACCGGGTGACCCTCACCGCGACGGTCTCCACGACGGCCCCCGGAGCGGGCACCCCCAACGGGACCATCACCCTCGCCATCGCCGGGCGCACCCCCCAGACCGTCCCCCTGGTCAACGGCCAGGCCAGTGCGGTGTTCAACCCCCTGCCGAAGGGAACCCACCTCGTCACCGGCAACTACAACGGCGAGGTGAACTTCGCTCCGTCCAGCGGGACCACCATCCAGGTGGTCACCAACTGAGGCACCGCAGACGGCCGTCGGCCGGTTACTCGAACCGCGCGGGGTCGCCTGCTCCTCGGCGTACGATCTCGGCGCCGTCGCCGGAGAAGTCGATGACCGTGGTCGGCTCGGTGCCGCAGTCGCCCGAGTCGATCACCGCGTCCACCACATGGTCGAGCCGCTCCTTGATCTCCCACCCCTGCGTCATCGGCTCCTCCTCGTCGGGCAGCAGCAGGGTGCTGGAGAGCAGCGGCTCACCGAGTTCGGCGAGCAGGGCCTGGGTGACGACATGGTCCGGGATCCGGACTCCGACGGTCTTCTTCTTCGGGTGCAGCAGCTGGCGCGGCACCTCCTTCGTCGCGGGGAGGATGAAGGTGTAACTGCCGGGCGTCGCCGCCTTGACCGCGCGGAAGACGTCATTGTCGACGTGCACGAACTGACCCAGCTGCGCGAAGTTCTGGCACATCAGGGTGAAGTGGTGGCGGTCGTCGAGGTTCCGGATCGACCGGATCCGGTCGATGCCGTTGCGGCTGCCCAGCTGGCATCCCAGGGCGAAACAGGAGTCCGTCGGGTACGCGATGAGCGCGCCGGAGCGGATGCTGTCGGCCACCGTGCTGATGGTGCGTCGCTGAGGATTCTCGGGGTGCACGTCGAAGTATTTCGCCATCCGCCGAGCCTACGGGATCCGGCCACTCGTGCCACGTGGCAGGAGCGGCGGGCCCGGCCGGCACCTCGCGGCGTCGGCCGGACCCACCGGTCCGAAGACGGGCGGCCGGGGGCTGCGGGGTTACGGCGCCATCTCGTACGCCCCGGCCAGTGCCTCGACGCGCTCCCAGACGCGCGCCGATCGGGCGTCGTCGACGACCGGGCGCCGAACCGCGCCGAGTGCCCAGCGCTGCTGATCCGCGGTGGCCGAATCCTTGCCGTGCAGCTCGACGGCGTGTGCGGAGAAGTCGCGCACGAGGACGGCGAAGAGTTCGTCGAGCACCTCGGCGTCGAGGCCGGTCAGACGCGCCTGTTCCAGGATCAGCTGGCCGTGCACGACCAGCGCGAACAGCTGGCCGACGGCGAGCAGCAGATCGAGGTCGCGGCTCTGCTCCTCGCCGGGCGCGGCGGTGGTGACGAACTCGCACAGGGCGTCCGCCTGCTCCCGGAAGCGGCCGACGTTGGGCACCTCGGCGTAGGCGTCGTAGGCGGCGCGCCAGTCATGGAAGCGGATGGCGCCCAGGCCGCGGGCCGGGCCCTGCCGGAAGAGGAACGCGTCGTCGGCCGCGTCGAGGCGGGTCGGCACCGCCTCGTAGTCGGCCGCGTTCAGCAGGTGGTTGCCCATGAACTTGAGGATCAGGGCGAGGTTGACGTGGACCGTGCCCTCCAGCTTCGGCAGGCCGCGGATCTCGGTGGCGGCCTGGGCGAAGTAGGTGTCCTTCTCGAAGCCCTTGGCCGCGATGACGTCCCACATCAGGTCGATGACCTTCTCGCCCTCGGTGGTCACCTTCATCTTCGTCATCGGGTTGAACAGCAGATAGCGGCGGTCGTCGGGCCCGGCGGAGCGGAAGTAGTCGACGGCGCGGTCGCTGAACAGCTTCATCCCGACGAGGCGGACGTAGGCGTCGGTCAGCTCGCGGCGCACGTGCGGGAAGGCGGTGACGGGGCGGCCGTACAGGATGCGGTTCTGCGCATGATTGACGGCCTCGTACATCGCGTGCTCGCAGATGCCGATGGAGGCGGTGCAGAGGTTGAACTTGCCGACGTTGACGGTGTTGAGGGCGGCGTCGAAGGCGGCGCGGCCGGTGTGCAGTACGTCGTCCGGGCCGACCGGGTAGTCGTCGAGGCGGAATTCGCTGACGTACTTGGAGGAGTCGACGACGTTCTTCACGAGGTGGTACGCGGGGTGGCGGCTGTCGGCGGCGAAGAAGACATAGCCGTCCGGGCCCTCGATGTCGGTGCGGCGGCCGAAGACGGAGACGAGTCCGGCGGCGTTGCCGTTGCCGATGTAGTACTTGGAGCCGCTGGCGCGGAAGCCGCCGTCACCGTCGGGCTCCAGCAGCATGTCGGTGGAGTAGATGTCGGCGCCGTGGGCCTTCTCGGACAGGCCGAAGGCGAACACCTCGCCCTGGGCCAGGAGTTCGGCCGCGCGGCTACGGGCAACGGTGTTGTCGCTCTGCCAGACCGGGCCGAGCCCGAGGATGGTGACCTGCCAGGCGTACCAGTAGTCGAGCCCGTAGAAGCCGAATATCTCGTTGAGGGCGGCGATCCGGGCGGTGTCCCAGCGCTTGTCCTGCTGCCCGTCGGCGGCGGAGGCCGGGGTGAGGAAGGTCGCGAACAGCCCTTCCTTGGCGGAGAACGCGAGGAAGTCCGCCAGCCAGGCGCGGGAGCGGTAGTCCTCGATCAGCTTGCGCTTGCCGCGGTCCTCGAACCAGTCGACGGTGGCGCGCAGCAGCCTGCGGGTCTCGGGGTCGAAGTGCGCCGGGTCGTAGGTGCGCGGGTTGAACAGCAGCTGGTCGGCCATGGATGTTCGCCTTTCCGGCTCGGGGTTGGGGGATGGGGCGGGAAAGCTTCGGATGCGTGCCGGTGCACGGTTCGGTGGATGCCGGGTGGTGGCTCGCGGCCGCCGGTTCAGCGCTCGGGGCCGAGTCTGCGGAGGGTGGCGAGCACGTCGTCGAGCCAGGCGAGGGTCATCCGCTCATACGCGATGCCGCCGCGCAGCACGACATGCTGGAGCTCTTGCCCGGCGTCGGGCGTTGCGGGGGCCTCGGGTCCGGTGAAGTCCCGCCGCTCCCCCGCGAGATAGTGCGCGAGCCGGTCGGTGTGCGCCCGGTGGTGGCGCTCGACCTCGCGGATCAGTGCGGCCGGGTCGTCGAAGGCCGCGCCGCGGATCTTCACGGCGAGGTCGTGCCGGACGCTCTCGGGTTCGATCGGCTCGTGCAGCCACCGGGAGAGCGCGTCCCGGCCCGCGGCGGCGACGGAGTACTCCTTCTTGTCCGGCCGGGCCTGCTGCGGCACCTCGCGGACATCGATCCAGCCGTCGCTCTCCATACGTTTGAGGACGCGGTAGATCTGCTGGTGGGTAGCAGTCCAGAAGTATCCGATGGACCGCTCGAACCGCCGGGCCAGCTCATAGCCGGAGCCCGGCTTCTCCAGCAGAGAGACAAGGATCGCGTGGTCGAGCGCCATGCCCCGATCCTTCTATGCAACTCGTTGCATAGACAAGTGGGCACCGCCCGGGTGAGACACGGCTCACCCCGTGAACCGGTCCGCGCCCGGCGGCGAGGAGCGTAGGGGCCTGCCCCGGCCCGCCTACGTGGACCCGGCCGTCTCCGTACCGCAGCGCGGCCGCCCCGCATGGCAACGCCGTCGGAAGCGGCAGGCCGACGGGCATCGCCGCGCCGGTCCTGACCTCATGAGATACCGAAGTAGGTCTTGATCCCGCCGAGCATGAGCTGGATGCCGATCGGGCCCACGGAACGCGGCGGCCCGCCGGCGGAGTGCGCCGGCGGGCCCCGGGGAGTAGGTCAGCAGTTCACGCTGAGGACGTGGATCCCGGACACCAGCGTGCCTTCGAGCTTGTAACAGTGGTTCTTGTCGGCCTCGTTGAGGTACAGGGGTTGTGAGCCTCCCGACCAGTAAACGGTGACCACTGCCCCGGTCGCTTCCGCGGGAAAGTACCCTCTCCAGCTGGTCCCGATCGGCCTGTCGTGCTGGCAGTAGTTCTTGCTCTCTATGCCGGCCGGGCCCTTCCACTCGTAGCAGGTGTCGATGAGGGACCCCGCATTGTGCTCGAACGAGATGTAGTTGTCCGAGGCGGCAGCGGCGGACGGTGCGGACAGCACCGCGCCGGCCAGGGCGAGGCCCAGGGCCGCAGCACCGTATGTCAGGGAACGCTTTCTGCTTCGCATGCTGGAGTGCACCTCTCGCTTTGCTGGTCCGGACATGCTCTAGCAGTCCTTTTCGGTGATCTTCGGGTCGAAGGTGTAGCCGCTCAGCGCATAGCAATGACCCCGGCTCAGGTCCGTGATCTGCGGGGACACATTGCCGCCCCCGATTTGCGCCGCCACCGTCACCTCGACCTTGACGCCTTGGGCGTCACCGGGGATTTCCACCCGCCAGTCCGTGCCCTTGGGCTTCGCGTAATCGCAGGAGTCCGGGGTCGCCGAGGACTTCCAGTGGTAGCAGGTGTCGACCAGGAACCAGCCGTTGTTGGTGAATCCGATGTAATTGCCCGAGCCCGCGGCGGCGGCGGACGGTGCCGTCATCGCCGCGCCGGCCAGCGCGAGTCCCAGGGCGGCAGCACCATAGGCCGCCGACTTCTTGATTTTCCGCACAGGATGATCCTTCGTGGAGGGTTCGCGAGTGGGACCGGCGCTCAGCGCCCGTTCTTCAAGGTGGCGTTGCAGGCGACCACGTCGGTGTCCGCCCGTGCCGTCACGTTCAGCGGAATTTCGGTGCGCAGCCCGCTGATCTTCGCGCCGCCGAACTCGCCGCCCTGGATGGTCACATCGGAGACTCGCTGTTCCATGTCATGGCCCATCATCAGCATCCCCTTCTGCCCGGGCTTGATGGTGATCCTGATGTCGCCGCTCTTCGTCTCGGCGTTGGTCTGGCTGTACTGCGCGCTGGCGCCGACCCCCAGCTTGTCCTTGACCAGGGTGATATCGACGCTGGCGCCGACGTTCCATCCCCACGTGAAGGTCTTGCTTCCGCTGAGCGTCTGGTTTATTTCCGCGCCCCCTCCACCGCAGTTCTGAATAGGACCGACGTCCATGCCGGCGTTGTCCACGTCGAACCACTTCGTCACCTGGTTGCTTTCCAGGGTCGTCGCGGCGCATGACACCTTGCTGTCATTGCACTGTTCCAGTGCGCGCTTGACTTCTTCCGCGGAATCCACCTTGTAGCCGTTGTCATACGTGACGGAGGGGCTTCCTTGCTCCACCCACTTGTCGGTGTGGCCATTGACGTCGGTGGAGTTGGCCTGCGCGGCCGATGCCATGGGCGCCGCCATGGCGAGCGCGAGGGTGACGGCACCGAGGACGAGACCCGTTCGGGATGCGGATGTGGAGATCAACGTATTCCTCACTCTGTTGCTGATGGAACTCGATGCGGCGGAGAGCGCGACGGCGGCGCTTCCCACGGTGTCTGCCGTCAGCAGCCCGTTTCCTGGAGCTTCGGCCGGTCGGCGAGACCGGTGATCTCGAAGCAGTGATTCCTGTTCGCGTCGCTCACCGCGGCGGTGTCCACCGTGTCGTAGGTGACCACGCTGGCACTGAGGTCGATCTTCACGCCGGTCGCATCCGCCGGGAAATATGCTTTCCAGGTGTCGTTCACCGGCCGGACGTTGTGGCAGTAGTTCTTGCTCTCGGCGCCGTTCCACTTGTAGCAGGTGTTGGCGAGAATGCCGGCGTGGTTGGTGATCTGAATGTAGTTGTCGGATCCGGCATAAGCGGCGGGGGCGGAAAGAACGGCCGAGAAGCACGCGGAACCCGCCGCGAGGAGACCGAATACGGCCCGATGGTTGACCTTCACGATGGCTACTTCCTCTTGCACTGTCTTCTGCCGCCCGGGGAATGCGGCGTTGTCGGGTCCGAGTAAGTCATGGGCGAACCGCCGAATCAATTGGTTCCGGCTAAGACTTCGGTACCCGGAGAAAGGCCCTCCGAGGTACCACGAGGAAGCCCGTAAGAAACCGGGAACCACGGCTTCGGACCACGAGGCCCCACGGCTCCGTAGCGCGGCGGACCACGGGAGCGGGGGACGCCCACGGACCTACCGAAAGTCCCGCATCCGAAGGTGAGGGGCTTTCGGGGGCGATGGGGCGATAGGGCCGAGGCCACGGGCGTCCGGGCACGGCCGGAGGGACACACCCGCACGCCGGGCCGGGTGGTGGCTTCACGCCCCACGGGCAGCCCCGGCGTCGGCAGCCCGGCAACCCGGCAACCCGGCAACCCGGCAGCCCGACAGCCCGACAGCCCGGCAGCCCGGCCAGCCAATTGCACCATCGACCATAGGACGTTCAGGCGTTCAAGATCTCCCAGGAACGGCGGACCAGAAGCCGGATTGGGGATATTCTGAATCCGGCTATCCGGCTTCTGGCGTTATTCACCGTAAACAGGGGGGCAATATGTGGTCAGGCAGGCAGGCCGATTACTTCGAACAAACCGGGCAGGCGATCGCCGAGGAGATACAGCGAAACCGCTCCAGGCAGCGCGCCGAGGCCGTCAAGTACAGCAGAGAGCAAGCAGAACAGAGCCGCAAGATCGCCCATGAAACCGAGGCCGTCGAGCTGGAACGCCTCGCGGTCCTCGGGCAGATCCCACAGGCCGAATACAAGGCCCGTATGGCCGCCCTGGCAGAAATCACCGACGCCGGATCCGGCCGATAGAACCCGGACCCACCGTGGCCCCTGCAACCGAAGGTGCGGGAGCGCCAGGCTCCATCAACGAGACACGCTCCAGGGGTCTGCGGGACCACTCCCCCTGCGCACCCTGTCCGCTTCGGCCAGTGCGGCCGCCAGGTGCGGGCGGCCGGTGATGCCGAGCTTGCGGTAGGCGCCCGTGAGGTGGGTTTCCACGGTCCGCAGCGAGACGACCAGCAGTTCGGCGATCTGCTTGTTGCTATATCCCTGGGCTGCCAGCGTGCCGACGCGTTCCTCCCCCGCGGTCAGCGCCCCGACTCCCGGCCCACCGGATCTGCCGACTCGCCCGCCGGCGAGGTGCAACCGCTCCCCCAGGCGCGTGGCGAGCGCCGTGGCGCCACAGCCCACGGCAAGGTCCAGGCCGTGGCGCAGTGCCGTGCGGGCGCCGCGTCTGTCGTCCTGCTGCAGCAAGGCGGCCCCGAAGTCATGGAAAGCGCGGGCGAGTTCGAGGCGTGCCGGACTCGGCGTGAGTACGCTCACGGCTTCGGCCAGCATGTCCAGCCCCTGGCGGCCGCGCGTCACCCTTCCCGCCACCCGCAGCGCCACCCCGAGGGTCCGTGGGATCTGGCAGCGCCGGGCGAGATCGAGCTCCTGCTCGACCAGCGCATGGGCCGGCCTGGCCTCCCCCAGGGCGAGATGGACGGCCGCGGCGCGGGAGCGCCACGGGGACATCGCGGGGCTGGCCGTCCCGGCGGCATCACAGTGGTGACCGCACTCGCGCAGCAGGGAGAGCCCCGCACGCGGCTGGCCCTGGGCGATCCGCAGTGCTGCCAGGCTCATGAGGAAGCGGGGCCGTTCCCAGGCCACTTCCGCCTGCCCGGCCACGGAATGTGTGCCGGCGACCCGCTCGGCCGCCTCGGTCCGGCCCTGGGCGAGAAGGGCGTCGATCCTGATGGTGTCCAGGGTCAGTGCGTACGGGAGCCTCCCGGTGGAGGAGGCCTGGTCCGCGGCGGTCTGAGCGGTGCCGAGGGCTTCGGTGACATTCCCTCGGCGCAGCGCCAGCCCTGCTTGGTAGAGCATCAGGGAGGAGACGAGCAGTTCCATGCCCCGGCCCGAGATCTCCCGGGTCAGATGGCGGTTGAGCTGGTCGGCCGTTTCGAGTTCGTCGAGGTAGAGCAGTGTCTGGGCGACGAAGTAGTGCAGCGGGAACAGGTCATGGGAGAACGCCGGCAGATTGACGGAAGCGCGCTCGATGAGACCGGCGACGTACGGGGCGGGCAGGGCGGCTCGCAGGGCGCGGAAGGCCCGGATCGCGAGCAGTTGGCGTTCCCCCGCGGTGCGGTCGGCCAGGTCGTCGTCCGTGCCGGGGGACGGCGCCGGGGCCGGCCTGCCGGCGGACGGCCGCTCGAACTCCATCCACGAGCGCAGCGCACTCATCCGCAGCGTCAGTTCGCGGTCTGCGGACCCGGAGTCCGCCGTGCGCCGGTCGCACAGCGCCGCGATCTTCCGGTCCACGCTCGACAGGTCCGTACGGGAGCCGCGGGAGAGGAGCAGCGAGTAGGCCAGCACCCCCAGGGCGTCGCTGCGGGCCGTTTCGTCGGTCAGCTCCTCGAGCGCGCTGGTGACACAGGAGATGGCCAGCGCGGCATCGTAATGGCTGGCCGCGGTGCCCAGTTCCAGGAGCACGCGGGCGCGCTCGGCGCCGTCCAGCGGCTGGTTCAACGCGGAGCGCAGACAGGTCACGGCGGTTTCCGGTGCGCCGCGGTGTAATGCCTGCGTGGCGGCTCTGCGCAGCACCGGCAGGACCCAGGAGCCGTGCACCGGACCGGCGGCCAGCAGATGGGCCGCGACTTCCTCGTCGGGACGTCCGCTGAGGCAGGACACCTGGGCCGCCCGCGCATGGCCGGCACCGAGTTCCTCGGGTGACAGCATGCCGAGCACCGTGTCGCGGACGACCAGATGGGTGAAGCGGAGGTCGCCGTCCGCCCGCAGCAGCCCCAGGGACCGCAGGTCCTCGGCTGCGGAGAGCACCACGGCCCGCCCTGTCCCGCAGAACGCGGCGAGCAGTTCCGGTGGTTTGCGGTCGCCCAGGAAGGCCAGCGCCCGCGCCAGCTCCACGACCTCGCCGGACGCCTGGCAGAGCCGGTGGGAGATCTCCCCGCCGAGCGTCGACAGCATCACCGTGGGGATCTGGTCCCGGAACGGCGTCGTCGGCCGGACCCCGCTGCGCTGCGCCTGGTGGAGCAGGGCACGGACGAACAGCGGGTGCCCGCCCGTGGCAGCGTGACAGGCGGCGCAGAAGGCCTCGTCGGGCTCCTCCGCACCCCAGAGCGACCGCACCAGCTGCCCCACGCCGCGCACGTCGAGCGGCTCCACGACGATGGTGTGGCAGTTCGCGGGACGGACGAGCTCGGCGAACAGCGGATCGAGCCTCTTGACCTCGGCGCTACGCGTGGTCACGGCGATCAGCACGGGGTGACTGTCCGCCCGTCCGACAAAATGCACCAGCCATCGCAGTGACGGCTGGTCGATCCACTGCAGGGCGTCGACCGCCAGGAGCAGGGGTTGCCGGCGGGAGAGCCGGGAGACGAGGGCGTCGAGTTCCCGGAGCGTCGAGGCCGTCACATTGGCTGTCTCCGGCAGCGGATCCGTGGCGGCATCGTCGTCCAGCGCCCGCAGCGTGGCCGCTGCGGAACCTTCCAGGAGGCGTGCGCGGTCGGTCTCGGAGACTGCCGCCAGAAGGGGCTTGAACAGCTGCCGCACCGCACCGAAGGCGAATTCGCGCTCAAGAGGATGGCAGCGGGCCCGCAGCACCCGGAACTGCTCGTTCCGTTCCCACCAGGTACTCAGCAGGACGGACTTGCCGACCCCTGCCGACCCTTCGAGCTGTACGACACGGGACCGGCCGGACAGGACGTCGGCGGCCACGGCGTCGAGGGCGGCGAGCTCGCGTTCGCGCCCCACCAACGGCCAGTCGTCACCGCATGCATCACGGGAATGTCCGAACGTCACCAGTTGCTCAACTCTCATCTTGTGCATCTGGCCTTCGAGACGTGCCCATGACCACCACGGTTGCCTGAGCCGGGCAGCCGGATGCGGCCTGCCGGCCGGGTCCGCGGTCGCGGGGAATCTCCGACGCCGCCGGTCCCCACCGGATCTGACAGCCCGCCCTCGTGTGCAACCACCTCGCAACGTTGCAGGGAGTTAACTGGGGCACTGCCTCGGTGGCGGCTCGGTGACCATGTTCCGGCCCGTTCCGGTCCGGTTCACCGCCGTCCCGGGAGCGACATCCGTTGTGGCCGGTCAGGAGAGGACGGCACGTGTACCGACAAGAGATCGACAACCCGCAGGTCAGCGGCACCGTGAAGAAGTCGGAGCGCTCCTGATGAGCGGCGGCGAGGAGCAGGAGGCGGCCGCCGGGGACACGGTCCCGGAGGGCGCTTCGCGTATCGCGCTGAGCGCGGCGGCGAGCGAACTGCTGCGCCTGCTGCGCGATCAGCACGGCCCGCTGATGTTCCACCAGTCCGGCGGCTGCTGTGACGGCAGCGCCCCCATGTGCTACCCGGCCGGGGAATTCCGTACGGGATCGTCGGATGTGCTGCTGGCCCGGCTGGCCGTGGAGGGTGTGCCGGAACCGGTGGGGTTCTGGATGTCGGCGGACCAGTTCGAGCGCTGGCGGCACACGCATCTGACGGTGGACGTCGTACCGGGGCGGGGCAGTGGCTTCTCCCTGGAGGCGCCGGAGGGCGTCCGCTTTCTGATCCGCTCACGGCTGTTCACCGACCAGGAACGCGCAGTTCTCGGCGACTGAGGCCGCCAGAAGCCGGGGAATGAGAGACAGAGCGAGGCCCCACACACGGGGGAGAGCGTGGGGCCTCACCCTGTAAAACGGGCGGACGGCGCCGCAGGTTCCCGTTCGGTGAAAATTCCGCAAGAAAATCTTGTGCGCGGCGTGTAGGCCCCGCGGCCCGGCCGGCCCGATGCCGCCGCTCAGGCCTCGTCCTGCACCAACCGTTCCAGCAACTCCTGGAAGTCCGCGTCCGCCACCACCCGCAGCCCCTCGCCGTCCAGCTGGCTCAGCGGGGTCATCACACCCCGGCGCCACCAGAAGACCCGGGGGCTGATGGCGCCCGCCGCGTCCTCGTGACCGGCCGCCGCGAACTGCGCCATGGCCTGCAACGCCGGGATGACCTGGGCATCGTGAATACGGTGGAACGCCAGCTGGTGGCGGAAGGGCAGGGCGACCAGCGCACCGTCCGAGGTGAGCTCGGTGCCCATCAGGCGCTGCACCAGTTCGTCCAGCACCAGCACCCGGCTCGCGGTGAAGAAGGAGTCGCCGAGCAGCACCTCGAACGCCGAGCCGTCGCCGCGCCGCACGGTCTCATGCCCTTCGACCGGCAGGGCGCGCAGATTGTTCATCGCCCGGATCCGCAGCTCCGCCACGTCCCCGAGGTCGGTCAGGGAGTCCTCGCTCAGCATCTGCACCGCCTCGGGCAGATCGAGGGCGAGTACTTCCCGCAGCCCCGGCGCCGGCGCGCGGCCGTAGCGGAAGGAGTCGGAGGCGGGCAGCGTCTCCTGGGCGACCACGCGAGGGTAGAGACAGGCCCGGATCTCGTCCGCGCTGAGGATCTCCAGTGGCTGCGGGCCGTCCATCGTGCGGAGCACCTTGCCGACGTGATCCCGGATCAGCGCGGCCCAGCTGCGCTCGCCGCGCCGGTCACGGTGGCACACCGCGGCGAGGTTGCCGAGGCCGAACTGCCGGCCCGCGGCGTCGGTGACCACGCCCGCATACGCGGTGACTTCGAGCCCCTGTTCCGCGAAGGCCTGCCGGACCTGCGATCTGAAGACGCCGCCTTCGCGCTCGGAGAAGAAGCTGAACTCCCCGTCGCGTGCCAGATCGCGGGGATCCCGCTTCGGTCCTCGGCGGAACAGGCCCATCTCTTCCTCCCGGCAGCGGCCACGAACAACGGCCTTGAATGGGCCGATCGTAACGGGTGCACCGCCGCCCTCGTCGCCCTGTCGCCTGCCGTTCACGGCGGTGACCGGCGCAGGGAGACGAGGTGGTGGGGCCGGAAGGACGAGGGAGGGAGGAGGGGGCGGGAGGACGGACGGGCCAGGTGTGCTCCCGTCACCCACGTGCCGGGACAGCGCACTCAGGGCCTGGCCGATGCATCAGGGCCCAGGGCGTGTCTTTCGGATCCTCGCGGGCCCGTGCTGATCCGAAAGACACGGCCTAACCGCCGATGTTGACGTCGATGCAGGCGTAGAAGGCATTCGCCGTATCGGCGATGTTCCAGACCGCGAGGATCTTCTGCTTGCCCTTGATGGCACCGAAGTTGACGGTGTGGGAGACGGTCTCCGGTGGCTGGGCACCGCCGTCGTTGAACTCGGCGACCTTCTTCCCGCCTATGAAGTACTGCCAGGTGCTGGTGGAATGACGGGCCGTCAATTTCCAGCTGAAGGTCTGTGAGCTGCCGATCGGGGTGACCTTCCAGCCCTTGGCATCATCGTCGAGTTCGGCGAACCGGCTATTGCCGCCACTGCAGCTGGTCAGCCCCTTGGGACCCTCGACGCTCTGCGGTTCCCATTTGATCGGGCCGCAGTCGATGGCGCCCGCGGCACACTGCGCCTGCCGGCTGGGCGGCGAGGACACATATCCGTGCGCGCTTGCCGGGCTGACCGGCATGGTGACGACGAGCAGCGGGGCGATTCCCGCACCGATGGCGAGGGCCAGCCTTCTCTTCTTGTGCATGACAACCCTTTCGCGAAGGAAGCCGCCGCGCGAGAACGACGGATCCGACGCCATGGCGGGCGCCGAACGTCCGCCCCGGGAAGCCTCGTTGAGTGGGGGGTGGAAGACGCGAGGGTGCACCAATTGGTCTAGACTTTACTCTCTGACCGCGTACGGTCAAGAGTCGTGAGCGCTCCGGCTCTCCCCTGCCGGCCGTTCTTCGGGACCGGTACGGGCATGCTTCGTCGCCGCGGGAGGAACGCCCCGAGGCGATCGCGGTCAGTGGAGGTCAGCGGATCGGTTCCGGTCAAGACGGCTGCGGTCAACGGGGCAAGGGAGCGCCGACGGGTGCGCTGGACGCCCGTACGACCAGCCGCGGTGCCAGCCGGACCGTGCGCCGCGCTCCCGGCTCCCCCGCGGCCGGGCCCCGGCTCAGCAGACGGGCGGCCTCGGCGGCCAGTTCGCCGACCGGCTGGCGGACGGTGGTCAGCGCCGGGTCGGCGAGACCCGCGAGCGGGATGTCGTCAAAGCCGGTGACGGCGACCTCGCCCGGTACCTCCGCACCCAGTTGCCGCAGACGTTGCAGGGCACCGGCGGCGATGAGGTCGTTGGCGCAGATCAGAGCGTCCGGGCGGGCCGGCCAGACGCGGTCGACGGCGGCCCGCCCCCACTCCACCGAGAAGTCACCGAGTTCGATGCGTCCAGGGGCCGTGGGATCCAGCGCCCCGGCACCCGCCTCGTAGGCCGCGCGTCGTTCGACCGCCGCCGACGCGGTCCCGGCCGCGCCGACGAAGCACGGGCGGCGGCGGCCGGTGGCAGCCAGATGATCGAGCACCAGCGCCATACCGGCCGCGTTGTCGACGGCGACGGAGTCGGCGACGCCGGGACCGCAGCCGCGGTCGAGCAGCACCAGCGGCACCCGGGCGGCCGCGCTTGCCACCGCCTCCCGGCTGCGCCGTTCGTCGACGGGTATCAGCAGCAGGGCGTCGACCTGCCGCCCCAGGAACGCGCCGATCCGGGCCGCCTCGGTCACCGGGTCGTCGTCGCAGTCGGCGAGGAGTACGGCCCGCCCCTCGGCATGCAGGGCGTGCTCCAGCTCCCGGACGAGGGAGGGGAAGAACGGGTTGGTGATCTGCGGCAGAACGAGTCCGACGGTGCCGGTGGAACGGCTGCGCAGGGCGCGGGCCACATGGTTGGGCCGGTAGCCCAGACGCTCGGCCGTCTCACGTACGGTGCGTGCGGTCTCGGCGCCGACCGGACGGGTGCCGGCCAGCACACGGGAGACCGTGGCAATGGAGCAGCCCGACGCCAGCGCGACATCCCGCAACGTGACTTCGGCCACCGTCTCCCGGCTCCCTTCGCTCGGCCCGCCCGAACCGGAGGGAGCATACGCCCCCTTGCTCATCTGGCAAACGTTGTCCCATGAACGGCGGATCCCCCGGCCGCCCCACCCACTCTTCGTCCCGATAACAGCCGGATGGCCAGAGATTGAACCATTGACAACCAGCAGGTCTATGAGTCAAGTTTCCGGAGAACGTTTTCCCATGCTGCTCGCTCGTCGGCTGACTCCACGCCCGGGCTCGCCGATGGGCGACCGCCGGGCGCGCTGTGCGCCGGCCCATGCCGGCCCGCGCACACCACCACTTTCATCACCGCTGTTCCGAGCAGCAGAGCAAAGGGGCTCTTCCGTTGGCCAGAAAGATCATCCTCGACTGCGACCCGGGGCATGACGATGCGATCGCCATGCTCCTGGCACATGGCAATCCCGACGTCGAGCTGGTCGCCGTGACGACCGTGGTCGGGAACCAGACGCTGGAGAAGGTGACCCGCAATGCCCTGTCCGTGGCGCGCATCGCCGGGATCACGGGCGTGCCCTTTGCCGCCGGCTGCCCGCGTCCGCTGGTGCGGGCCATCGAGACGGCACCGGACATCCACGGCGAGACCGGTCTCGACGGCCCGGACCTGCCCGAGCCGGCCATCGAGCTGGACCGCCGGCACGCGGTGGACCTGATCATCGACACCGTGATGTCCCACGAGCCCGGCGAGATCACCATCGTCCCGACCGCGGGCCTGACGAACATCGCGCTGGCCGTACGCAAGGAGCCGCGGATCGCGGAGCGGGTCCGCGAGGTCGTGCTGATGGGCGGCGGCTACCACGAGGGCAACTGGAGCGCGGTCGCCGAGTTCAACATCATCATCGACCCCGAGGCCGCGCACATCGTCTTCAACGAGCGCTGGCCGGTGACCATGGTCGGCCTCGATCTGACCCATCAGGCGCTGGCGACCCCGGAGGTCGATGCGAAGATCGCCGCGGTCGGCACCCGCCCGGCCAGGTTCGTCGGTGAGCTGCTGGACTTCTTCCGTGAGGCCTACCGCGAGAACCAGGGCTTCGAGTACCCGCCGGTCCACGACCCGTGCGCGGTGGCGTACGTCATCGACCCGGACGTCATGACCGTACGCAAGGCCCCGGTGGACATCGAGCTGCGCGGTGCGCTGACGGTCGGGATGACCGTGACGGACTTCCGTGCGCCCGCCCCGGACGACTGCACCACCCAGGTCGCGGTCAAGCTGGACCACGAGCGGTTCTGGAACCTCGTCGTGGACGCACTCGAGCGGATTGGCGACGTCGAGGCATGAACCTTTCCACCACACAGCGCCCCACCGAGGTGACGGGCGGCGGCGGATCCGGTGTCCGGATAGGCGTACTGGTCGCGGCACTGCTCGCGGCGTGCTTCGCCTTCCAGCTCAACGCCAGCATGCTCAGCCCCGCGCTGAAGAACATCGAGGACACCCTCGGCGCCAGTTCCGCCGAGATCGGCCTCACCCAGACCGCGTTCTTCACCTCGGCGGCGCTGTTCTCCCTGTTCCTCCCGCGGCTGGGCGATGTCATCGGCCGCCGCCGGGTGCTGGCCGGCATGCTCGCCCTGATGGTCGTCGGCTGTGTGGTCGCCGCGCTGGCGACCAGCGTGCCGATGCTGTTCGCCGGCCGCGTCATCCAGGGTGTCTGCGGTCCGGTCGTCCCGCTGTGTCTGATCATGCTGCGGGTCGAGGTGAAGGAGCCGAAGCGGTACGGCACCTTGCTCGGCGTGATCACCGCCGTCAACGGCGGTATCGCCGGTGTCGACTCCCTCGCGGGCGGCTACCTCGCCGACAACCACGGTTTCGGGTCGGTCTTCTGGGCGATGGCGGTCGTCGCGGCCCTGGCGACCGTGCTGGTCGCCACGCTGACCCCCGAGTCGACCTCGCCCGCGGCGACCCGTATGGACTGGCCCGGGGTCGCGCTGCTCGTCGTCTCCGTCGGCTCCCTGCTGATCGCGCTCAACGAGGCGGGCAAGCTGGCCGCCGCCAGCTGGCCACTGATCGCCGTCCTGCTCGTGCTGTCCGCGGTCGCCTTCGCGCTGTTCTGGCGGACCGAGAACCGCAGCGGGCACCCGCTGGTCGCCACGCGGCACCTCAAGCAGCGCGCGACCTGGGCGACCCTGCTGACCACCGTGCTCACCATGACCGGTGTGTTCGCCGTGATGAACGGGCTGATCCCGGCCTTCGCCCAGGACGCACAGGCCGGTCTCGGTATGAGCGCCGAAGCCTCCGCGTGGTGGACGCTGTCCCCGTACGCGCTCGCCGGGCTGGCCATGGGCCCGCTGGCCGGCCGCCTCGCCGCCACCTTCGGCTACGGCCGCATCCTGCGGTTCGGCCTGGTCGGGTCGGTGGCGACGGTTGCGCTGATGCTGCTGACGATGCACAGCCATTCGCAGGTCCTGCTGCTGGTGACGTCCATCCTGGTGGGCATCGCCTACGCGGGCGTGGCGAACATCGTCCTCAACGGGCTGGGCATCGTCCTGTCCCCCAGCGAGAACCCGGGCTTCCTGCCCGGCCTCAACGCGGGCGCGTTCAACCTCGGCGCGGGGCTCAGCTTCGCGCTCCTCTACGCGGTCAAGACCGCCGCCTCGCCGGCCGACCCGTCGTCATCCGGCGGCTACACCGCCGGCATGATCGCGGGCGTGGTCATCCTGGCCGCGGCCATTGCGACGTCCTTCCTGATCCCGAAGCCGGTGGCGGCCGAAGCCCAGAGCTGAGGCACCTGCCGGGTACCAACTCGCCGCCCGCCGCCGGATTCCCGGTCGGCGGGCGGTTCGGCCGGCCGGGCACTGTCCGCCGAGGGCACGGGTCACCAGATCACTCCGGCCCCGTTTCCGTCGTCCCCCGCAGCAGGGCGCCGAGCCCGCCGGACGGTGCGCGCTCCGGGTCACGGACCACCACGATGTCGGCGCCGGTCGCGGCCGCCGACCGCACCAGGGCGTCATCCGCCCGTGCGACAGCTGGGTGTTCCTCCCCCAGATACGTCAACTCCGTGCCGCGTACGGCGAGTTGGTCGGCCTCGGAGCCCACCCAGACCTGCCGGGCGATGTCCGCGCCGTGCGGGCTGACCAGCAAGGTGTCGATCCGGTGTTCCCGTGCCGCCTCGACCAGGGCGGGGATGCCGGCCGCGGCATGCGGGGCGCTCTTGTTCCCGGGGCCCGCGCCCGTACGGAAGCGGTCCGCCACCTGCGCGATGTGTTCGCGTTCCTGGACTGCCCTGACCTGGGCGATGTCCCGGTCCACGAGCGCGCTCTCGGCGCCGGGCGCACGCCCGCCGTGTTCGCTCTCGTAGGTGAGGGCACGCAGCGGTTCGGGCAACTTGCCGTGCACCAGGTGGCGTTCGCGGGCCTCCCCGACCAGGACGACGGCCTCGGCGCCGCTCTTCTCGAACGCCTCGCGCACCGCCTCGGCGATCTCTCCTGCGTTCTGCTCCCAGGTGTTCTCCACCTTGGCCTGGAAGTGCCGTTCGGACGGGTCACCCGAGGCGGTGCGATGGAGGGGCCAGTCGGCTCCGCTGACCCGGCCGGCGTCCTCGGTGCCCCGATCGCCGAGGAGGGCGAAGTCCGCTCCGGCCCGGTCCAGGCGGACCACCAGGCAGACGGGGTCGTCGCCGATGGCCGCCAGCAAGGGAGTGACCCTGGGTACCGGGCCCCAGGCCGCGAAGGGGGCGGCCAGGGGCCCGGGGAGCGGGGTGTCGAGCACGATCGCACCGTGGGCGGCGAACAGCACCCGTCCGGCGTGCGTCCCGGCCTCGCCTTCCCGGCGCGTGAGCAGGGCCTCGTGCACCGCACCGCAGGTGGCCTCGTCCGCGCCGAGCGCGAACAACTGCGCCGTGGTGGCACTTGCCGTCAACTCTTGTTGTTTTGCGGCGTCCTCGCTGCGGTGCGGGACATTGGCATAGACGGACGCCCAGGGGCCTGGCCGGTTGATGACCGGTTGCAGGAGCGAGAGTCGCATGGCGCTGCCTCCTTGGCTTCCTCGGATTCCGCGGATTCTCCCGGTGTGCGGCTGGCTGTCATCGGTCTGCGGCTGACTGTCATCGGTATGTCGTTATGTGGTGGGGTGACTTACGAATTCCCGTTCCCGAAAGGCGTATGCATGGCGGGCATATGCATCTGCCGTCACTTTCCGTGCCTGCCCGGAAGATTTCCGTGTGCACGGTTGAAACGATGCCGCCGGGTTGTTAGGGCTGGGGGACCAGGGAAACTGGGAGTAACGCGTCGGGTCTGTACGACTCGTAAAGCCGGAGGCACCCATGGTCATGGAACACGGCACGGACAAGACCGGCCCCGCCAGGGATGACGTGATGAAGAAGCAACTGCGGGGGCAAATGACGGCGGAGCGCTCCCTGCGAACCGATGAAGAGCATGAACTCCAGCCGGCGGGAGAGGACCAGCCGGTGGCGGCGTGGTCTCCCGAGAGCGACTTCAGGGGCGGCACACCGAGCGGCATGACCGAGCAGGATGTCGGGCTGCGCTCCGAACTCGCCCAGCACCTCGGGCGGAGCCTGTATCCGGCCGACAAGAACGCGATCATCGAGACCCTCCGGCGGAACAACGCACCGGACCGGCTGGTCGCGATGGCCGACCGGCTGCCCGCACACGAGCGGTTCGGCAATGTGCAGAGCATCGCCGAGGCCGTCGGCCTCGCGACGGAACACCGACGCGCCTGAGGCCGGGGCGGTCCGGGTCTCCTGGCGCTGCCGCGAGACGCCAGGAGGCGGACAATTGGTTGTACAGGCACCTGCCGCACCCCGCGGCCGGGCCGGCGCACGGGAAGAGGGAGGGCGGTTATGTCCGACGACTCAATGGGCGACGAGGTCTATCAGCCGCCCAGATCCGATCCCCAGGACAACCCCAACGACCTCGACATGGAGGACGCCCTGGACGAGCCGGATCTCGACGAGACGCTGGACACCGGCTATTCGCCTCCGGAGCGTCCCTTCGTGGTGAATCACGAGGGGACCACCGCGCGCGAGCTGCACGACCGCGAGACGCTCGACCACCGGCTGGCCGTGGAGGTACCGGACGTCTGCGCACCCGACGGCGACGGTATCGGCGACCTGCCGGACGGGGTGGGGGAACCCACGGACCTGGAATGCGGCGACGAGCGGGCCGGCCGGCTCGTCGGCTCCGACGAGGGATTCTGGCGCGGGGGCAGCAATGACATCGCCGCCCGGGACGTCGGGATCGACGGCGGCGCCGCGTCCGCGGAGGAGGCGGCGGTGCATATCGCGCGGGACAATGCGGGGGACGGGGAGCGGGAGAGCGGCTGACGGTCGGCCGTGCGCAGGCCGCGCACGGACCACGTCCGCGGCACGTTTGTCGTCCCGCAGTCCGAGGAAGCGCGTATCGCGTATGGCGCCCGGCCGGCTCGGGACAGCAACCGGACGCGGTCGTGGCGGCGCAGCCCCGGCGTATGCACCCCGTCGAGCCAGGACTTCAGCGCGCGGCTGTCCGGTGTGGGGTCAACTCGCCGCGGAGCGCGGTCCGGAGCACGTGGGATGGGCCCGCCCTCAGCACCGTCCGCCCGCCCCATGCCATCGGGGCCCGGCCGGTGCCGCACCGCGGCTGTGACGGGCGGGCGGCCTGGCGTGGCCGGCCGGGTCGGTCTGCACCGCTTCGGCGTCGTCGCGGCCGTGATCGCCTCCGCCGCGCCACCCGGCCTGCACGGTCCTCGCTCGACGAGCCGTCCAAGGGCTGCTGCCGTCACAATGAGAACAACGAAGCGCGACGACTCCATCATGTGTACCCGGCCGCTCACCGGTTAGCCGACAGGACACCACACCGCCGACGGGTGTACCCGCGGGCCGTCCGCTCACATCGGACCGCGACCGCCGCTCGGCCCAGCGCCTGAGCACTCCCTCGACCGCAGGAGTCCACGTGAATCGACGTCGTCCTCGGATCGTGATCGTCGGAACCGGCTTCGCCGGTTTCGAATGTGCCCGCACGCTCTCCCGGCTGGCCAAGGGAGCCGCCGAGATCGTGCTCCTCAACCCCCACGACTACTTTCTGTATGTGCCGCTGCTGCCGGAAGTGGCGGCCGGAATTCTGGAGCCCCGCCGGGTTGCGGTATCGCTCACCGGGAGCCTGCCGGGCACCCGGCTCGTCCTCGGGCAGGCCCACGACGTGGACCTCGATGCCCGTCGGGTGGACTACACCGACCCCGAGGACCGGGCGGGCTCGCTGTCCTACGACCGGCTGGTCCTGACCGTCGGCAGCGTCAACAAACTGCTGCCGATCCCCGGCGTCGCCGAGCATGCCCACGGCTTCCGTGGCATGCCCGAAGCGCTGTACCTCCGCGACCACATCACCCGCCAGATCGAACTGGCCGGCGTGACCGAGGACAGCGCCGAACGGTCCGCCAGGACCACCTTCGTGGTGGTGGGCGCCGGATACACCGGCACCGAAGTCGCCGCCCACGGAGTGCGGTTCACCGATGACCTGGCCCGGCAGAACGTGGGCCTGCGGGACGGCCCACGCCCCCGCTGGCTGCTGCTGGACGTCGCCGACCGGCTGCTGCCCGGACTCGACGAGCGGCTGTCGCACACCGCCGACCGCGTTCTGCGCTCCCGCGGCGTCGATGTCCGCACCCGCACGTCCGTCAAGGAAGCGACCTCGAACGGTGTACTGCTCGACGACGGCGAGTTCATCCACAGCCGCTCGCTGATCTGGTGTGTGGGCGTACGGCCCGACCCGCTGGTCGACTCCTTGGGGCTGCCCACCGACAAGGGGCGGTTGTGCGTCGACGAATTCCTGGGAGTGCCCGGCCGGCCGGAGGTGTTCGCCTGCGGTGACGCCGCGGCCGTTCCGGACCTGACCCGCCCCGGTGAGGTGACACCGATGACCGCCCAGCACGCCCAGCGGCAGGGCAAGGTCGCGGCACACAATGTGGCGGCATCCTGCGGCCAGGGCTCACCGCGCGCGTACGAGCACCGCGACCTGGGCTTCATGGTCGACCTGGGCGGCATCCAGGCCGCGGCCAACCCCTTCCACATCCCGCTCTCCGGCCCGCTCGCCGGCGCCCTCACCCGCGGCTACCACCTCATGGCGATGCCGGGGAACCGTATCCAGGTGGCCGCCGACTGGATTCTGGACGCGATGCTGCCGCGCCAGGGCGTACACCTGGGACTGGTCAGCTCCTGGTCGGTACCGCTGGACACCGAGTCCCCCGAAGTGCCCCGTCTGCCGGGCAAGTCCGGAACGGCGTAAGAGACGACACCGCGAGCCGGCCCCGCCCAAGCCCGAGGAAAGGAGTTCTCCGTGGCGGAGAACTCCTTTCCGGCCGTGTCGCTGCCTACTGCACCCGCTCCGGTTCGCTTTCGTCCTCTTCGGGGAGCCACACATCGCTCACCGCGACATTGACCTCCACGACTTGGAGACCGGTCATCCGCTCGACCGCGGAAATCACGTTCTCGCGCACGGATTTCCCCACCTCAGGGATGACCTCGCCGTAGTCGACGATGATGTCGAGATCAACCGCCGCCTGTTTCTCGCCGACTTCGACCTTGACGCCGTGTGTGACCGTGCCTCCCCCTGGTACGCGTTTGCGCAGGGCTCCTACCGATCTCGAAAACCCGCTGCCCAGGGCATGCACCCCCAGCGAATCAGCGGCTGCCAGAAAGGCGATCTTTGCGACCACGCCGTCGGCAATGGTCGTACGCCCCAGGTTCCCGGTGTTCCGCGACCCACGCTCTGCGACATTGGTCATCGCGCCTCACCTCTTTGCTCCATTGAGGGGAAGTCTTCGGCCCTCTCCTCACGCTATGGCCGCACGGGTGACGCTGCCTCCCGAACCAGGACCGGACGGCTCCGGGGCCCGAACCGGCACCTTCCCTTTGCCGATCCGGCAAAGAGGTTTGTCGATCTGCGCACCTTCGGCGGACCCTCTCCTCAAGGCGGTACGGCGCGGCAGCGGCGACACCGCCCGTGCCCCGGGTGAACCGAAAGCACCGGAGCACATCCAGCCCGCACGCAGGAGGACGCGCCGATGACCCACGACAGCACCATCCCGGACCACGAATTCTGGGACTCCCGCTATGCGGAGAGCGACCGGATCTGGAGCGGACGCCCCAACGCCCCCCTGGTCCGGGAGGCCGGTGACCTCATGCCGGGCAAGGCACTGGACCTGGGATGCGGTGAGGGAGCGGACGCCCTCTGGCTCGCCGAACAAGGCTGGCACGTCACCGCCGTTGACATTTCCCGTGTCGCCCTCGGCCGTGCGGCACAGCACGCGGCGGCGACGGCGGCAGATGCCGCCCGGCGCATCAACTGGCAATGGCACGACCTCAGTACGTCGTTCCCGGCGGGCAGCTTCGATCTCGTCTCCGCCCAATTCCTGCATTCCCCCAGCGATATGCCCCGCAACGAAATCCTGCGGAAGGCCGCCTCAGCTGTGGCACCGGGCGGAGTGCTCCTGGTCGTCGGACATACGGGCTTCCCCTCCTGGGAGCCAGACCCGCACCCCGAGATCCACTTCCCCACCCCCGACGACGTCCTCAAGGCGCTCGACCTGCCGGACGGGGAGTGGGAAGTCCTGCGCAGCGAGGAGCACCAGCGCACCCAGACCGGTCCGGACGGGCAGCCGACCACCCGCATCGACAACACCCTGAAGCTCCGCCGCGCCACGGCTTGAGGGACCCGCTCCGGACGTCAGCCGCGGCCCCACCCGCAGGTCTGGCTCAACGGCATGCTCATGGAAAATCCGTACTGCCCGGGGCTCGAGGAGACAACCGGCCCGACGGCCGCCGCCGAAGGCTGAAAGCCGCCGGGCCGGCCCCGCTCATCTGGTCTCGCTCATCTGGTCTCGCTCGGTGGCCGGCCGAGACGGAGCAGGGCCGGCGGGCCCACGGCGCGACCGCTCCGGCAGCCCGGGAAAGCAAAGTTCGCCCCGATGGGCTCGTGGTGCCGGGTGCCGGTGAGGGTTCCGGGAGTGATACTGAGCCAATGTGCCCGGTTTCTACGGTTTTCCCGGCTTCCGGATGCCGGAGGAGGAGCGGACGCCCATGGATCTGAACCTCGTCGGCAAGGTCGCCGTCGTCACCGGCGGCAGTAAGGGCATCGGCTTGGCGGTCGCCGAGGCGTTCGGCCGTGAAGGCGCACGGGTCGTCGTCGGCAGTCGCAACCGAACGCCGGAGCTTGCCGCGCTGTGCGAGCGGCACGACGTCACCTTTGTCCCGGTCGACCTGTCGGCGCCCGACGGTGCGGACCGGCTGGTCGGGGCCGCGGCGGACCAGCACGGGGGAATCGACGTACTGGTCAACAACCTGGGGGTCGCCCGCCCCCGTTCCGGTTTCCTGGAGGTCGGGGACGCCGAGTGGCAGCGGGTCTTCGATCTGACCTTCTTCAGTGCCGTCCGGGCCAGCCGGGCCGCGTTGCCGCTGCTGCTCGCCGACGGTGGCGGAGCGGTGGTGAACGTGAGCTCCGTCAATGCCCGCCTTCCGTTCCCCATGGTGGTGGATTACTCGGCCGCCAAGGCTGCGCTGAGCAACCTCACCAAGGCGCTGTCGGAGGAGTTCGCGCCGCGCGGCGTACGCGTCAATGCCGTCGCACCCGGACCGGTGCGCACCCCGTTCTGGACCGACCCGGGTGGCTTCGCCGAATCCGTCGCCGCCGGTGCCGGCAGTACTGCCCAGGCGGCGCTGGACGAGGTCGTTCCCCGGCAGATGGGCGTCTCCACGGGGCGGATCAGCGAACCCGAAGAGGTCGCCGATCTCACGGTGTTCCTGGCCTCCCCCCGCGCCGGCAACATCACCGGTGCCGAGTTCGTCCTCGACGGCGGTCAGACCAAAACCACCTGACCCCGTGCCGGCCCCTTGAGCCTTTCGGCCCTGTGCCGTCCCGGACGGTGTCCATGCCGCTGTGACAGCGGGTCAGTTGGGACGTGGCCGTGGAGCGCCTCGGGTAGGCCTCATGGATGACCGCTCCCGTCTCGTCCGGGACGAAGACTGCCCTGGCCGACATCGACACCGACATCGCCCCGGACCGGCTCGCTCAGGGTGGCGCGGGGTTCGTGAGGGCGGGCCGCTCTCACCGGCGGCGGTGGCTCCGCGCTGAGCCCCGCCACCGGCAGGCAACGGGGCGTTCAGGTCGGGGTGAGGCCGCCGTCGACCAACGATGCGCCCGGGGTGCCCTGGGCGCATCATGGAAGGGAAGGCGGCGCCTCACAGGAGGCTGCGGATGGCCGGCTGGCATGTGCGGGACTTCTCTCCGGACGATCTCGAAGCGATCGTCCGGCTCGATGCCGAGGGCGCGTCCACCGACCCCTCCGGGGTCTTCCGCCTTTCTGACGTGGTCGCGGCGCTGCAGGGGCGCCATCCCACCGTCGTCGCGGTCGCCGACGGACGCCTCGTGGGTGCCGCGGTGGGCCGGGTGGAGGGCGACCGGGCATGGGTCCTGCGGATCAGCCTGCATCCCTCATGGCGGAACCTCGGCATGGGCAGCGCGATGCTGGCGGCTCTCGAACACCGCCTGCAGGCGGCGGGCGCCACGACGATGGCGGCAGTGCTGCCCGAGGGCGAGACCGGTTCCGCTGCCCTGCACCACTCGGGCTTCCGTCCCCAGCCGGGGCTCACCTACTTCGAGAAGGCCGAAGCGGTCACCGCGCAGGATTCCGCCGTCCTGCTTTCCCTGGGCGGAGTGGTGCCGCCGACGGGGCTGTGGGAGAAGCTCGCGGGGATGGCGGAGGAGAAGGGCCTCATCGAGCGCCGGCTCGTCCTGCCGCTCGCCCACCCCGAGCTGGCAGCCGAGCACGGTGTCGAACCACCGCAGGCCGTTGTCCTCTTCGGGCCGCCCGGCACCGGTAAGAGCACCTTCGCCAAGGCGGTGGCCAGCCGCCTGGGGTGGCCCTTCGTGGAGCTCTTCCCGTCCCGGCTCGCGCTGGAGGACGGCCTGGCGACGGGGCTGAGCCGGCGCTTCGACCAGGTGGCCCAGCTGGAGCACGTACTCGTCTTCATCGACGAGGTCGAAGAGGTCGCGAGCGTGCGCAGCGAGTCCGACCCGGTGTCCGTGGGAGTCGTCAATGAACTCCTCAAGTCGATCGTGCGGTTCCGCGACCGCGACGGCAGACTGCTGATCTGCGCCACCAACAACGTGGCCACACTGGACCCGGCGTTCCTGCGCCACGGCCGGTTCGACTATGTACTGCCGGTCGGGCCGCCCGACTCCGAAGCACGCGGCGCCCTGTGGGACAGCTACCTCGCCAGGGCGGGAGCCGAGGCCGACACCGCCGTCCTCGCGGAGGCCAGCGAGGGGTTCACTCCCGCCGACATCGCGCAGGCGGCGCGTACCGTCGCGCAGAGCGTCTTCGAGCGCACCCTCGCATCCGGACATCGCGCCCGCCCGGCCACCGGGGACTACTTGCAGACCATCCGCCGCACCCGCCCCACGGTCACCACCGAGATGGCTTTGGAGTTCGCCGATCAGACCAGCCGCTACGGGCGTACCTGAGGGCGCGCCGGGGCCGCCTCGGCCCGCTGCGTCGCGGCGACCGGGACGCCGGCGGCCACGGCACCGGCGGCTCGGTTCGTGACACCGCTCAGTGGGCCAGCAGCAGGACGTTCAGCAGCACCAGGGCCGCCAGCAGGGCCAGCACGGTTGCCAGGACGCGGCGTTTGAGGACGTCATAGCGCTGCTGGTACTCCCGGCGGAGCTGGAGTGCGCGGGTGGCGATACGGGTGAGGGTCAGCTGCGAGAGGTCGAGCTGCCGGCGGACCAACAGGCCCACCAGCTCGTCCCGTTGGGCGGTGGTCGGCCAGTCGAGGGCGTCGACGAAGGCTTCGGCGTCGCTGCGGGCGCGGTCGATCTCCGCCTGCCACAGCAGATACCCCTCCATGCTGGCGATGCCCGCCTGGACGGTGCGACTGTCCGGCGTTCGGCTGTCGGTCATGGCGCAACCCGCTCAGCGCGGCTCGTTCCCCGAAGGGCGGTCGGTGTCATGTGGCTCTCGGGAGGCGACCACGTCGCGCCGCGCGGCCTTCCTCGCGTTCTCCAGGGCGGCGACATCGGGGTGATGCAGGTCGAAGGCCGGCGACTCGGAGCGGATCCGGGGCAGCGTGGTGAAGTTGTGCCGCGGCGGCGGGCACGAGGTGGCCCACTCGAGGGAGCGCCCGTAGCCCCACGGGTCGTCCACGACTTCCTTCGGCGCGTACTTGGCCGTTCTCCAGACGTTGTAGAGGAACGGCAGCACCGAGAGGCCCAGCAGGAACGAGCCGATGCTGGAGAGCGTGTTCAGCGTGGTGAAGCCATCGGACGCCAGATAGTCGGCGTAGCGGCGCGGCATGCCTTCGACGCCGAGCCAGTGCTGGATGAGAAAGGTGAGATGGAATCCGATGAACAGGGTCCAGAAGTGGATTTTGCCGAGACGCTCATCGAGCATTCTGCCGCTGAATTTGGGCCACCAGAAGTAGAAGCCGGCGAACATCGCGAAGACCACGGTGCCGAACACGGTGTAGTGGAAGTGGGCGACGACGAAGTACGAGTCGGAGACATGGAAGTCCATCGGCGGTGAGGCCAGCAGAACGCCGGTGAGCCCGCCGAAGAGGAAGGTCACCAGGAATCCGATCGCCCAGAGCATAGGGGTCTCGAAGGACAGCGCACCGCGCCACATCGTGCCGATCCAGTTGAAGAACTTCACCCCCGTCGGGACCGCGATGAGGAAGGACATGAAGGAGAAGAACGGCAGGAGTACCGCTCCGGTCACGAACATGTGGTGGGCCCAGACCGTGACCGAAAGCCCCGCAATGGAGATCGTCGCCGCGATGAGTCCGATATAGCCGAAGATGGGCTTGCGGCTGAAGACGGGGAAGATCTCGGTGACGATGCCGAAGAAGGGCAGCGCGATGATGTAGACCTCGGGGTGGCCGAAGAACCAGAAGAGGTGCTGCCACAACAACGAGCCCCCGTTCGCAGGGTCGAAGACATGCGCACCGAATTTCCGGTCCGCCTCCAGCACCAGCAGCGCGGCGGCCAGAACGGGAAAGGCGAACAGCACGAGCACGGCCGTCAGCAGGATGTTCCAGGTGAAGATCGGCATCCGGAACATCGTCATGCCGGGCGCCCGCATACAGATGATCGTCGTGATGAAGTTGACCGACCCCAGGATCGTTCCGAAACCGGAAAAGGCCAGTCCCATCACCCACAGGTCGCCGCCGATTCCGGGGGTGCGGATGGGGCCTGACAGCGGGGTGTAGGCGGTCCAGCCGAAGTCCGCAGCCCCGTCCGGTGTGAGGAAGGCGCACAGGGCGATCAGGGAGCCGAACAGGTAGAGCCAATAGGCGAACATGTTGAGCCGCGGGAAGGCCACATCGGGTGCGCCGATCTGCAAGGGCATGATCCAGTTCGCGAAACCGGCGAACAACGGTGTCGCGAAGATCAGCAGCATGATGGTGCCGTGCATCGTGAACGCCTGGTTGAACTGCTCGTTCGAGAGGATTTGCAGCCCCGGTCGGGCCAGCTCCGCCCGGATGGCGAGCGCCAGAAGTCCGCCGATCATGAAGAATCCGAACGACGTACTCAGATAGAGCGTGCCGATCGTTTTGTGGTCGGTGGTCGTCAGCCAATCCACCACCACCCGTCCGGCATTCTGTCGCCGCTTGGCTGGTTGCAGCGATTCCGTCTGCTGAACGGCTGTCACGGTCCGAACTCCTCATCGCACGTGGTCGCCCCCCTCGCCGGGCTGACGGTACAGATACCTCGGAGGACGCCAAAGAGGCTCGCCGCCGCACACCATCAGTCACATCAAGTGCGCAGCGCGGGAGTTCGTGCGTGCTCGTCCGTACCCGGAGAGCCGAGGGGTGCACCGGCGGTGTTTCATGACGCCGCAGCGATCTGACGCAAAAGGCCGAATGGGAGCGGCTGCGGCCGTCCCTGCCGGTCGGCACACGGCCTCACGGCCGTTGGCGGGATCAGCGGCGGGTCAGCGACGGATGGCGTCGGACCGGGCCGGAAGGGTGCCTGCCGGAATAGGCAGACCGCCCATTTCGTTGTGTAGTGACGTGGAGAATGACACCGAAAGCGCCGGGGGCTCACCGGCGCAATGGACGGCCGCGACGGAGCGGATCAACGAGGACCGGGTCGCCACCGAGCGGCTGATCAGCTCGTTGACGCGGCTGTGGGACGGCGTCGTCGAAGCGGCGGCCCTGACGTCCAATGACGACGAGCACGACCCCGAGGGAGCCACGGTCGCCTTCGAACGTGCCCACCTGCGGGACGTACTGAAGCAAGCACACGCCGACCTGGACGACCTCGATCGAGCCGCCCGGCGGATAGCCGCCGGCACATACGGCACCTGTGAGCGCTGCGGGGGCCCGATCTCCGCGGGGCGGCTCTCCGCCCGTCCGACGGCGACGACCTGCATCACCTGCGCGAGCAAGCCCACCCGATGACGTGAAGGGACCGCGCCGAGACAGCCCCCGCACGTCCGTATGCCGGCGGTTCCCTTCCGTGACGGCCGGTGCCCGGCCGGCCGGGCACCGGCCGTCAGCGCGAGTGTCCGCGAGGGAAACCGGCGAGGTCACGGCGGGTCACAGCAGCTCCAGGGGCTGTTTGCCGGTCGGGGGCGGGAAGGCCTCATCGAGAAGGCGGTGGTCGTCCTCCGTGAGATGCAGGTCGAGGGCGGCACGGTTGTCCTCGACATGTGCGGTGCTGGACGCCTTGGGAATGGCGATGACGTCGTCGAGGCGCAGAACCCAGGCGAGCGCCACCTGGGCGGGGGACCTCCCGTGGGCGGAAGCCAGGGACTGCAGTGCCTCGTGGCCCAGCAACCGGCCCTGCTCCACGGGTGAGTAGGCCATGACCGGGATGGCGAGTTCCCGGCAACGGGGCAAGAGGTCGTACTCCGGGCCTCGACGGGTGAGGTTGTAGAGCACCTGATCGGTCTGCGGGTGGGCGCCGTCGGGCAGCTCAGCGAGGTCATCGACGTCGAAATTGCTCACTCCCCACGAGCCGATACTGCCCTGTGCCACCAGTGATTCCAGGGCCTCGACGGTCTCGTGGAGCGGCACGCTGCCCCGCCAGTGCAGCAGATAGAGATCGATCCGGTCGGTCCTGAGGCGGCGCAGGCTCGCATGACAGGCGTTGACCGTGCCCTTTCTGTCGGCGTGGAACGGCAACACCTTGCTGACGACGAACGCCTCGTCCCGACGGCCCTGCAGCGCTTCGCCGACCAGTTCCTCGGCGGCGCCGTTTCCGTACATCTCCGCCGTGTCGATCACGGTCAGCCCCAGATCGAGGCCCCGCCGGAGGGCGGCGATCTCCTGGGCACGCCGCGCGGGGTCGTCCCCCATGTGCCAGGTGCCCTGTCCGAGCGCGGGCACCCGCACACCGGAAGGGAACGTCACTGTCCGGGCCTGGGTCATCGTGCCCCTTCTCCGTTCCCGGCGAACCGTCGCGTTCGCGTGGTCTCCATGATCCCAGCCCAGCGTGCCAGGCGCGCTTCCACCGGGAAAGTGCGCCACCCGCCTCCTCAGCCGCCGAGCGGCGGAGGACGGGACGATCACCTGAACGGGCCCCGAGGGCCACCCGGCCGAGCGGCGGTCCGGGACGGTGCTGCGCTCACCCCGCCGCCACCGCTCGCTCCGCGACGCCCAGAGCCGCGGCCATGATGCTCAGCTGTGGGTTCACCTCGGGGCAGCTGGGCAGCAGCGAGCCGTCGGCGATCAGCACCCCGTGGACGCCGCGCAGCCGGCCTTCCCCGTCGGCGGGGCATCGGCGGGAGTCCGCCCCTGCGGCCACGGTTCCGGTGGGGTGGAAGGCCGAGAGGTGGAGCCGGCGGGCGCTCACCCCGTCCAGCAGGGCGGACAGCTCGGGCAGGGAGCGGGCGCGCGGTGCGGTGGGGATACCGGTCAGTACCTCCTGGGCGCCGGCGGCGAAGAGCAGTTCGCCCATGGCGCGTACCGCGGTCATCAGACGGCCCGCATCGCGGGGGTCGAGGTCGTAGCGGAGCACGGTGCGGTCCCGGCCCAGGACCCGGCCCGAAGGGCGGTCCGCGATCATGGCGCCGAGGGTGGCCAGCCGGTCGGCGGCGTCCAGTTCGCGGCGCAGCTCACGGCCCACGCCCGGCAGGACGAAACTGCCCATGCCCGGTGGGGTGGCGGTCGCCTCGATGAGGATGCCGCCGCGGTGCAGTTCCTCGACGCCGACGCTCTGCAGCACCCCCTCCCAGGCCGTCACGGGGTCGGCGAAGCGGCCCGCCACGCTGGTCGCCGGATGGACACTGAGGTTGCGGCCCAGCCGGGGATGGGTGCCCAGCCCGGAGCGGCGCAGCAGCGGCGGCGACTGCAGGGCGCCTGCCGCGACCACCACCAGCGGACTCAGAATCTCCAGGTCACCGCCGCCCGGACGCTGAACGGCCACCCCCGCCGCCCGCGGGCCGCCGGGCCGGTCGGCGTCCACCAGAATCCGCCGCACCCGTGCCCGGGTGACGATCCGGGCTCCGGCGGCGCAGGCGTCGGGCAGCACCGACAGCTGCACGCTCTGTTTGGCGCCGGTGGGACAGCCCACGACGCACTGACAAGAGCCTTTGCAGCCACGGGCGTTGCGGCGCAGCGGCGCGGCCCGCCACCCGAGCCGCTCCGCCCCGGCGAGGGTGAGCAGCCCGTTGTTGCCGAGGACGTCGAGGGGCTGGGTGGCCACGCCCAGGGTGCGCTCCGCCTCGTCGAGGTGGGCCCCGAAGCCGTCGGCGAGGTCGAGTCCGAAGGCGGTGCGCCAGCGCTCCAGCACATGGTCGGGGGCGCGGTAACAGGTGCCGGAGTTGACGAGGGTGGTCCCGCCCACGGCCCGTCCCGTGGGCAGCAGCAGCGGTGGGCGACCGGCGGCCACGGTGGCGCCGCCGTCGCGGTAGAGCTCGGCGAACCGTTCCAGAGGCGTGCGGCGCCCGAAGGATGCGGTGGTGTGGTGGTTCCCTTCCTCCAGGACGACGGTGCGCAGCCCGGCACGGGCGAGAACGCGCGCCGCCATGGCGCCTCCGGCGCCGGAGCCGATCACCACCGCGTCCGCGGTGCTGCGCTCCGGCCAGTCCTCTGCGGGTGTGCAGTCCAGCGGCGGGTCGGGCGGCGGCGCGAAGGCGAGCGGGCGCGTTTCCGGCCTGCCGGCACCGTGCCTCGCGCGCGCCTGCTGGGCGAGCATCCGCTCCGTGCCCGCGGCCAGCAGCACCGGAACCTTCACCAGGTCGAGCAGCGGGGCCAGGCGCGGCCGGGCGGCGAGTGCAGTCATCAGCTCGTCCCGCGCTGCCGGGTCGAGGGCGGCGAGCGGGCGTCCGGTGCGGGCCAGTGCATAGGCGTCGACGGCGCCGGCCGCGCCGCGCATCCCGGCACGGGCCGGCGCGGGCATCGAGGCCAGCACGTCGTCGAGACGCCGGGGCACCGTGGCCGGCCAGCGTTCGCTGCCGTCGTCGGCCAGGAGGGCGGCGACGAGTCCGGCGAGGCTCATCGCTCCCCCACCTCCGTGTGGGCGGTTCCTTCGAGGAGCCACTCCTCCTCCGTATGCCAGCGGCCCCGCCAGCGTTCCAGGCGGATGACGGCGTCGGCGGTCTCGCTGTTGCGGCAGACGGCCGCACTGCCGTCGGGGTCGGCGTAGTCGAGCCGCAGGGTGCGCTCGGCGGGCAGGCTCACCTCGACGCGGATACGGCGCAGTCCGGCGCGTCCTGTGACGCTCCAGTCCGGACGCCCGATGGCGGCGCGGAAGCGGCCGAGTCCCAGCCAGCCGAGCGCGGCGCGCTCCGCCCGGCGGGGCCAGGTCCGGCCGCCGCGGCGCAGTCGCAGGAAGACCAGGGGCGGCAGGCGGCGCAGTCCCGGTCGTGTCGAGACCGCGGCGACGATCTCCAGCACCTCGCCGTTGCCGAGGTCCGCGTGCAACCAGGCCCAGCGGCGCGCGTTGCCGTGGCCGTAGATACGGGCGGAGGCACCCGGCGCGCCCTGCAGGGTCAGCTTCTCGCCCCCGTAGGTGACCGTTCCGTCGTAGGAGGCACGGGCCGCCGGGAGGATCTGCGCGGCGGGCAGCAGGGGGCGGCGCCAGGACCAGCGGGGAAAGGTGAACAGCGGCTCGTCCTCGGGACGTTCGGTCAGCTCCCAGCGGAAGTCGCCGGCCGCTCCTTCCAGGTGTCCGGGGCGGGCGACGATGCCGTCCGCACGGAAACCGTCCTCGCCGCCGCGCCAGGGCTCGGGGCCGAAGCGCGTATGCCGCACCGCGCCCTGCGGACCGTCCGGGTCCGCGGCGGGGAAGACGGCGGCCCAGCCGTGCACAAAGGCCGGTGAGCCGTCGGTCGGCGCGGTCAGTTCGTGGTGCAGCCACAGCCCGCGGCCGGTCGCCGGGTCGGTGACGGTGGTGTACCAGACCTCGGTACGGCCGGGCTCTCCGCGCCAGCGCGGCGCCAGGTGCCGGCTGCCGTCCTCGCGGCGGGGAAAGCGGACACTGCCCAGGAAGGGGGCCAGGCCGGTGGCCAGGGGGAAGCGCAGGGTGCCGCTGCCGATGCGTTCTTCCCCGTCATGGAGCGTGTAGGGCAGCACCGTCATCGACCGGACGGGACGGCGCAGCGAGACGGACTTCCAGCCGTCCAGGGTCAGCCGGCGCCCTTGGACGGTGAAGGCCAGCCGGTAGCGGATACGGCGCCGGGCGAGCGGCGAGATCTCCATCTCGCCCGTGGCGTACGGGTCGTCGGCCCATCCGGCGATGCGTATGCGTCCGCTCAGCCGGGCCTCGGTCGTCCCGAACGGCTGCAGTACGTGCGGCGCCGCCACCCGCAGATCGAGCCGGGCCCGCCGTGTCCCGTCCGCACCGTCGATCCGGGCGCAGCCGAGCATGGTCTCGGCGAACGCTGTCCCCCGGGCACTGTCGCCGCCGCTCATGCCGGCTCGTCCAGCATGAGCCGTTCGGTGGCGGTCAGATAGCTCTCGGCGGCCTTCCGCGCAGCTTCCGCCTCGCCCGCCACCACCGCCTCGACCACCGGCGCCAGCCGGGCGTGTGCGGCGTCAGGGTCGGTGAAGGGCCGCACCAGAGCGGAGCGGACCGGCAGATAGGCGTGGAAGAGGGTGTTGGTCAACAGCAGATAGACGCGGTTGCCGGTGGCGCGGGCCAGCGCGCGGTGCACCTCGATGTCCGCCAGCTGTACGGCGTCGCCGCCCTCGGCCGTCCGGACCGCCGCCAGCAGTTGGCGCAGCTCGTCGTGGTGTCCGGCGTCCGAGCGCGTGGCGGCCCGCTCGGCGATCAACATGCCGATACTGCGCCGCACTTCGAAGATCTCACCGATCCAGTCCGGGCTGTGCCGGACCAGCATCGGCAGCAGATCGGCGCCGCCCAGACGCAGGAAGTCGCGCACCCGGGTGCCCACACCGTGCCGCGTCTCCAGCAGACCGGCCTGGAGGAGACGGCCGTAGGCGTGCTTGAGGGTCGTGCGGTTGACGCCGTACCGCTCCGCCAGCCGGCGCTCGGTGGGCAGATAGTCGCCGGCGGGATAGCGGCCGGTGATGATCTCCTCCCGCAGCCGGTTCTCCAGGACGTCGACGACGGTCTCACGGGGCAGCGTCTCCACGATTTCCCTCCCAGGGCAGCAGTTGTCGGTGCTCCACCCGAGGACCGAGTGAACCAGTGACTGAGTGGATGATCCACTGCACCATCAGGAGTCGGCCCCGTCAAGCCCTTTCACTGCCGCGCCTCATACCGACAGCCGCCGCTGCGGCTGAAGTTGGCCGACCGGGAGCGGGCAAGGCGGCACCTCACCGCGCCACGCGATCACCGGCTGCCGGCCCGCCACGGCACACTCGGCGGACCCGGGCCGACCAGCCCGCCGGCACCCTCAACTTCCGCCGTGCACACGGCCGGACGGGGAAGGACCCGTCAGCCGGCCTCCACCAGCCGCGCATACCCCTTGCCGAGCTGCGACATGGCGTGGTCGTACTCCTTCTGCGAGATGGCCTCGTGCAGCGTCCCCAGCACCGCCCGTACACCGCGGGTGGCTTCCGACTTGGACAGGGCGGTGCGTTCGCGCACCCTGCGGATCGACTCAGCGGGCCCAAAGGTCTCCGTCTCACCACGCCCCCGCTCCAGCGAGCCACGCAGTGGCTCGGGAAGTTCGAGGGCCAGATCGCGGGCTTCGCCGTCGCTCAGGCGAATGGCGAGCGTCTCAAGAGTGGCGCGGGTGAGATCGGCCGCTTCCTGCCGCGAGAGCCCCGTGCGATGCGCCACTGCCTGGAAGAACTCCTTGTCGTCCATGCGAGCCTCCACATCGGAATCGACGGATGGGCGCGAGGGAGGCAACCTCACCCACCACCTTGCCACGCCCCCATCCCGCGTGCGAGGCACGGCAGGCCCACCTCACGGGGGGGCGGATCGCCCGCCCCCCGGCCGGACACCCGCTGTGAGCACACGGGCACCGGGCGCACCGGGTGCGGGGCGCCCGCCCCCGCCGGCACACCGCACACCGGGTGGTCGCCACGGCCCGGGCCGGCCGGTTCGTCAACCGACCAGCCCCGCACCGTGCTACGTCAGCTCGGAGTCCGCAGCCGTCAGCTGAGCGTCCGCAGCATCGAGGGGTCGAACGGCCGGAGTTCGCCGGTGCGACCCGCGAGGACCTTGGCGGCCCACTCCGGGTCGCCGAGCAGGGCCCGTCCGACGGCGACGAGGTCGAACTCGTCACGCTCCAGCCGGTCCAGCAGACGGTCGATGCCGGTGACGGCCGCCTGCTCGCCCCGGAACGCCTCGATGAACTCGTTGTCGAGTCCGACGGAGCCGACGGTGACCGTCGGCCTGCCGGAGAGCTTCTTGACCCACCCGGCGAGGTTGAGGTCCGAGTCCTCGTACTCCGGCAGCCAGTAGCGGCGCGTCGAGCAGTGGAAGGCGCTGACGCCCGCGTCGCTGAGCGGCCCCACGACCGCCTGGAGTTCTTCCGGCGTCTCGGCGAGGCGTGCCTGATAGTTGCCCATCTTCCACTGGGACATCCGGAAGAGGACCGGGAAGTCCGGTGAGACCGCTTCCCGGCAGGCCGCCACGATCTCGGCGGCGAAGCGTGTACGGGCGGTGAGGCTGCCGCCGTACGCGTCGGTGCGCCGGTTCGTGGCCGACCACAGGAACTGGTCGATCAGGTAGCCGTGTGCACCGTGCAGCTCGACTCCGTCGAAGCCGAGACGTTCGGCCGTCGCGGCCGCGTCGGCGAACGCCGCTATGACGTCGTCGAGGTCCTGCCGGGTCATGGCGTGACCGGACGGGTTTCCGTCGAGGGCGAGGCCGGACGGGCCGGAGGGCGGGGCGTCCGGGAACGGCGGCGCGCCTGCCGCGCGGGCCATGCCGACGTGCCACAGCTGCGGCATGATCGTCCCGCCCGCCGCATGCACCGCCTGCACGACGCCCTCCCAGCCGGCGAGTGCGTCCGCTCCGTGGAAACGGGGCACGGCGTCGCTGGTCCCGGCGGCCGCGTGGTCGACGTAGGTGCCCTCGGTGATGATCAAACCGGTCCCGCCGGCGGCACGGCGCGCGTAGTAGTCCGCGACATCGGCACCTGGGACACCGCCCGGCGAGAACTCGCGGGTCATCGGCGCCATGGCTATCCGGTTCGGCACGGTGAGACCGCCCAGGGTGAAGGGGCGGGAGAGCACCTGAGCCGCCCGGGCAGCGGAGTCGCTGGAATGCACTGTGGGTCTCCTAGGACGAGAAGCGGTCGCGGAACGCCGCCGGTGGACGCTCCGCTGTTCGCAACACGCGACAGCGACGCCGTCATCCGCTTCCCGCTGTCGTCTGCGCCACAGTCGTCCCGCAGACGGCTCTGGAGACGAGCTCCCTCACAGAGGACCGAAGGCCGGGTCGACGCCGGTCAGTTCGCAGCTGGCGGACCACAGGCGCGCGGCGGTCGTGACGTCGGCCAGGTGATCCCACAGGGGTTCGGCCCTGGGCCGGCCCCGTAGCCCGAACACCCACGGTCCCCACATCTGGCCGCCTCGCACGTCCGGGTCGAGCACGGCCCGGACGGCGGGCCATGCGCCGGCCTCCTTGCCCTGGACGAGAAGGCCCAGCGGCAGGCCGCACAGCCGCTCGGCGGTGGTGCGGACACGTACCGGCGGGCGTGCGGGAGTGAGGGAGTCCAGCGCGCCGCCGGGATGGACGACCACGCTCAGCGTCGTACTGCCCGCAGCGCGCAGCCGGCGGTCGAGCTCGAAGCCGAAGAGCATCTGGGCCAGCTTCGTGCGCCCGTAGGTGCGCTGGGGCCGGTAGTCGCGGGTGTTCTGGAGATCGTCGAGGTCAAGGCGTTCGGACTTGGCCGCGAAGCTGCCCGTGGTGACGATCCGGCTCCCTGGCGTGGCCGCGAGCACGGGGGCCAGCAGGCTGGTCAGCGCGAAGTGCCCGAGGTGGTTGGTGGCGAACATCAGCTCGTGGCCGTCCTTGGTTTCGCGGCGCGGTGGATGGTCGAGCGCGACCCCGGCGTTGTGGACCACCGCGTCGAGACGGTCCAGCCCCAGCGCGGCCACGGACGTCTTGAGCGAGGCGAGATCGGCCAGGTCCAGCCGCAGATGGCGCACCTCGGCGCCGGGGACACGGGAGCGGATCGAGACGATCGCGGCCTCGGCCTTCGTGGCGTCGCGGCTGCCGAGAACGACCGTGGCCCCGGTGCCGGCGAGTTGCTCGGCGACGAAATACCCGATACCCGCGTTGCCGCCGGTGACCAGGAAGCTCTTGCCCTCGGCGGGAGGCAGCCGGTGCACGTCCCACGGCTGGGGCTTGAGGACGGAGGACATGGCAGGCTCCTTGCGCTCGGGGTGATCTGGCGGCGGCCGGGACTGCGCCTTGATGACGGGTGCCGCCCACGCCGCACGGTCCCAGCGGCCGCCGACACCCCGCCGACAGAACACTGCCGTCGACCGATATGCGGCCGACACGGCACGAGCCCGTCCTCCCCCGCCTCCGTTCCTCGCGGTGGATCCGGCCGACGCGTGAGGGCCGCGACGGACGCGGTCGCCGTCATCGTGGCACTCTCCAATGGATGCGGTGCCACGTGACGGCCCTTGGCCTTCACGGCCGCCAGGCCCCGGCCGTGTCCCTGCGTCCCCGGACACTCAGATGACCATGGCCTCCTGGATCCACCGGTTCACCCGGTACGGCAGCCACCACAGGAGCGGTCCGGTGCGGGAGACCAGCCGTTCCTCCAGGAAGTCGGCGACGATGGCCTCGGGTACGGCCGACAGCGGTGCGCCGTAGGACAGTTGGCCGATCGCCTTCCGGTAGGCGGGCTCGTCCGCGGTGAAGCGGCGCAGGTTGCCCCACCGGCGGTCGCGGATCTGGACGAATCCGGGGCCCTGGCGCCACAGGCACTTGCAGAGGTAGTGCTCGTTGTGCCACCGGGAGAGCGCGGCCGCCTCGTCGGCGGGGCCGGTGAGGGTCCGCGGCGGCTGGAGGTGGCTGAGCTCGCGCCAGCCGTCGCCGGGCTCCGCCGGCAGGCGCAGCTGCCACTGGACCAGCACCGCGCGTGCCGTCAGATCTCGGATCAGGCACAGCCGCCGGACCGCGTACGCGGCGGCATCGGGGTCGTCGACGGCGGTCAGGTCGATCTCCTCGGCGAACCGCGCACGCCGTACCCCCAGCTCCCACAGCCGGGCGGCGTGCTCCTCCGGCGGGCCGGCCAGGTCGAGTTCGCCCAGGCTCATGCCCGGCAGGGTGGCGGCGTCCTCGTCGTAGTCCCGCCATGCGGCGAGCGTCAGTGCCCGGGGTGCGGGGGTGGTGGTGCAGCTCATGGGTGTCTCCTCGTGGGCCGGGCGGCGCTCAGGCGTGGACGACGGCCCGGGGCGCGACCGGCGCCTCCTGCCGGGCGGGCGTGGCGTGGCGGTGGCGCATGAAGTCGAGCCGCAGCAGGTCCTCGTTGACGGCGGCCGGCGCCAGGTGGACGTACTGACCGCCGTCGGTGAAGACCAGCCCGAGCGTCACCCAGTGCTGGAGCAGGGCCTGCACCACAGTCTCGTCGACCGGGTGCTCCGGCAGGCGCGCGGCGAGCTTGCGGGTCAGCGCGGCGGGGGCGTGCGGTTGGTCGAGGAGCCGGAAGGCCGCGAGCTCCAGGGGCCCGGTGAGCTCCATGGCTCCCCAGTCGAAGGCGCGTCTTCGGCTGACGCACACGATGCGGTCACCGAGGTCGGTGTGGGTGAGCCTGCTGTCCGTGTGGTGTTTCCGCCAGGCGCCGAGGGCGTCGTTGAGGGAGGTGACGGTGGGTTCGCCGATACCGCGTTCGGGTGCCTCGAAGACGTAGGCCAGGTCGTGCAGTTCGGACTCGGGCAGGTCGTAGGTGAAGCGGTAGTGCTCCTCGGGCCGCAGACCGGTGAAGCCGAGTTCGGGCCGGTTGAAGTACGGGCTGAAGCGTTCGATGGCGATGCGGGCGGAGAGGTCGACCGGCGGGTCGAGGTGTTCCAGGGCCGGCAACTGGGCGATGACGGGCTCGTAGTCGGCGGCGGTCTCGCCCGGGAAGCCATGAAGGTAGTTCCAGGAGACGGAGAGTCCGGTCTCGGCTCCGTCGCGGAGCATACGGACGTTCTGGCAGCCGCTGACGCCCTTGTCCATCAGGTCGAGCACCCGGCTGTTCAGGCTCTCGATGCCCGGCTGGACGTAGATCATCCCGGCGTCGGCGAGGGTACGCAGCTGGGTCCGGCGCATATTCGCCTTGATCTCGATGTGCAGGCGCAGGTCGTAGCCGCTGTCGATGATGCGGGGCAGAACGGTGTTGAGGTACCCCATGTCGAGGATGTTGTCGACGACGTACATGTCCAGCACGCGATGACGGCGTGCCAGCTCCATGATCTCTTCATAGAAGGTGTCGGGGCTCTTGCTGCGGAACTGCATGAAGGAGCCGTTGAGTCCGCAGAAGGTGCAGTGGTGCTTCTCCCCCCACCAGCAGCCGCGGGCCCCCTCGACGACGAGCTTGGGTTCGACCCAGTTGCGGGCGACGGAGGACGCCAGCCGCTCGAAGTAGCCGCTGTAGTCGGGCGGCAGGATGGTGGCCGGAGGCAGCGGGCTGGTGCTCATCGGGTTGGCGGTGCTGGTGCCGTCGGGGCTTCGGTGGCACAGCCCGGGGACGGCGGACAGGTCACCGCCCTCGTCGAGGGCGGTGAGCAGCTGGGGGAAGGCGGCTTCGCCCTCGCCGCGGACCACGAAGTCCAGGAAGGGGAAGTTGCGGTGGCCGGCGGCGCCCTGTTCGGCGTCGCAGTTGGCTCCGCCCATCACCGTCCTGATGTGCGGGGCGAGGCGTTTGACGTACTTGGCGGCGGCGAGCGCGGCGGTGTTCTGCTGAAAGGTGGAGGTGAAGCCGACGACGTCGGGACCGGCCGCGACGATCCGCTCGGCGGTCTCCTGGACGAATTCCGGTACCACGCGGTGCAGTTCGTGGGACATCCGGATCCGCTCGTCGCGTAACTTGCCGCGCATCGAGGCGCGGAACTCCGGTACCCGCCACTCGGGGTCGTCGTAGAGGGCGGAGGAGAACACCCAGTCGCCGCACCCCATGAAGTACGAGGAGAGCGCATAGAACTGGTAGTCGTCCGCGGTGAACTCGGTGCGCCGGGTGATCCAGTCGGTGAACTCCAGGTTGGCGTGCAGGACATCGGCGTGGCCGGAGGTGCGCTCGTCGACGCTTCGCCGGAGGATTCCGAGTGCGAGGGACGGGAGGTCGATCGGGGACCAGGGCATGTTGACCAGCAGGACGCGCATGTCGGCTCCTCGTAGGCGGCGGGGTGGGGTGGCGGCGGCCGGCGGCCGGCCGGTGACGTGCGGCGGTCCGGCCGGCCCGGGTGGCGCACCGGGCCGGCCGGGGAGGATCAGTCCTCCTCGGTGTCCTCGGCGTTACGGAACGGGACGGTCACCGTGATGCCGATGCCCGGCTTGCGGTTCTCCTCGTCGCCCGCGAGCGGGTCGTTGTGGATGATGTCCTTCTGCATGGCTGGGTCTCCTGTTCTGCCGGTATTGCGGGAATGGGTGTCACATTCCGGGGGGCGCCGGACGGGCCGGTGCTCCCGGAGACCCCGTCCGCCGGGGGACGGGGGGTTCGGTGGGCCGCGGGGTGCGGCAAAGGTGCCGGCCGAGGAATCCCATGGCGCGCTGCAGGGCGGCCACGTGGTGCGCGCCGGTGTAACCGTCGTGGCCGGTGTCCAGCCACAGGGACTCGTGCCCGACGCCGGCCTTCCGCAGGGCGGTGAGGTAGCTGCGGACCTGGCCGGGTGGGCATTTGGCGTCGCGGGTGGCGGCGATCACCAGCAGGGGGGCGCGGAGGGCGGCGGCGTAGTGGAGGGGTGAGCTCCGCGCGTAGCGTTCGGGCACGGCTTCGGGGGTGCCGCCGAACAGCCGCTCGTCCAGGGCACGCAGCGCGGGGGTGCCGGTGCGGTGCGCCGCGGCGCAGTCGGCGACCGGTTTGACGGCGACACCCGCCTGCCAGAGATCCGGCCGGGTGCCGAGTGCGAGCAGCGCCAGGTAGCCGCCCCAGGAGGTGCCCCACAGGCCGATCGCGTCCTTACGGGCCAGGCCGCGGCGGAGCAGGTCGGCCCGGACCGCGACGAGGTCGGCGACCTGGGTGAGCCCGACACCCTCGCCGTACGCGGCGCGCCAGCCGGGGCCGTAGCCGGTGGAACCGCGGTAGTTGACCCGGGCGACCGCGAACCCGGAGGCGACCAGGGAGTGCACCTGCGGGTCGTAGGCGTCGCGGTCGTGGTCGGCGGGGCCGCCGTGCACCAGGAACACCAGCGGGGGCCGTCGGCCGGGGGCCGTGTCGGGTTCGCCGAGCAGGGTGTGCACGGGCCCGTCCGGACCGGGGGTCCAGAGGTCCCGGTGCCGGCCGGGTGCGGGGGCGGGCAGGGCGGGGAGCGCCGGGAGCCGGGTGCCGGCAGTGGAGCGCATCTGGGGCGGGGTGGCCGTGTCGGTCCAGAGGTAGTGCACGTCCTCGCCCGGGTGCGGGGCGGCGTCGAGCAGGGTGCCCGGTGGGCAGGGCACCGGGGTCAGGGTGCGTCGGTCGAGGTCGGCCGCGGTGAGGGCGGAGCGGCCGTGGCGGTCCTGACGGATCAGGACCCGGCGTCCTTCGGGATACCAGCGCGCGGTGATCTCGGTGTCGAAGTGACACCAGTCATGCGGCCGCAGTCCGGCGCCGGGCCGCCAACTGGCCAGCCGGTAGTGGTCGTTGTGCTCCTGGACCAGCAGCAGTTCGGTGGCCGACGGGGACGGCGCGAAGCCGAGCGCCCACAACCGTCCGCCGCGTCCGGAGAGTTGGCCGAGGTCCGCCCCGGAGCAGGTCATCAGGGTGACCGCACGGTCGGATCCGGCCGCCCCCGACAGCGCCAGCAGCCCGCCCGACGGCGAGATGCCGGTCAGCAGCGAATGGCCGTCGACGGTCCGCACCGGCCGGGCCGGGCCGCCCGGTGTGCCGAGGTGGACGGTCGTCCCGCGGCCGTCCCCGAGGCCGATGGCCACGGTGCCGGCGTCGCTGAGGGCGAGGCCGCACGGGAGGCCCGGTCGCAGGCCGGCCAGGCCGGGGAGCCGCGGTCCGCCCTCGAAGTCCTGGAAGTGCCAGAGCCCGAGGCCGCTGCGGTCCTCGGCGAACCACCACACCCGGGCATCCGCGTCGAGTGCGCAGTGCACCGTGCCGTCCGGGCTGTCGGTGACCTGGCGCGCGGTGCCGGTGGCGGCGTTCCAGGTGAAGATCTCGCAGCGGCCGTCGGCGTCCGCGGCCAGGGCCATACGTGCCGGATCGCGCGGGCAGACCTCGGGGAGCGCCGGCCGGTAGACCCGGAAGCCGGTGGCGTGGGGCGGCGGTACGGCGGTACCTGTCGCGGTCGCACTCATGCGGTCTCCTCCCCCGTTCCGCGGGTGAACTGCGGTGCCACACAGGTCGCGTACAGCGCGAGCAGGGCCAGCAGCACCGCACAGCCCGTGAGGGTGGCACCGGCCCCGGCCCGGTCGGCGGACAGCCCGGCGAGGGCCGGGGCCAGGGCCGCTGCCGCGCCCGACGCGGTGGCCAGGAGGATGCCGGTGCGGGCCTGCAGCCCGGGTGGTGTGAGGTGCAGGATCCGGGCCTGCAGCGCCACGGTGGCCGACGGCGTCAGGAAGCAGAGGAGCCCGAGGAGCAGACCGAACTGCCAGGCGTCACGGGCCAGCGCCAGGGCCGCGGCGGGCGGCACCAGCAGCCAGGACACCGGCACCAGCACTTTCGCCGCGGAGTGCCGGCGAGCCAGCCGGGGTGCCGCCAGCGCGCCGGCCAGGCCGGCCGCCCCGGACAGCGCGAGGACCAGGCCCAGCGGGGCCGCGCCCCGGCCATGGTCCTGGAGGGCGAAGACCGTCGTGTAATACAGCGCGACCAGCAGGGCGTTGACGGCCGAGAGCCAGACGAGCACCAGCCGCAGGAAGGGTTCCCGGCGGAGCAACGCCACTCCTGCCCCGGCCTCGGTGAGCAGGGCGCGCCAGGTCCGGCAGGTGCCGGCCGGTGGCCGCTGCTCCCGCGACGGGGACAGATCGGAGCGCATGGCACGGATGCCGCCCGCCGCGACGGCGTACGACAGGGCGTCCACGAAGAACGGCAGCCAGGCGCCGGCGGCGAAGAGCAGCCCGCCCAGCGCGGGCCCGACGACGAGGGCACCCCGTTCCCCCGCCTGTAATCGGGACAGGACCCGCCGGTGCTGCTGCGGGGGACACACCAGAGCAACGGTGCCCAGCGACGCCGCCTCGTAGCAGGCGGTCGCGCACCGCTCGACGAGCACGGCGGCGAGGAGCACGGCCAACGGAACCGGGCCCACGGCGACGGCCACGGTGACACCGCTCATCGCCACGGCGGACACCAGCGCGGCGCCCACCATCACCTGCTTGCGTGCCCCGCGGTCTGCGGGCACGGCGGCGAGCGGGCCGAGCACCAGTGTGGCGGCCGCGGAGAGCCCGGCGATGGCGCCGACCTCCGCGGGGGAACGGCCGAGACTCAGGAGCAGCAGCGGCAGAACGAACCCGGACGTCTGACTGCCGAGTGCGTCGCAGGTGCCCGCCCACCAGAAGAGCCGGACGTCGCGGGGGGCGTGCGGCAGGGGGACGGCGGTTGCCGGCGCCGGAGCGGAGTGCGTCATCAGGGACGGCCCGGGACCGGTCTCGCGGTGCCGCGAGCGGTGCCGCGAGCGGTGCCGCGAGCGGTGCCGCCGGGCGCCTTCCCTGCCGGGTCACTCACCGGACGGTTTGCCGGAGGGTTCGCCGGCCCACTCCGGGAGGACGCCGACGGTAAACCGTGCGGTGAGTCGTCTCCGCGCGGGGTCGCTGATCGCCGTTCCATGCGAAGCCACCTCAGGTTTGTGGGCAGATCGTGAAGATCGACCGCACCAATAGGTCAACTTGCGGAGGAAATGTGCCGGAAGCGTGCTGGAGCTTAACCAGCCAGCGACACAGGCCACAAGATGTCGGGCGCCGAACATCTGCGGCCGGCACGCCACGCCCGGATTCATGCTGCTTGGACGGGGATGCCCGGATGCTGGGCGCCCGGTTGACGCTTTTCCGGTGCGGACTGGCGCGTCCGTCCTCCGCGTGACACAAGCGGGGCAACGCGGCAACAGGGCAGTTCCTGCCGGTCCGGTTCCGCCTCCTACCGGCTCCCGGTGTCGCGTCCCGGCTCAGGGCCGGGGAAGGGGCGAGCCTCCGGCGTGGGCCGGCGCCGGCCGTCGTGGGGATGGCCCGTGAGATGCGGCAGGTGGTGGGACGGAACGCGTTCGATGACCAAGAGGGCCGCGTCATCGGCGAGTTGCTCGCCGGTGTGGGCGAGCAGGTCGCGGTGAATGTGGTGCAGCAGGGCGTCGGCGCTGGAAGTGGGGAAGAAGGCGACCCGTTCGGCGAGCGGGTAGAAGGCTCCGGTGGGCGAACGGGCTTCGATGACCCCGTCGGTGTAGAGCAGAAGAATGTCGCCGGCTTCGAAAGTGAACGGGTCGGTGCTGCGGAGCGGGACGGGCAGTTCGCACATGCCCAAGGGGGGTGCGGGGTGGCGTGCGTGCAGGACCGTGACCTGGTGATCGTGCAACAACAACGGTGGCGGATGGCCGCAGTTGATCATTTCGGCCCGTGGGCCGTGGTCGGAGATCTCGGCGATGAGGGTGGTGATGAAGTGCTCGCCCGGGTCGTGCTCGGTGTCGGCGACTTCGTCCAGGTTCCGGCAGACGCTGTCCTCCAGGGCACCCGCCAAGTCGGGCAGGGAGGCATACCGGTGAGCCCCCTCACGGAACGCGCTCAGCACGACCGATGCCTCACCGATGGAGGACAGCCCCTTGCCCCGGACGTCACCGATGATCACCCGGGTGCGGGGACGGGCGGCACGGGCGACCGCGAACAGATCGCCCCCGATCTGCGATTCGTCCTCGGCGGCCAGATACAGCCAGGCCACCCGCAGCGGCCCGATCCGGCGGGGCGGAGGCCGCAGCAGAACCCGCTGCGCCGCCTCGGACACCGACCGCACCCGGCTCAGCTCCCGGCTGCGCCGCTCCCGCGCGCGGCAGAAGAAGACGATCAGTGTGGAGAGCACGGCCAGGGCGATGATCTGCGCCACGTGGTTGCTGGTGGTCAGCCCCCCGTGGAACACCGCGATAAAGACCTGCGCGGCCACGGCCAGGGCCCCGACCAGGGCGGTCAGCCCGGGTCCGCCGATGGAGGCGGTCAGCGCCGGCGCGATGACCAGCAGCGGACCCAAATGGATATTCGCCGGGGAGTGCAGGTCCGTCACGGTGATCGCCACAATCAGGCCGAGCGGAACCGCCACCAGCCCACGACCCGATGGCTGCTCAAGGAGGCGATCCACAGACAGGCGACGGAAGCCCACGTGTCGTATTTTACCGCCCTTGTCGGCAGCGATCCGCCGTCGCCCAGCCCCGGGCAACACGGTGGGACACGGCTCCTGAGCTGCGCGAATGCTGTACACACAGGCCGGACCTCGCGCTCGGCGGCCATGGCCCGGCCACGTCAGGGAGTCCACTAGAGGACGATCAGAGGCGGCGGGAGGTGAGCGAACCCGCACCGCGCCGTGCGCCGGGGCCGGCCTCATGACCTGCCAAGAAGACGCAGGCCGCGAGGCCAACCCCGGCCTCGTTCACGCCCGATTCGGGCGATCCCCCGCGTCGCCCGAATCGGGCAGCTTGACCGGATTCCACCCAAGGACGGATATCCAGAGTTGTACAGAGTATATTGGCCCTGAGCCAGTCAACGCAGGAGTTACAGGATGTCCCCCCGCAGCGCATCGGTCAATGAAGAATTGCGGCGGCGGTCCCGCGAGCGGCTGCTGCAGGCGACGGTCGAGCTGGTGGGAGAGCGCGGCTACGAGGCGACGACGCTCGGGGACATCGCCCATCGGGCGGGGGCGGCGCGGGGGCTCGTCTCGTACTACTTCCCCGGCAAGCGTCAGCTGCTCCAGTCCGCCGTGCACCGTCTGATGCATCTCACGCTGCAGGCCGCCCTGGAGCGCGCGCCACGGCCGAGCGGGCCGGACGCGGGGCGCGAGCTGATGGCTCGGGCCATCGACGCGATCCTGGGGCTTGCGCGCGATCACCCGCTGCTGATGCGGACGCATATGGCGGGAATACTGACGGCCGACGGATTCATCCAGTGCCCCGAGCAGCAACGGCTGGCCCAGCTGCTGCGGGAGACGGTCGTGGCGTACGGCTCCTCGGATCCCGATGCCGACTATCCGCTGTTGCGTGCGCTGCTGATGGGATCGGTGGTGGCGATGCTGCTGCCGGGAGCGCCGATGCCGGGCGGGCGACTGCGCGCCGAGCTGTTCCAACGGTACGGACTGGCCTGGGAGTTGGGGGTCCCGCCGGGCGAGGAGCCGCCCGGCGGAACCGCCGACGCGCAGAGCGGTGCAGGAGCGACCGGTCAGCGGTAGTCGGGCTGGGTCTGGACGTTGAGTTCCCGCATCCGTACGGACTCGGCGCTGTCCGTGCGGCGGTCATCGATGCTGAGGACGTCGAAGCCCTTGGCGATGTCGTTGGAGTAGATGTGGCCGTTGTAGTAGTACGCGGACCACGCGCCGCCGGTGACCAGTGAGTCCGTGGAGAGCGGGCCGCGCTCGAAGTAGCCGATCTCCTTCGGGTGTGCGGAGTCGGTGAAGTCCCAGACCGAGACGCCACCCTGGTACCACGCCTGGACCATGATGTCGCGGTTCCTGGCCGGGATCAGCGAGCCGTTGTGGGCGACACAGTTCTCGGTGTCGGCCTGGTGGCGCGGGATCTTGTAGTAGCTCTTGAAGACCAGCTTGCGGTGGGTGCCCTTGCCGGCGATGTCGTAGATCCCGTCGGCGCCGCGGTTCGGTCCGGTCTTCTCGTTGCAGGTGGCCGCTCCGCCGCCGCCCAGCTCGTCGGTGAACACCACCTTGTTTCCCCGCTCGTTGAAGGTCGCGGAGTGCCAGAAGGCGAAGTTGACGTTGTCCTCGACCCGGTCGATGACCTTGGGCGCGGCCGGGTTCGCGATGTCCAGAAGGATGCCGTCGCCCATGCAGGCGCCCGCGGCCAGTTTCAGCTTCGGGAAGGTGGTGATGTCGTGGCAGCCGGTGGTCTGCGAGACGCCGGGGTTGGTGGTGCCGCCGGGGTTGCCGCCGTCCGGGAAGAGGACGGGGAAGTCGATGACGGCGGCCTTTTCGGGCGCGGAACGCGGCACCTTGATGACGGAGATGCCGTCGTGCGGCGGCCGGCAGTCGGGGAAGGTCTCGCTGGGCGAGTAGGACGAGACGTAGACGTAGACGTCGCGGCGCTCGGGGACCAGCGTATGGGTGTGGGAACCGCAGGCGGTCTCGACGGCGGCGACGTACCTGGGGTTCTTCTTGTCGCTGATGTCGAAGATCTTCATGCCCTCCCAGGAGGACTTCTCCGTCGCGGGCTGTGCGGCGCTGTGACAGGAGTTGTCACTGCGCGAGGAATCCGTGGACAGGAAGAGCAGATTCCCGGACACCGAGACGTCGTTCTGTGAACCGGGACAGAGCACCTGGCTCACGGCCCTGGGCGCCTTGGGCCGGGAGATGTCATAGATCACGAAGCCGTCGTAGTTGCCGGCGAAGGCGTACTTCCCCTGGAAGGCGAGATCGGAGTTGGTGCCCTGGAGTGCCTGCTTGGGGATGTTCGTCAGATGACGGACGTTGGCGCTGTGGACCACCTCGTCCACGCCGGGTATGTCGCCGTTCTTGATCGCGTCCCGGGTGTCCGCCTCCTGGCTGCGGCTCATCTCCCGGGCCGCGGAGGGGTGGTCGCCGGGGTCGGGGGTTGCGGCCGCCGGTCCGGCCACGAGGAGGGAAGCGGCGAGCCCGAAGGCCGCAGCCACCGCTCCGAGGGGTCTGCGCCGCACGCGGGGTCTGTGCAACGACGTCACGAGGACCTCCCTGAAGTCCGTTCCGATGTGAACGGTTCTTGGCCCCGGTAGTATCGCGCTGCTCATGTACATATCAATAGAAGGCAATGAAGCCGTAACGCCCGAGTGGGGCAGGTAATGACCGGGCAAGCCCCGGCGGATGGTTCCGACGGACAGGAGTGTGCGTGCGTTGAAGCGTCCCAGGAGAGTGAACGTCCTCGTCGCGGCCGGCTGCGGACTGGCCATCTCCCTTGCCCTGAACGGCTGTTCATCCGGCGACGACACCGAGGCGACCCGGGCCGGGGCACCGAAAGTGGTGGCACCGGGCAAGCCGGGTGAACCGGCCCAGACCCTCACCGTTGACGAGGCCAGGAAGGCGCGTGGCGAAGACTCCCCCAACTCCGCCGACTTCGACTACGTCCAGATGATGATCCCGCACCATCGGCAGGCGTTGGTGATGACGGGCCTGGCCGAGCGGTACGCCCACGCCGGGCGGGTCGGGCGGCTGGCCGAGCGGATCGCCGCGGCCCAGGGGCCCGAAATCGGCGCCATGGAAGGCTGGTTGAGCGGCTTCGGCGGACCGCGCACGGTGGGCGGGCACCACCATCACGGGGAGATGCCCGGAATGGCGACCACGGCCCAATTGGGCCAGTTGCGGGCGGCGCGTGGCGAGAAGTTCGACGCGCTCTTCCTGAAGTTGATGATCGCGCACCACCAGGGTGCGGTCTCCATGGCCACGGACCTGCTCTCCGAGGGCAGGAACACGCTCGCTCAGGAGATGGCGAACGATGTCATCGCGCAGCAGAGCGCCGAGATCGGACGGATGCAGCGCATGCGGGCGGACACCGGGCAGGCGCCCTGACGGTTGCCGGTCAGCGCTTGTTGTGACGCGGCGTCAGGAGCCCCGCGTCCCGGGCACCGGCGATCAGGCGTAGCGACCTTCGGCGGTTACGGCCGGTGGCGAGCATGACGGCCAGCACCGGATCGCCCCCCTCCCGCTGGGCCTGGCGGTACGCGTCAGCGGCGATCCTGCGGCGCTCGCCGCCCCGCGACCGGGCGAGGACGGCGGAGCGGGCACGCTCGGGCGGCGGGGCCGAAGCGGACGGCGTCGACGAGTCGGACGACGCCGACGGCTCGGTCGGCGCCGATGACGCGGAGACCGGGGCAGGAGTGGACGACGTGGGCGACGCGGACGGGGCGAGCGAGGCGGAAGGGGCGGAGGGCGGTTCGGTGGGCCCTCCGGCCGGCCGCCCGGCGGACGGATCGGCAAGGTGGCCGGTGCCGGTGCCCGTGTCCGCCCGGTGGAGTGCGCCGTCTCCCCGGACGGTGCCCGTCGCAGCCGTCGGCCCCTCCCCCGGCGCGGCCGCCCCCTGGGCCGCAGGCGCCACGCGCTCCCCTGCTGCCGCCCCCGTTCCGGAACCCGTCGATTCCGGTTCCGGAACGCGTCCCGTCGTCGGCTTGGGTGCCGCGCCCCTCACCGTCGCCGTGGCCTGCCCGCTCCGCGGCCTTCCGCCCCGCTCCGGTGCGGCGGCCACCGGGCCGGGCTGCCGGGGCGCGGGCCGCGTCCTCCGCGGCCGCCCGGTGGCCGCCCGGAAGGCGTCGTCCAGCGGGCCTTCGATCCAGCGGGCCAGGTCGGTGAGGCCGGCGAGGGTCAGCGGCGGGTCGGCCCGTACGTCCTCGACGGTGATGTGGTCGTCGGAGACCGTCACGAGGACATCGACCCGGGCGCCGTCGGCGAACGTCAGCCGGGCGCTGCACCAGGGGCCCAGCGGATCGAGCCGGGGCAGCGGGCATCCGGGGCCGTGGGATCCGGATGGATCGTCCGGGGCGGCGGGGTCGGGGGCGAGAGCGGGCGCGGCCGAGCCGTGCGCCCGCAGCTCCCACGTGGGCCACTCCAATGGCGCGCCCTGGGCTTCATATCGGTGATTAACGGTATAAAAGTCACTTTCCGACACATTGAAAACCTAGCCCCCCGCTCACCCGGCCCAGTAGCGCGGCACGCTCATCCCACCGGGAGCAACCCCGATAGCGCATCTCCCGTCGCGCGCCTGCCGGTGCGATCCTGGGGGTATCCCGCGGAAGGGGCCACTCGTGCTTCGTGTCGCAGTGATCGGTTCTGGACCCAGCGGCGTCTACACCGCCCAGTCCCTGATCGAGCAGCAGACCGTACCGGACATCGAGGTGTACGTCCTGGATCGGCTGCCCTGCCCGTACGGTCTGGTGCGCTACGGCGTCGCGCCGGACCACGAGAAGATCAAATCGCTGCAGAACAATCTGCGGACGGTGCTGGAGCACCCCAGGGTGCGCTTCCTGGGGAACGTCGAGGTGGGGGCGGCGGGGCTGGGCGTCGAGGAGCTGCGGGAGATCTTCGATGCGGTGGTGTTCTGTGTGGGTGCCGCCACCGACCGGCATCTGGGCATCCCCGGTGAGGAGCTGCCCGGCAGCCATCCGGCGACCGAGTTCGTCGCCTGGTACAGCGCACACCCGGATGCGGCCGCCGTCCGATTCACCCTCGCGGCGCGGTCCGCCCTCGTGATCGGCGTGGGGAATGTGGCGGTGGACGTGGCGCGGATGCTGTCCCGCGGTGCCGCCGAGCTTGCCGCTACCGATATGCCGCAGGGTCCGCTCGGCGCGCTCGCGGACAGCAGCGTCGAGGACGTCTGGATGGTCGGCAGACGCGGCCCCTCCCAGGCCAAGTTCACCACCAAGGAGCTACGGGAACTGGGCTCCCTTCCGGATACCGAGGTGCTCGTACGGCCCGAGGAGCTGGCGCTGGATCCGGCGTTCCGGGATCCGGGCGGGCTGCCTGCGGCGGGGCGGCGGAATGTCGAGGTGCTGCGCGGCTGGGCGGAGCGGGCGGCGGCCGCCCCGGCAGACCTGGACGCGGGGGCCGCCGGACGGGGGCACCGCATTCATCTGCGGTTCTTCCTGCGACCGGTCGAGGTGCTCGGGGATGCCGGCGGGGTGCGCGCGGTCCGGTTCGAACGGACGGCGCCCGACGGGCACGGCGGGGTGACGGGGACCGGCGAATTCGAGGACATCGAGGGGCAGTTGGTGCTGCGTTCGGTCGGCTACCGGGGGACGCCGCAGCCCGGCCTGCCGTTCGACGGGACGACCGGGACGGTGCCGCACCAGGCCGGGCGGGTGCTGCAGGACGGGACGCCGCTGCCCGGCGTGTACGTGGCGGGCTGGATCAAGCGGGGGCCCACGGGCGTGATCGGCACCAACCGGCCGTGCGCCAAGGAGACCGCGCGGTCGCTGCTGGCGGATGCCGCCACCCTGACGGAGCGCGGCGCGGCCGAGGACCCGGTGGCCGCGCTGACCCGGGCGGGGCAGCGGCCGGTCCCGTGGCCGGGCTGGCTGGCCATCGAGGCCGCCGAGGCGGAGTGGGGCCGCGGGCTGGGGCGTGGCACCGTCAAACTGCCGGACTGGGCAGGGCTGTTGGACGCGGCGCGCGGCGCGGAAGTGACCCGCTGAATCCGCGGGCGGGCCGGGGCGCCGGGCTCCGGTCCGCCGGCCCGGGGCGGCCCGGTCACTCCTCCCCGAGGCGGTCGGCCTGCAGATCCGCCGCCCGGAGCACATCGTCGATCAGACCGGGGAAGAGCGCTTCCAGATCGGCCCGGCGCAGCCCGTTCATCTTGGCCGTGCCCCGGTAGAGCTGCTGGATGACGCCGTTCTCGCGCAGCACCCTGAAGTGGTGGGTGCAGGTCGACTTGCTGACCGGGAGTTCGACGTCCGCGCAGTTCAGCTCGCCCTCGGCGGCCGCCAGTGCGCAGACGATCCGCAGTCGCACCGGGTCGGCGAGCGCATGCAGTACGTCGGCCAGCCGGATGTCCTCACGGGCCGGGTGCTCCAGCGACCGGGAGCCCGAAGGAGCCCGCGTGGAGGTCGTTTCGGTCGGCATGACGGCTCCTGACTCATTCTGCGGGGCTCGGTGTGGCCTGGCGCGCCGCCCGCCCGCTCATTGTACGAGAAGCATCGTAGTTTGACATCCACCGTAGTACGACGCCTATCGTATGAGTGCGGGGCCGGCCGGCACCCGTTCGCCTTCAGGTACAGGAGCCCGCCGTGAGCGCACTGTTCGAGCCCATCACCCTCCGCGCGCTGACCGTCCCGAACCGCCTCTGGATGGCGCCCATGTGCCAGTACTCCGCGGCTCCCGAGGGTCCGGCGGAAGGGGCGCCCGGCGACTGGCACTTCCAGCACCTGGCCGCGCGCGCGGCCGGCGGCACCGGCCTGATCCTCACGGAGGCCACCGCGGTGAGCCCCGAAGGACGCATCAGCCCGTACGACCTCGGCCTGTGGAACGACACCCAGACCGAGGCGTTCCGGCGCATCACCGGCTTCCTCAAGGAGCAGGGCACCGCCCCGGGCATCCAGATCGCCCACGCCGGCCGGAAGGCCTCCACCGAGCGCACCTGGGTGGACCGTGGCGCCCCGCTCCTCCCCGGTCAGCGATACGGATGGGAGCCGGTCGGGCCGAGCCCGGTGCCGTTCGGCGAGGGGTTCACGGCCCCCGCGGAGCTGACCGTGGCGCAGATCGGCGAGATCGTCGCGCAGTTCCGCGCGACGGCGCGGCGGGCGCTGGCGGCCGGCTTCGAGGTGGCCGAGATCCACGGTGCGCACGGCTACTTGATCAACCAGTTCCTCTCGCCCTTCACCAACCGGCGCACCGACGAGTACGGCGGCTCGTACGAGAACCGGACGCGGTTCGCGCTGGAGGTCGTGGACGCCGTACGGGAGGTCTGGCCCGAGGAACTGCCGGTCTTCTTCCGGATCTCGGCGACCGACTGGCTCACCGAGGACGAGAGCGACGAGCGCGAGGGCTGGACGGCCGACGACACCGTGCGCTTCGCCCGCGAGCTGCACGAGCACGGGATCGATCTGCTGGACACCTCCACGGGCGGCAATGCGCCGGACGCGAAGATCACCACGGGGCCCGGCTACCAGGTGCCGTTCGCGGAGCGGGTGAAGAAGGAGAGCGGGCTCGCGGTGGGCGCGGTCGGTCTGATCACCGAGGCTCGGCAGGCCGAGAAGATCATCGCGGACGGTCAGGCCGACGCCGTGCTGCTCGGCCGTGAGCTCCTGCGCTCCCCCAGCTTCGCGCAGCACGCGGCACGGGAACTGGGGGCACGGACCGCCGTGCCGCAGCCGTACCACCGGGCGGTCTGAGGCCGTCGGGACGGCGTGCGCTACCCGTGGCAGGAGCGGGACCGCACCGTCCGACCTGCGCGGACATGTTCCGGGACGCCATTGTCAGTGGCCGGGTGCAAACTTGCCACTGTCTGAGACAACGGCGTCCCGGAGGTGTTCCGGCATGACTGACGTACTGCTCGCGGTGGGCACGCGCAAAGGGCTCTTCATCGGCCGTAGACGGCACGGTGACTGGGAAGTGAGCGGCCCGCACTTCTCCGCGCAGGCGGTGTACTCCCTCGCGATCGACACCCGCCGCGCCACGCCCCGGCTGCTGGCCGGGGCCGACAGTGCCCACTGGGGTCCCTCGGTGTTCCACTCCGACGACCTGGGCGAAACCTGGCACGAGCCCTCCCGCCCCGCGGTCACGTACCCGAAGTACACCGGGACTTCACTGGAGCGGGTGTGGCAGCTGCATCCGGCCGGTCCTGCCGCCCCTGATGTGATCTATGCGGGCACCGAGCCCGGCGGGCTGTTCCGCTCCGAGGACGGCGGCGAGACCTTCGAGCTCGTGCGGGCCCTGTGGGACCACCCGAGCCGGGAGGAGTGGGTGCCGGGCGGCGGTGGGCTGGCCGTCCATACGGTGATCACTGACCCGCGGGACGCCGGCGTGGTCACCGTCGCCGTCTCCGCGGCAGGGGTCTTCCGCACGCTCGACGGGGGCGCCAGCTGGGCCCCGTCGAACACGGGCGTGAAGGCGGTCTTCCTGCCGGACCAGCATCCGGAGTTCGGCCAGTGCGTCCACAAGATCGCGCAGGACCCGGTGCACCGCGACCGCCTCTATCTGCAGAACCACTGGGGCGTCTACCGGAGCGACGACGCGGGCGCGCAGTGGACGGATATCGGCGACGGACTGCCCTCCGACTTCGGCTTCGCCGTGGCCGCCCATCCGCGCACGGCGGATGTCGCCTATCTCTTCCCGATCACCGCCGACAGCGACCGGGTGCCGGCCGGGCACCGCTGCCGGGTCTACCGCACGGCCGACGGCGGCGGGAGCTGGCAGGCGCTGAGCGCCGGGCTGCCGGACGAGGACCATTACGGCACGGTCCTCAGGGACGCCCTGTCCGTCGACGACGCCGATCCCGCCGGGGTGTATTTCGGCAACCGCAACGGCGAGGTGTACGCCAGCGCGGACGATGGCGACAGCTGGCAGCAACTCGCCTCCCACCTGCCGGATGTGCTGTGTGTACGGGCGGCCGCGGTGGCCTGAGGGAAGCGGGGCGACACGGCGGGGCGATGGCCCGCATGCCGGGTCACGGCGCCTTGTCGAGCGGCAGTGCACCTCCCGCGGTGCGCCGGACGCAGGGCAGGCTTGGCCATCGATTGAAGGGGGGCGGGCCCCGGCCAGTAGGGTGATCCCGTGGCTGTACGACCTCTCCAAGACATTGTCGAACCGGGCTGGGCCAAGGCACTTGAGCCCGTTGCCGGACGGATCGCCGCGATGGGCGACTTCCTGCGGGCGGAGATCGCCGCGGGGCGTACCTATCTCCCGGCCGGCAACAATGTGCTGCGCGCCTTCCAACAACCCTTCGACGAGGTGCGGGTGCTCATCGTCGGACAGGACCCCTACCCCACACCGGGGCATGCGGTGGGGCTCAGCTTCTCCGTGGCGCCGGACGTGCGTCCGCTGCCCGGCAGCCTGGAGAACATCTTCCGGGAGCTGCACTCCGACCTCGGGCTGCCCCGCCCGTCCAACGGCGATCTGACTCCGTGGACGCACCAGGGCGTGCTGCTGCTGAACAGAGCGCTGACGACGGCGCCCCGCAAGCCCGCCGCACACCGCGGCAAGGGCTGGGAAGAGGTGACCGAGCAGGCCATCCGCGCGCTGGTGGCGCGCGAGCGCCCGCTGGTGTCGGTGCTGTGGGGGCGCGATGCACGCAATCTGCGGCCGCTGCTCGGCGATCTGCCGGCCGTCGAGTCAGCGCACCCCTCCCCCATGTCCGCCGACCGGGGCTTTTTCGGCTCGCATCCCTTCAGCCGGGTGAACGACCTCCTGGTACGGCAGGGCGCACAGCCCGTCGACTGGAGGCTGCCCTGACACCGGGGGATAGTGTGCCTGGCATGACGAATGCGAACATCCCTGCGGGCTGGTACGCCGATCCGCAGGGCACCCCCCACCAACTGCGCTGGTGGGACGGGTCCCAGTGGACGGAGCACACCCACCCGGGGCAACAGCCCGCGGCGCACGACCAGGGCCAGGCACCTCAGCCGGGCCCTCAGCAGTCCCCACCGCAACATGCTCACCAGCCGCAGGCTCAGCAGGCCCCGCAGCAGCAGACGCTGCAGAAGTCCGCACCGCAGCAGCAGATGCCGCAGCAGCAGGCGCCTGGCCAGGGCCCCTATCCGGGCCAGCAGGGCGGGGCGCCGTACGGTCAGCAGGGTGGTTACGGCCACCCCCAGCAGGCACCCGGCCAGCAGGCACCCGGCCGGCCGATGCAGCAGCCGTACGGACAGCAGCCGATGCCGCAGCCGGGCACGAACCCGGGCGGCGTGCAGCAGCAGGTGCACCAGCAGGCCGGGGTGGCGCCCGGTGGACCGGGCGGCGGCAGTCTGTTCACCGAGCCGGTGCTGGTGGTCAACCAGAAGGCCAAGCTCATCGAGGTCACCAACGAGTACAGCGTCTTCGACCAGCACGGCAACACGATCGGCGCGGTCGTCCAGGTCGGGCAGAGCACGGCCAAGAAGGTGCTCCGCGTCGTCTCCAGCCTCGATCAGTACATGACCCACAAGCTGGAGATCCGGGACGCCTACGGCCAGCCGCAGCTGGTGCTGACCCGGCCGGCGAAGATCCTCAAGTCCAAGGTGATCGTGCAGCGTCCGGACGGCTCGCCGGTCGGCGAGATCGTCCAGCAGAACGCCATCGGGAAGATCAACTTCGCGATGATGGTCAACGGCCAGCGGATCGGCGCCATCAAGGCCGAGAACTGGCGCGCCTGGAACTTCGCCATCGTGGACCACGCCGACACCGAGGTCGCCCGGATCACCAAGACCTGGGAAGGCCTCGCCAAGACGATGTTCACGACGGCGGACAACTACGTCCTGCAGATCCACCATCAGCTGCCCGACCCGCTGTTGAGCCTGGTCGTCGCCACGGCCCTGACCGTCGACACCGCCCTCAAGCAGGACGCCCGCGGCTTTGGGTGAGCCCGCCGGCCGCACCCCGGGCGCCCTCCGGCCCGGCCATGTCCTGGGGATCGACTCGGGCGGGTCCGGGCTGCGGATCGCCGTCGCTCGCGCCGACGACACCGAGGCCCGTCCGCTGGCCACCCGCGCCTCCCACGAGCCGGTGCGCACCGGCCCCGCCGGGATCGACGCGGACCATCTGCTGTCCCAACTCCTGCCCGCAGCTGAGGAGTTGGGGCGCGAAGTGGGTGCGCACGGGTTTGCCGCGGTATGCGTGGGCGCGGCCGGTATGGCAACTCTGGGCGAGGATCTGCGTGCCCGGCTGCCGGCCGCACTGGCCACCGCGTTCGGGGTGCACCACCTCGCCCTCGCCGCGGACGCCGTGACCGCGTACGCCGGCGCGCTGGGCCAGCGGCCCGGTGCCGTGGTCGCCGCGGGCACCGGCATGATCGCCCTGGGTACGGACCTGACCACCGTGGGCGGTTGGCGCCGCGCGGACGGCTGGGGGCATCTGCTGGGCGACTGCGGCGGCGGCGCATGGACCGGCCGCGCCGGACTGGAGGCCGCGCTGCGGGCGTACGACGGACGACCGGGCGGCTCGGCCGCCCTCCTGGCGCGCGCGGAAGCGGTGTTCGGGCCGGTCGCCGGGCTGCCCGGCGCGCTCTACCCGCGCCCCGACCGGCCCGCCGTACTGGCCTCGTTCGCCCCGGAGGTCGCCCGCTGCGCCGTCGAGAACGACGCCGTGGCCCTCGGCATCATGCGTGCCGCCGCGGGCCATATCGCCGATGCCGCCGCCGCGGTCTGCCCGCCGGGGGCCGGCACCGCGGTGGCCTGCACCGGCGGGCTGTTCGGCCTGGGCGAACCCCTGCTGGCTCCGCTGCGTACGGCGCTGACGGAGCGGCTGCCGGACGCCCGTCCGGCAGCCGCCGCCGGGAGCCCGCTCGACGGGGCGCTGACCATCGCCGCGGCACTGGCCGATGACCGTCTGACACTGCCCGCCGATGCGAAGTTGTTGCAGATCACACGGCCTGCACCGGGGTAGCACGGGGTGACGCGCGGGATAAATCGGGACGGATACCTCTTCACCGAACCCTCCCTCCGCGCGGGGGTGGTCCGAACCGTTAGCATGCGGCGCCATGAGTTCCCCCACTGGGCCCGCACCTGGCTCGCCCGATTTCGACGCCGCATCCCCGAGCGCGGGAGCCGCACCCGGCCTGCCTGTACGTATGCCGCGCGCGCGGCAGTCCGGCCGCCACCGCAGGCCGGAGCCGCTCGCCGCACCCGAGGGCGCGCCCGCCCTGGTGCTGGCCGTGCCCGGCACCCCCTCCGCCGCCTCGCGCAGCCTGGCGGAAGAGGTCTCCAGCATCGCCCGCTCCGAGCTCCCGGGCCTCGACGCCCGGATCGGCTATGTCGACGGCGGCGACGACGAGTTCCCGTCCCTGGAGGCCGTGCTGGCGCAGGCCGCCACCGAGCACAAGGCCCGGGTGGGCGCCGACGGGCAGCCCGACCCCGGCCCCGCCGCCGTGGTGGTGCCGCTGCTGGCCGGGCCGGACAGCGCCCTGCTGCGCCGGATACGCCAGGCCATGATGAACAGCGGCTCCGGCGCCGAGCTGACCGATGTCCTCGGCCCGCACCCGCTGCTCGCCGAGGCGCTGCACGTCCGGCTCTCCGAGGCCGGTCTGGCGCGCGCCGACCGTGCCCGGCTGTTCACGGTCGCCACGGCGGCGGACGGCATCATCCTCGCCACCGTGGGCGGCGAGGAGGCCGTGCAGGCCGCCGGGATCACCGGCATGCTGCTCTCCGCACGGCTCGCGGTGCCGGTGCTGGCCGCCGCCCTGGACGAGGAGGGCGCCATCTCCCGTACGGCCGAGCAGCTGCGCGGATCCGGTTCGCAGCAGCTGGCGCTGGCCCCGTACCTGATCGGCCCGGAGATCACCGACGGCCTTCTGGGGGCGGCCGCGGCGGAGGCGGGCTGCGCATCGGCCGAGGCGCTGGGCGCCTACGGCACGGTCGGCCGGCTGGCGTTGTCGAACTATGCGGCGGCGGTGGGCATCACCCTCCCGACGCAGGCACAGGGGGCACCGGTCCGCTAGGACTCTTCCGCCGGACCGGACGCCGCTCCGGCGAAGGGCCGTCTTCGCGCACCGCGCGGGGCGGCCCTTCGGCTTGTCGGGACGGCTCTTCGGCATGTGCGGTCGCCCTGTCCGGGCGCCTCGTCCGGGCACCGTGTCCAGCCGGAGGCGATACGTCCGATTCCGCTCCGAGCGGCGCAGATGCCCCGCAGAAGGCCCGGGAGGCCGGTGGCCGCGGTGCGGGCGCCCCGGTGGGCGTACGCCCGGGAGCTGCCCTCACAGGGGGCTTGCCGCGCCCCTGACACGCCGACCGATGAGTCCGGGAGCACCGCGAGGTCTACCGTCCTGCAGAGGCATTCGCCGGCCCGCTCGCCCCGCGCGCCTGAGCGGCCGCCCAACGGAAGGAAGTTCATGTCGAACGTCGACCTCGTCCGCGCCGCCTTCGGGGCCTATCTCGCCCAGGACCGTGCGGCCATGGACCGGCTGCTCGCCGAGGATTTCGCCTTCACCAGTCCGCAGGACGACCACATCGGCAAGGCCGCGTTCCTGGAGATCTGCTTCCCCACGGCGGACCGGCTGCGCTCCCAGGAGATTCTCGACGCCGTGGCCCTCGACGGCGAGCAGGTCTTCGTCCGGTACGAGTACGAGCTGAAGACGGGCGAGCGGCATCGCAATGTCGAGGTGATGACGGTGCGGGACGGCCGGCTCGCCGAGACACAGGTGTACTTCGGCGGACGCTTTCCGCAGGGGTGAGGCGGCCCTGGGCGGCTCAGACGAAGACCACGCAGGAGGCGGCCGGCGCCGGGACGGATCCGCCCCGGGCCGGGATGCCGGTCGCCTGGTCGACGGTGAACCAAGTGACGTCGCCGGAGCGCTCATTGGCGGCGTAAAGGTGCCGGCCGTCGGGGTGCAGCGCCAGATCACGGGGCCAGTGGCCGCCGCAGGGGACGGTGGTGACGAGGGTGGCGGTGTCGCCGTCGAGGGAGAGGACGGAGAGGCTGTCGTGGCCCCGGTTGGCGGCCCAGGCGAACCGGCCGTCAAGGGAGACGACCAGTTCGGAGGGGAAGGTGCCGGCCGTGGCGGCCCCGTCCGGGAGGAGGGGGGTCTCCCCCAGCGGCGTCAGCGCACCGGGGCCGGCGTCCCATCGGCAGACCGTGACCGTCGGATCGAGTTCATTGATGACATAGGCGCGGTCGCCGTGCGGGTGGAAGGCGAGATGACGCGGGCCGCTGCCGGGCCGCAGCCGGGTCTCGGCGCGTACGGCCGGCGTCCCGTCGCCGGCGGCCAGGGCGCAGCTGCGGACCGAGTCGGTGCCCAGGTCGACGCTGAGCAGCCAGCGGCCGCTGGGGTCGGGCAGCACGGCGTGGGCGTGCGGACCCTCCTGACGGTCGGTCCGCGGGCCGCTGCCCCGGTGGGCGAGCACCGTGGCGGGACCGGCGAGCGTGCCGTCCGGCCGTACGGGGAGCGTACTGACGCTGCCGGAGCTGTAGTTGGCGGTGACGAGGTGGCCGTGCGCCAGGGTGAGGTGGGTCGGGTCGGCGCCGTCCACGGGGACGGCAGGTGCGAGCAGTTCGGGTCCCCGAGAGGTGAGGGCGAAGGCCGCCGCGGTGCCGTCCGGGGTCTCGCTGACCGCGTAGAGGTAGCGGCCGTCGGGGCTCGGGGCCAGGTAGGAGGGGTTGGGGACGGCGTCGGTGGAGTGCAGCGGGGTGAGTGCGCCGGTCTCCGGGTGGACGGCCGCGGTGGTGATGCCGAGGCCGCCGGCCGCGGTGAACGATCCGATGTACGCGCGCCGGCCGTGGTCGCTCGTTTCCACTGGTCCGCCCTTCGTCCGCCTGCCCGTTGAGGTGCCCCGGCGACGCTAACAGCCGGGGGCGGGGCGTTGGGGGCGATGGCGGGTTCCCGCTCACGGGCGTGCGCCCCGCGCGCCCGGGACCGAACCGGCGTCCCAGGCGCTCCGTACGCCGCGCAGGCCGCACGGCGGGCTGCCCCCGGAGGCGCTCCGGGTCAGGCGTCGACCAGTGGGGAGCGCGGGGAGCTGCGCAGCGGTGCGGAGAGGTCGGCCAGTGCCCGCTCCAGGCCGTGGAGATGGACCAGCGCGGGTTCCGCAGCGGGAGGGTGCGCCACAAAGACGGTGGCGGCCGCCGCGTCGCGTGCCCTGCGCGGGGTGGTCAGTGCCTCGACGGCGGCCTCCACACGCTGGCAGGAGGCGGTGAGCCGGGCATCGTGGGATGCCTCCGGATCGGCGGCGATGGTGGCCAGCGCGCGGACCTCACGGGCGCAGTCGTCGAGCAGCGCAAGCACCTGCCGCGCCCGCGCCTTGCGGGCGCGCAGCGGGCTCAGGGGGTGCACGAGCGGGGAGAGCGACAGGCGCACCCGGCTCAGCAGCGGCCCCAGTTCGGCGACGTGGGGGGCGGGGTCGGCGGTCGCGGAGCCCGCGAGGCGGGCGGCGGCCTCGGCGGTGCAGCGGTGCACACAGCGCAGGGCGCGCTGGATCCAGGCGTCGGTGGTGGCGTGCGTCGTGACGGGCAGCACGAAGAGCACCGCCAGCGCCGCGCCGAGCGCCCCCACACCGGTCTCCGTGAGACGCAGCGTGAGCAGGCCGGGGTCCAGCACTCCCAGGAGCCCGTAGAGCAGCGTGGCCATCAACGTCACCGCGAGCATCATCCACGTATACGAGACAGCGGCGGTGTAGAAGATCCCGAAGACGCTGACCGCGACCAGGACCACCGTGGGGACGACGGCGCCGTGCAGCGGGACGGCGACGAGCAGCCCGAGGACGACGCCGATCACCGTGCCGAGGGTGCGGCGGAAGCCGCGGACCATCGTCTCGCCGCGCGAGGTGGTGTTCACGAAGATCCACCACGTCGCGCCCACGGCCCAGTACCAGCGCTGCTCGGAGAGCAACTGGCCCACGACGAGGGCGAAGGCGCTGCCGGCGGTGGCCTGGATCGCCTGGCGGGTGGTCGTCCGGGCGAGCCCCCTCGCGCCCGTCGGGGCGGGCACGACGGCCGGGGGCAGCCGGCGCTCGTAGCACCACAGCCCGAAGCGGACGGTCGAGGAGGCGGCCAGGGAGAGGGCGATCGCGGCATACAGGTCGGGCAGCTGTCCCGGCACCGTGTGCAGGAACTGCGCCGCGAAGAAGGTCATGAACGCGAACACCCCCAGGGCGTGGCCACGCGGCCCCCAGCGGCGGGCGTAGACCCCCGCGCCCACCACCGCGGCGAAGGCCACACCCCGCCCCACCGGATGTTCATGGAGCACCGCCGCGACGGCGAGCACCGGGAAGCCGACCGCGGGCAGCAGGCCGGTGGTGACCATCTGCGCGCGGACCGTCGCGTCGGTGACCGTGAAGAGGGCGAGCAGCGCGGCGAGCCCGCCGGTGATGGCCGCGACGAGCGAGTGCCCGGCGAAACCGCACCCGGTGACCGCCAGGCCGATGCCGAGGACGGACCGGGCGGCGCTGCGCAGCCGCAGCCACCCCGGATCCGGAGCCACGAACATCCTCTTCAGCACAGCTTCCGCCCCTTCGCCGTTCCCGCATGAAAAAGGCGCCGCGGGGATCCGCAGCGCCATCGACGGGACCATCACAGCATCAGTGCGGCAGGTTGCTCAACAGACGCCGAGATGACTGTGCCATTGGTACAGCCTCGTCGGCTCATGTCGCGCCGGAAGGGGCCAATGGGCGAGAGCGGGGGCGAGGGCAGGGTCTCCGGGCCGCGACCGCTTCGCTGCGGTGCGGCCGGTGCGGGGAGCGGTCCGCGGCGGGAATCCGGCGCGGGCCCGCCGGATTCCCGTCCGTGGTGGCCTCAGCCGGCGACGCCCACCGGGGGTGTGCCGGCCCGGGTGGCGGGGGCGGGGGTGGCCTCTTCCGCGGCGCAGGTCCAGAGGCGGGCCAGGGCTTCTCCTTTGAGCTGGTGGCCCTCCTGCCAGAGGCGGCAGGCCGCGGTCAGGACGGCGTGCCGGTCGGCCTCCGGGGTGACGGGACGGGCGGGCAGGAGGGGGACGGCGGCCGAGGCGCCCAGACGGACGGCGCGGTGGCGGCGGGCGAAGACGGTGAGGGTCTGCCGGGGGCCCGCTTCGAGGAGGAGCATGTCGTCGGCCGCCAGCAGCTGGTCCAGCGCGGGCTGGAAGAGCACCGGGTCGGTGATCTGCCGGGCCCAGAAGCGGGGGCTCACCGCGTCGTCGGGCCCCAGCAGGTCGCCGGTGTAGCCGGAGTAGAGCGGCAGGTCGGGGGCGCGGAAGGGGATGCCGGTGTAGGCGCGTTCCACCGCGGCCGATGCCGGGGCCATGGCCGGGCTGTGGAAGGGGCTGGTGGCGGGCACCGTGACGACCGTGTGCCCGGCGGCGCGCAGCGCGGCGGCCGTTTCCGCCAGCGGAGCGGTCGAACCGGCCAGCATGGTCTGGCTGGTGGCGTTGACCGCGGCGATGACCACATCGGCACGCAGGTACGGACGCAGGGTGTCGGCGCCCGCGGCCACCGCGAGCATGCCGCCCGCGGGAATCCGCACCGCCGCGACGACCCGCTCGCGCATCATCGCGACCGCGTCGCTGAGCGGGACCACTCCGGCGAGGACCGCGGCGACCAGTTCGCCGGCGCTGTGGCCCAGGAGGGCGGCCGGGCGGATGCCCCAGCTGAGCACCATGCACCCCAGGCCGTAGTCGACCGCGAAGAGCAGGGGCTGGGCGCGGCGGACGTCGTCGATGGCGATGACCGGGGTGTCGGCGAGCCAGTCGGCGCGGATGGCGGGCCCCTCCGGGCCCATGAGCTCCAGTACGGCATCGACGGCGGCGGTGAAGACCGGCTCCCGGCCGTAGAGTCCGGCGGCCATCGCGGTGTGCTGGGAGCCCTGGCCGGGGAAGAGCAGCGCGACCGGGCGGGGGCGGGGCGCATGCACGGTGCGGGCCGCGGCGACCGCCGCAGGGGCCCGCTCGGCCGTGGTGACGGCCCCGGCACGGACCGGCCCGGGAGCCTTGCCGCAGGGCATGGTGGCCGGCAGGGCGGGGAACGCCTCCGGGAACAAACCGTCGAGCAGGGGCGCCAGTTCGCGCCGTACGCGCTGTTCCTCCGCCGCGTTGCCGCCGGACCACAGCAGCAGACGGGGCGCCGCGGGGTCGGTGAGCCGGCGGCTGTGCCGCGACGGCCGCAGGACCGGCTCGTCCGCCGGTCCCGCACAGCCTTCGAAGTCCAGCACCCCCAGCACACTGTCGTCGGCGGCGACCGCTTCGGCCGCCCGGCGCAGGGCCTGGACGGTGACGGCCCGGCCCAGGGGCTCCTGGAAGCCCGCAACCAACGCCAGGTCGGCGCTCTTGGCCTGGAGTTCGTGGTGGGCCAGGTGCAGGGCGTGCGCGGGCGAGGAGGCGGTACGGACCGGGATGCCCTCGTGGGTGGCGGGGAGTGCGGTGAGCGGAGCGGTGGATCCGAGGACGACGACCGTACGGGGCGGGAGGTCCTGGCGACGGCCGCCGAAGGCGTGCAGCACGGCGGTGACGGCGGTGGGCGGGAGGGTACGGCCGGCGGAGGTGTCAATGACGGGGCCGAGGGGCGGGCCCACGGCTGCATCGTCGGGTGCCTCGGTGCCGGTGGCCGCACCGTCCGCCGTATCGGTGCCGGCGGCCGTGGCGGCGCCCGACGGGTCGGCGGCGGCGATCGGGTCGTCCGCATCGCCCGGGATCGGTGGCGCCTTGGGGGTGATCTCCAGCCTTCTGGTCACCGCGGTCTGGTTGGCGAGAGACATGGGTGCCCTCCTTCCGGGCGGGTGCACATGCAGGGTGTGGCGGGTGGTGCGCGGCGGGCGGATGCCGGTTGGGGGGCGGTCTGCCGGGCGGTAGGGCACGGACGGTGCGGGGTCCGGCGTGGTGCGTGTGACGGCGGAAGGGGCCACCGGGCAGCCCGGGAACGTGCGGGAACGGGAGCCTGCGTGGCGGGAGCGCGCGGTGGTGCGGGCACCCGCCACCAGGCAGCCTCACTCCTCGTGGAGCGGCGCCGAAGGCGGCCCGTCCGGCCGGGGGAACCGGGGTGGCCGCCTTCGACGCCAGATCATGCGGCCGACGCGGTGCCGGCGTTGATGAGGTCGAGCAGGGCGCGCGGGGTCTCGGCGTCGACGACCGCGTCGTCCGGGATCTCCACGCCGTACTCCCGCTGGATCTCGCCGATCACCTGCAGCAGGGCGAGGGAGTCGTAGCCGAGCTCGATGAAGGGCGTGTCGATGACGTCGCCGTCCAGGTCGACGCCCTCCTCCTCGCCCGCGCTCTCACGCAGCATCCGGGTGAGGTCGGTGAGGGTGACGTGGGTGGTGGTGATGGGCATGGCGTGTCCTCTCAGTCGTTCCGGCCGGATGCCGGGTCCGTCGTCGCGGCATGCCGTCGTACGACGAGGGCCGCGTTGAAGCCACCGTGGCCGCGGGCCAGCACCAGCGCGGCGCGCAGGTCCTGCTCCCTCGGTGAGCCGGTGACCAGATCGAGGGGGAAGTCCGTGGCCGGGGCGGCCACGTTGACGGTGGGGGGAATGACGCCGTCGCGGAGGGCGAGCAGGGCGGTCGCGGCGTCCAGGGCCGCGCCGCCGGCGAGCAGACGACCGGTCATGGTCTTGGGGGCGGTGACGGGCACGGCGCGCGGGCCGAAGAGGGCGGCGATCACCTCGGTCTCCACCCGGTCCAGTTCCGGTACGCCCGCGGCGTCGGCGAAGACCACATCGATGTCGGCGGGCGTGAGGCCCGCGTCGGCCAGCGCGTGGCGCGCGGCCCGTCCCAGGCCGGGCGGACGCGAGGAGCCGGGGGCCGGGTCGAGCGTGGCGGCGTACCCGGCGAGTTCGCCGTAGATCTGCCGGGCGCCGCGGTCGCGGGCACTGCCGGCGTCCTCGGTGACGAGGATCGCGCCACCCTCACCGGCCACGTATCCGCAGGCGTCCGGCGAGAACGGCAGGTAGGCGCGGGCCGGGTCGCCGACGGTGCTCATCCGCCCGGAGGCGAGCTGCGGCACCCAGCCCCAGGGGCAGAGGGCCGCGTCGACACCGCCGGCGACGACCAGCGGGATGCCCTTGCGGATGTGGCGGCGTGCGTGGCCGAGGGAGTCGATCCCGCCGGCCTGTTCGGTCAGCAGCACCCCGCTGGGGCCGCGCATCTTGTGCCGGATGGAGATCTGGCCGGTGTTGACGGCGTAGAACCAGGCGAACGACTGGTAGGCGCTGACGTACTCCTTGCCCTTGCTCCACAGGTTCTGCAGTTCACGCTGGCCGAACTCGACGGCGCCGCCCGAGGCGGCGGTGACCACGCCCATGCCGTATTCGGGCAGGGCCGCCGCGTCGACCCCCGCGTCGTCGATGGCCCAGTCGGCGGCGGTCAGTGCGAGGCGGGTCATGTGGTCGGTCTGCGGCATCAGCCGGCTGGGGATGTGCTCCTCGGCGACGAAGCCGGGGACCTCGCCGGCCAGCGTCGCGGGGTACTGCGAGGCGTCGAAGCGGGTGACCGGGCCGATACCGGAGCGGCCGTCCAGGGTGGCCTTCCAGTAGTCCTCGGTGCCCAGGCCGTTGGGTGCGGTGATGCCGATGCCGGTCACCACGGTCGTGGCGGTCATACGGCGCTCCTCTCCGGACGGGCCAGCACCATCGCGCTCTGGAAGCCGCCGAATCCGCTGCCGACGCTGAGGACGGTGTCGGTCTTCTTCTCGCGGGCGGTGAGCGGGATGTAGTCCAGGTCGAGTTCGGGGTCGGGCTCGTGCAGGTTGGCGGTGGGCGGCAGCACCGAGTGCTCCATGGCCAGCGCACAGGCGGCGATCTCCAGCGAGCCGATCGCGCCGAGCGAGTGCCCGATCATGGACTTGATGGAGCTGACCGGCGTGCGGTAGGCATGCGCGCCGAGGCTGCGCTTGAAGGCGCCCGTCTCGTGCCGGTCGTTCATCTTGGTGCCGGAGCCATGGGCGTTGATGTAGTCGATGGCAGTGGGGTCGATCCGCGCCTCGGCCAGGGCGGCGTCGATGGCCTGGGCCATCTCGCGGCCGTCCGGCTTGAGCCCGGTCATGTGGTACGCGTTGCAGCGCGCGGCGAACCCGGCGATCTCCGCGTAGATGTGCGCGCCGCGGGCCTGTGCGCTCGTCAGCTCCTCCAGGACGAGGACGGCGGCCCCCTCGCCCAGGACCAGTCCGCTGCGGGTGCGGTCGAAGGGGCGGCAGGCGCTCTCCGGGGTGTCGTTGCGCGGGGTGGTGGCGTGGATGGCGTCGAAACAGGCCGAGGTGATCGGGGAGATGGGGGCCTCGGTGGCGCCGGCGATCATGACGTCACAGGTGCCCTCGCGGATCAGCTCGACGGCGTGGCCCAGGGAGTCGAGGCCGGAGGTGCAGCCGGTGGAGACGACGGCCGCGGGGCCCTCGGCGCCCGCCGCCATGCCGACCTCGGCGGCCATCGAGCTGGGCACGAAGTGCCGGTAGAGCTCGGGGACCGCATAGGTGTGATCGACCTGCCAGCTGCGTCCGCCGTTGCTGACGACGACGTACTCGCGCTCCAGGCTGGTGGTACAGCCGACCGCGCTGCCCAGAGAGGTGCCGATCCGGCCCGGGTCGACGCCGGCCGCCTCCAGGCCGCTGTCGGCGAGCGCCTCGCGGGTGGAGACGACCGCGAACTGCGCGGCGCGGTCCAGCCGGCGGATCTCCTGCGGCGTCAGCCCGGCCGCCGCGGGGTCGAAGTCGCACTCGGCGGCGACCCGCGAGCGGAACGGGGAGGCGTCGTAGAAGGAGATCGTGCGGGTCGCCGACCGGCCGGCGGTCAGCAGGTCCCAGTAGTTCTTGATGCCCACTCCCCCGGGCGCCACGGCCCCGAGTCCTGTGATGGCGACTCTGCGCATCGCCGCTACCTCGCCTTCGACGGGGCCGGGTACCCCTGCGGGTACGGGCCTGACGGAACGTTGCGGGCCACGGTGTTCCCTTCGGTCGGTCCGCTCCTCGATGAGCCCGGCGGCCGGGGCCGGGCGGGGGTGTTCCCCCGCGCCCCGCCGCCGCGGCGGACAGCTTCGGTGGCCGCTGGTGGCGCTTCCCCCGCTGCCGGCTCCGCCATGGTTCGGCCCTCGCCTCGATACCCGCTCGTATGTGCGTGGATCTGCCGACGGGGCTGCCGTAGGCGCTGGTCAGCGAGGTGCCCGCGGTCTCACGTCGGGACGATGCCGTGCTTGCGGTCGGGCAGTTCGGCCTTCTTCTCGCGGAGCATGGCCAGGGACCGGGTCAGCACCCGCCGGGTGTCGCCGGGGTCGATGACGTCGTCGACGAGGCCGCGTTCGGCCGCGTAATAGGGGTGCATCAGCTCGGACTTGTACTCCTTGACCAGCCGCTCGCGGGTCGCGTCCGGATCGGGGGAGGCGGCGATCTCGCGGCGGAAGACGACATTGGCCGCGCCCTCGGCGCCCATCACCGCGATCTCGTTGGTGGGCCAGGCGAAGGACAGGTCGGCGCCGATGGAGCGGGAGTCCATGACGATGTACGCGCCGCCGTAGGCCTTGCGCAGCACGAGGGAGATACGGGGCACGGTGGCGTTGCAGTAGGCGTGCAGCAGCTTGGCGCCGTGCCGGATGATGCCGCCGTGCTCCTGGTCGACGCCCGGCAGGAAGCCGGGCACGTCCACCAGCGTCACCAGCGGGATGTTGAAGGCGTCGCAGGTGGTGACGAAGCGGGCGGCCTTCTCCGAGGCGTGAATGTCCAGCACACCGGCCAGGACGTTCGGCTGGTTGGCGATCACTGCGACGGTCTGCCCGTCGATCCGGGCCAGGGCGCACACCACATTGCGGGCCCAGCCCTCGTGCACCTCCAGGTACTCGCCGTCGTCGACGATCTCCTCGATCACCGCGCGCATGTCGTAGGCCCGTCCGGGGTCGGCGGGGACCAGGCCGGTGAGGGCGTCGGTGCGCCGGTCCGCCGGGTCCTCGCCCCGTACGGGCGCGGCGAGTTCACGGTTGTTGCGCGGCAGCAGCGACAGCAGCCAGCGCACCTCTTCCAGGCAGGCGGCTTCGTCGTCGAAGACGAAGTGGGCGACGCCGGAGGTCTCGGCGTGCACATCGGCGCCGCCCAGGCCGTTGTGGGTGATCTTCTCCCCGGTGACGGCCTGGACGACGTCCGGGCCGGTGATGAACATCTGGGCGGTCTCGCGCACCATGAACACGAAGTCGGTCAGTGCCGGGGAGTAGGCCGCGCCGCCGGCACACGGGCCGAGCATCACGGAGATCTGCGGGATCACCCCGGACGCACGGACGTTGCGGCGGAAGATCCCGCCGTAGCCGGCGAGTGCGGTGACGCCTTCCTGGATGCGGGCGCCGGCGCCGTCGTTGAGCGAGACCAGCGGGGCACCGGACGCCTCCGCGAGGTCCATGACCTTGTGCACCTTCGTCGCATGCGCCTCGCCCAGCGCCCCGGCGAACACCCGGAAGTCGTGGGCGTAGGCAAAAACGGTGCGGCCGTGCACCAGGCCCCAGCCGATGATCACGCCGTCGCCGTGCGGTTTGCGGGACTCCAGCCCGAAGCCGGTGGCCCGGTGCCGGCGCAGCGGTTCGAGCTCGGTGAAGGTGCCGTCGTCGAAGAGGATTTCCAGCCGCTCGTGAGCGGTCAGCTTGCCCTTGGCGTGCTGCCGGCGGGTGGCGGCGGCGTCGGGGCCGCGGCCGACCTCCTCCTTGAGGCGGTGCAGCTCGTCGGTGGCCCGGCTCAGATCGGGGCGCGGCGGGGTGAGCGGCGGGGTCGCGGTTTCCTGAAGGATCGTCATCGGCCGAACGTAGGAACGCCGACTCGAACCCCGCTGGAGAGCGCACGGCGGCGCGGCTGGCGGGCGCGGCCCGGTCCGGCCGACGGCGGCCGGCGGGCTCCGTCAGCCGGTGGCGGTCAGACGCTGGCCGAGGGGCAAGTCCCCTGACAGGACCGCGTGTTGGAGCTGCTGGAGCCGGGCCGACGGCTCGATGCCGAGCTCCCCGACGAGCGCCTCGCGCAGCCGCTGGTACGCCTCCAGCGCACGCCAGGAGCTGCCCGAGCAGTGCAGTGCCGTCATCAACTGGGCGCAGAAGTTCTCGTGCATGGGGTGCCGGGCGGCGAGGAAGCAGAGTTCGGGCACCACCTCGGTGTGCCGGCCGAGTTTGAGGTCGGCGTCGATCCGGCGCTCCAGGCAGGCCATCCGGTCCTCCTCCAGCCGGAGCACCTCCAGTTCCAGCACCCCGCCCACGGGCACATCGACCAGCGCGGGCCCCTGCCAGATGGCCAGGGCCTTGCCCAGCAGGGCGGAGGCGGCGGCGTAGTCGTGGGCGTCGTAGGCGCCGCGCCCCGACAGGGCGAGCTGCTCGAACTCCTGGACGTCGACCTGGCCGGGCTGGACCTGGAGGAGGTAGCCGCCGTGCTGGGTGACCAGGACTTCCTTGGCGTTGCGCACGGGGTCGCCGTCCAGGGCCACCGCGATCTTGCGGCGCAGCTGGAGGATGTAGGTCTGCAGGGTGGTGGCCGCGCTGCGCGGCACGTTCTGCCCCCAGATCTCTTCCATCAGGGTCGGTACGGTCACCACATGGTCGCCCTGCAGGGCGAGCAACGCGAGTATCTGCCGCGGTTTGGCGGCGCTCGGCACCAGCGAGACACCGTGTTCGTGGGCGGTCAGCGGGCCCAGAACCTTGATTTCCATGAGTGCTCTCCCCTCGTGAGTCACAACCGCCGGCCACCGGGCCGCGGTTCATCTCGAGCTTCAAGCGAGGTTCGCACCGGGGAGCGCACGAGCCCAGTGAGCCACTCATGAACACAATCATGAAAATGTCATGCCGATGTGGTGAACCAGGCACTGGGGCCTGTGCCTCCGGCGCCCGCAGAATACTGCCTCACCGGACGCCGGGTCGTCGTGCCGAGCACTTCAGGCCAACCCCGACGGACCGTCCGACAACGGAGGGAACAGTCACATGCCCGCGACGCACCGGACCATGTCTGACCACACCGCGACCGACACCGCCGCCGACCTCTGCCGCTTCGCCGAACTCGTCGCCCGGGCGGGCCTGGAGCCCGACCTCAAGCACCGGTACACCAGTGACCCGGCGGCCGTGTTCGCCGAGTTCGGGCTGCTGGGCGCGGAGCCCGTCTACACCGCGCCGTCGCTCGTCATCGAGGATCTCGGACGGCCGGACGCCACGGCCACCACGCTGCTGACCGGTATCCCGTACGCCGTCTGACGCCGTGGAGACCACGGAGCCCCTGGTCGGCTTCCGCCGCCATCTGCGTGCCGAGGTGGTGCCCGACGAGGCCACCTATCTGCTGTCCGGGCAGGGTGTCACCGCGCTGTTCGGCCGGCCCGCCGAGGTCGTCGCGCCGCTGCTCGACGGGACCCGGACGCTGTCGAAACTGCTGACGGAGGCGGCGCGCGAGCTGCCCGCGGTGCAGGCCGGCGCGGTGGTGGCCGAGCTGGCGACGGCCGGGCTCATCGGCTACCGCTCGGCGCCCGGTGCGCCGTCCGACGGTGCGGCCGCGGCGTTCTGGGACCTGGCGGAGGTCTCCGGACTGCGGTCCGTCCCGCCGCGCGTCCGGCCGACGGTCGAGATCCTGACCGTGGGCCGGGGTGCGGCCGACGGGCTGCGCACCGCATGCGCCGACTCCGGACTCACGGTCGTCGGGCCCGGCCCCGGCGGCGGCCCGTCGGCGGGCGCAGCGGATCTCTCCCTGGTGCTCTGCGACGACTACCTCGCCCCGGACCTGGCGGCGGTCGACACCTGGCACCGTGCGCAGGGCCGGCCCTGGCTGCCGGTGCGCCCCTGCGGCGCGGAGCCGTGGGCCGGACCGGTGTTCCGGCCGGAAGAGGGCGCCTGCTGGCACTGTCTGGCCGACCGGCTGCGCGGCCACCGGCGGGCCGAACTGGCGGTGCAGCGCGCCCTGGGGGCGGACCGCCCGGTGGCGGCTCCCGAGGCCTCGCTGGCCGCGGGCCGTGCCATGGGCCTGCAGCTGGCCGTGCTGCTGGCGGCGACCTGGCTGGGCGGGGTGCGGCGGGAGAGCCATGACGCGATCTGTGCGCTGGACACCCTGACGCTGCACACCCGGCAGCACACCGTGCAGCGAAGACCCCAGTGCCCCGGCTGCGGGGACCCGGGGCTGGTGGCGCGGACGGTGGACCGGCCCGTGGTGCCCCGCTCGCGCGCCAAGGCCGCGCACGGCGGTGGCAACCACCGGGCGCTGCCCCCAGAGCAGATGCTGGCGCGCCACGGCCATCTGGTGGGGCCGGTGACCGGTGTCGTCAGTGAGATCCGGCGCGCGGACAACGCCCCTGCCGCGCTGCACTGTTACACCTCGGGGCACAACGTGGCGCTCGGCGGCGGGCTGGGCTGGCTGCGCGGCGGACTGCGCAGCCTCAGCGGCGGCAAGGGCGTGACCGCGGTCGAGGCGCAGGTCAGTGCGCTGTGTGAGGCCGTGGAGCGCTACTCGGGGACGCGTCAGGGCGATGAGCCGGTGATCCGTGACTCGCTGCGGGCGCTGGGCGGCGACGCACTGCACCCCAATCGCTGCCAGCTGTGGGCGGCACGGCAGTTCCGTGACCGCGCGAGGTGGAACGCGACCGCCTCACCGCTCCAGCGGGTCGCCGCGCCCTTCGACGCCTCCGCTCCCACCGACTGGACCCCGGTGTGGTCACTGACCCATCGCCGTCAACGGCTGCTGCCCACCTCGCTGTTGTACTTCGGGCCGGGCCCGGACGGCACCCCGCCCGCCGTACCGGCCGACTCCAACGGCAACGCGGCCGGCAGCAGCCTGGAGGACGCCATCGTGCAGGGCTTCCTGGAGCTGGTGGAGCGGGACGCGGTCGCGCAGTGGTGGTACAACCGGACCCGGCAGGCCGCGCTGGACCTCGACGCCTTCGACGAGCCGTGGATCGCCGGGCTGCGCACGGCCTACGAGCGGGATCTGCACCGCGAGGTGTGGGCGCTGGACCTCACCTCGGACTTCGGCATTCCGGTCGTGGCGGCCGTCTCCCGGCGGCGGGACAAGGCCGCGCAGGACATCACCTTCGGATTCGGGGCGCACTTCGACCCGCGGCTGGCGCTGCGCCGCGCCCTGACCGAGATGAACCAGCTGCTGCCGCCGGTGCTGGGCGCCCGCGAGGACGGCACGGGGTACCTCACCCGGGACCGTGATCTGCTCGCGTGGTGGACCGGGGCGACGGTGGGCGGGCAGCCGTACCTGCTGCCCGACGGCGGGCAGAGCGCGCGCACACCGGGGAGTTACGGCTACCGGCCGCGCGCCGATCTGCGCGACGACATCGAGGCGGCGGAGCGGCTGGTCGCCGAACGGGGGCTGGAGTTGCTGGTACTGGATCAGACCCGGCCGGACGTGGGGATTCCGGTAGTGGCGGTGCTGGTGCCGGGGCTGCGGCACTTCTGGGCGCGGTTCGCCCCCGGCAGGCTCTTCGACGTACCGGTGGCCGAGGGGCGGTTGGCGCGCCCCACCCGCTACGAGGACCTGAACCCCGTCCCGCTCTTCGTGTAGACGTGTAGACGTGTTGACGTGTTGACGTGTAGAGGGGTACGTCCAGGCAGCCCGTGAGCCATATGCCAGAGGCCCCGCCCACCTCCGCAAAACCCGCTCCGCGGGGCGGTTGGGCCCAGGTTTGGCCATACTATGCTGTCACGTCCGAGAGCCGCGCAGCCAAGGCACGGGGGGGCATACATGGGTGTCACCGGCGTTCCGTCCGATGCCGGCGCGGAGCCGTTATCGCAGCGTTCGCGGTGGCCCGCAGGGCTGCCGGACCGCGATCTGCCCGCGCCGCGGCTCGCCCGGACCATCACCATCGTGGTGCTGCTGTGCCTGTCGATCGTGGTCTCGCTCAACTCCCTTGAGTACAGCGCCAATATGCCGACCTTGGCCGCGTCGGTGGCCGTCGTGCTGGCCGTGTTCTTCCTGCAGTTCCTGCACTCCTCGTCACGGGCGCAGCGCTGGACGACGCGGACGCGGGTGCTGATGCTGCTGACGCAGGCGGTCTTCACCTACGCACCCGTCCTGATCTTCCACCGCACCTGGGTCAGCATGACCGGTCCGCTGGCCGGATCGATTCTCCTGCTGGTGCCGTTCCCGCGCGCCTGGATCCCGTTCGCGGCGACCGTCGCCGTGCCCGCCTCCTTCCAGCTGGTGGTGTCGCTCAGCTGGCTGGAGACGTCGTATCTGGTGCTGTCGACGCTCTTCACGGGTCTGGTGATCTACGGGCTGTCCCGGCTGACCGACCTCGTCCAGGAGGTGCACCGCTCGCGTGCCGAACTCGCCCGGCTGGCCGTCTCGCAGGAGCGGCTGCGCTTCTCGCGGGACCTGCACGACCTGCTGGGCTACAGCCTCTCCGCGATCACGCTGAAGAGCGAGCTGATCTACCGGCTGGTGCCCGGCCGGCCGGAGCTGGCGCGTGACGAGGTCGCCTCGTTGCTGGACATCTCCCGTCAGGCGCTGTCGGATGTGCGCACGGTGGCCAGTGGGTACCGTGACATGTCGCTCGCCGCGGAGGCGGATTCCGCCGCGGCGATCCTGGCCTCGGCGGACGTGCAGGCGGAGGTCGAGATCGCCTGCGGACATCTGCATCCGGTCATAGACACCGTGCTCGCGACCGCACTGCGCGAGGGTGTCACCAACATCCTCCGCCACAGCAAGGTCGAGACCTGCCACATCAGCGCCGTCACGGAGGACGAGAGAGTGACGCTGACCCTGACCAACGACGGTGTGCCCGACGATCTGCCCACGCTCTCCCCCCACAGCGGCAGCGGAATCGGCAACCTCAAGGCCCGGCTCGGCGCGGTGGGCGGCCGGCTGGAGGCGGAACGGACGCACGACGGGTGCTTCCGGATGGTTGCCGAAGCGCCGACGCGGCCGATCGCCGCGCGCACGACGCAAGACCGGATGGCCGCGAGACCCGCGGCCTGATCGATACCTGCCCGGCTCCGTGCCGGGCACCTGCCCGCCGGGGGAGACCTGCCATGCTCGCCGTCAAGATCCTGCTCGCCGAGGATGTGCACATGATCCGCGGTGCGCTCATCGCCCTTCTGGAACTGGAACCGGACCTGCAGGTGATCGCTTCCGTGGACCGCGGCGACAAGATCGTGGAAGCCGCGCTCGCCAGCCGGCCCGATGTCGCCGTCGTCGACATCGATCTGCCGGGCATCGACGGGCTGACCGCCGCAGCGGAACTGCACCAGCGCCTCCCGGACTGCCGCACGCTGATCCTGACCAGCCTCGGCCGTCCGGGGACCCTGCGCCGTGCGCTGGCCTCCCAGGTGACCGGCTTCCTGCTCAAGGACGCGCCGCCCGACCAGCTCGCCCAGGCGGTGCGGAGCGTGGCGGCAGGGCGGCGTGTGATCGACCCCCAACTGGCCCTGGCCGCCTGGGACTCCCCCGAGAACCCGCTCTCGCCGCGGGAGCTGGAGGTGCTGCGGCTGGCCGCGCGCGGCGCGGACGCCGCGGAGATCGCCGGCTGTCTGTTCCTGTCGCAGGGCACCGTCCGCAACTACCTCACCGCGATCGTCACCAAGCTCAACGCCCGCAACCGGATCGACGCGGTCCGGATCGCGGAGGAGGCCGGCTGGATCCCGTAAGACGGTGTCCCGGCGACGGGGGGCACGGCCGGTGAGGTCAGCCGGTCGTGTCCAGCAGGGCGTCCAGCAGCCCGGCGTCCAGTGCCGTCTGTACCGACAGGTCGGTGCCGCCGCCGAACCCGGCGTCCTGCACGGCGGCGCTGACGACGTATTTGCCGTCGACGGCGAAGGTGGCGAAGACCCAGTCGTCGGCGCCCGCGTCCCGCCCGTCGGGCCCGACCAGCCGGGCCCAGGTGCCGTCCAGCGCGAAGCCGAACTCGGTGAAACGGAACCGCAGTCCCTGCCCGAGCGCCTTGCTGTACGCCTCCTTCAGCGTCCACAGCCGCACCAGCGTGTCATTGCGGTCGCGGTCGTCGACGGCGTCCAGCCACTGCCGTTCGTAGGGGGTGCAGCCCTGCGCCTCGGAGCCGGTGCCGGCCATCCGGCGCACCGCCAGCTCGACGTCCACGCCCACCCGTCCGCGGCTGGTGATGCCCACCACCATCACCTCCTCGGTGTGGCTGAGGCTGATGTCGATCTGGTCGCAGCCGCGCACGAACGGCCGGCCGCCGGGCTGGTAGGCCAGGTCCACCAGGTCCGGCGCCGTCTCGATGGCCACCGCCGCGGCGTAGCGCAGCAGCAGTCGCGAGGCCAGGAACCGTTCCTTGGCCCGGGGATGGGTCAGGGTCTGGTAGCGGTGCCAGTCACGGCCGAGCACGGGCCGCACCAGGGCCACGTCCTGGATGTGCGGCAGCCACTGCTCCAGCCGTCCGTAGACGAGGACGACACCGGTGGCGGAGAGATCGTCATGGACCGTGTGCCATGGACCCTGCGGTCCGGCGACGGCCCGGGGGCGGCGGAGCGGGGGCCCGGCAGCGGGGGACACCGGTGCCATCTCAGGCCCGTACCAGCGGGTCGGACAGCGGTCCGGCGTCCAGCGCGGACAGCACACCGGCCAGGTCGACGGCGTTGCTCTCCGGGCCGCGGCACACCCCGAGGCAGACGGGACCGGCCGAACCGCCCATCCGGCGTACGAACGGGGTGAGCACCACCCGCGGGCCGATCTCCACGACATGGCTGGGGGTTTCCTGGTCGAGCAGCTGCCGTGCCGCGTCGGCGAACCGGACCGGGGCGGTGATCTGCCGGCTCCAGTACGGCGCGTAGAGCGGCTGGGTGGTGAGCCTGCCGTGGACCGTGGAGTAGTAGGGCAGCCGCGGGGCGCCGCCGGGCAGCCGGCGGGCGACCGCCTCGAAGCGCGGCAGCATCGGCTCCATCAGCGGCGACTGGAAGGAGTGCGACACCTCCAGCATGCTGCAGCGGATGCCCCGTTCCTCCAGCCGGCCCCGGACCCGTTCGAGGCCGGCCAGGTCACCGGAGAGCACGGTCGCCCGCGCGGCGTTGATCGCGCCGATGACGACGCCCGGCTCACCGGCTATCGCCTCGGTCGCTTCGTAGGGCGCGGCGCAGGTGGCCATCATGCCGCCGTCCGAGGACGGCAGGTACTGCATGAACGCGCCGCGCAGGGCGACCAGTTTGGCGGCGTCGGCGAGCGGCAGCGCCCCGGCGACGGTGGCCGCGGCGTACTCGCCGATGCCGTGCCCGAGCACCGCCACCGGCCGCACCCCGGCCTCCTCCAGGGTGCGGGCGAGGGCGTACTGCACGGCGAACAGCGCGGGCTGGGTGTAGGCGGTCCGGTGGATCCGGCGGTCGCCGCTGAGGATCAGGTCGACGACGGACAGGCCGGTGTAGGGCCGCAGGACATCGGCGGCCTCGTCCAGGTAGCCGCGGTAGCCGGTGGAGTGCATGTACAGGCCGGCGGTCATGCCCGGGTGCTGGCAGCCCTGGCCGGTGAAGACGAAGGCGGCGCGGATCCGCCGGCCGCCGCAGGGCCGGATGTCGCGGAGCTGGAGGTAGCGGGTGAGCTCCCGCACGGTGGGGTAGTCCCAGATGTCGGTCGGGTCGATCAGCGGCCCGAACTCCTCCTCGATGTCCCCGTAGAGGCTCAGCGCGGCCACCGAGTCCAGCCCGTACTCCACGAAGGCGACGTCGGCCGCGACGGGCCGGCCGAGATAGTGCCGCAGACGTGCGGTGAGCCAGCCCTCGTAGTCCGGTTCGTTCGGCGGGGTGGACGGCGGCGTGCTGTGCATGGCGGGCTCCTCCTGGGCAGGTCGGGTACGTCGGTACGGGGACGGGGCGCGGGTGGTCAGGCCAGCGCGGATCCGTACAGGTCGTAACTGCGGCGGCCGTGGAGTCTGGCCAGCACCTCGGCCAGCACGCGTTCCTCGTCCGCGGCCGGGCGGTCGGGCAGCGGCAGGCCCAGGCGGCGGCCCAGGCGGTAGAGCGCGGCGGTCGCCCAGGACGGGTCGGCGAGGAAGTCGTCGGAGCCGGCGCGCTGTTCCCGCCACACCCCCAGACAGGCGGCCGCGGTCAGTACGAGGGAGTAGCGGTCGGCGAGGCCGAACGCGTGCGGGCTGGCCAGCGCCTTGCGGTCGTCGGGGGCGATATCGGTGAACGCCTTGCGCAGATCGGCGAGTTCGGTGGTGAAGGCACGGGCGAGGAACCGCAGGGTGCCGTCCCGGGACGCGGCCGCTTCGCCCTCCAGCTGGTCGGTGCAGGCGACCAGGGTCGCGGCGAGCGGATCGCCGTCGCCCAGCAGCGCCGGCTGCGACAGATCCAGCGGCGGCAGCCCGTCGTGGATACGGAACAGCGCGGCCGGAGCCTCGGGGTCGGCGAACCAGGCGTTGCGGGCGAAGTACGGCAGCTGCGGCAGCAGGCTGACCTGCCGGCCGGCGCTGCCGGCGTGCCCGAGCGAGGTGACCGGCAGATCCCGCAGCTGCTTTTGGAACATGGCGTACGCGCCCGCCTCGGCGAAGGTCGCCTTGCCCAGCACCGCCGACATCTCGTCCATGGACTCGGCGAGCAGCTTGGGGGCCTGGTAGGCGGCAGCGGCGGCGTAGGCGCTCATCTGACGGGGCACCAGGTGCAGCGCCCGGGTGGCGACCGCGGCCAGGCAGTCGCTGAGCAGCAGATCGAGGAACGCGCCGGTCAGCACGTCCCGTACGTGCCGTACGTCGAGCGAGGAACGGCCGTCGGCGCGGCGCCGGGTGGCGAACCGGGCGACGGTGCGCAGCGCGGTGTCGGCGCCGGACAGCACGATGGACGGGATCAGCCCCCGGATGACGAGGGAGGAGCGCAGGCTCAGCTCATAGCCGTCGCCGAGGGAGCCGACCAGGGAATCGTGCGGGACGACGCAGTCGGTGATGCTCAGTCCGCTGAAGTCGGTGCTGCGCATGCCGTTGGTGGCGCGGCGGCCCAGGTTCTGGACCCGTCCGGCGGGCAGCCGTTCGCGGTCGAGCAGCAGCACGGAGTGGGTGCGGCCCCTGGCCTCGCCGGTGCGGGCGAACACCACCAGGCCCGCGGAACGGGCGGCGTTGGCGATGACGGATTTGCTGCCGTTGAGCAGGAACCCTTCCTCGACGGGCTCGGCCGCGAACTCCTCGCGGACGAAGGCGTTGCCGTGGGCGACCTCGTGCCGGGCGACCGCGATCCGTCGGCCGTCGAGCAGCAGCCGGGCGGCCAGCGCACACTGGCCCTCGTGCCCTCCGGTCCACACCGGGACGGCCGCGAAGAAGCAGTTCAGCCCGTAGCCGAAGCCCAGGGAGGCGTCGCGGCGGAAGACCGGGCGCAGCACCCGGCCCAGGACATCCATGCGCGCCAGCCGCCCGCCGTGGTGCTCGGGCACGAACTCGGCGTCGAAGGCGTAGGAGTCCAGCACCGCTTCGGCCGCGGGCAGCGCCTCGCCTGCCGAGTCGGCGGCGAGCAGCGCGTCCTGACCGCAGGGGTTTGCGGGGTCGTCCAGCGGGCCGAACGCGGACTCCAGGCGGTCGATGCGGTCCTGCGCCGGGCCGCTCATCGCGCGCTCCCGACCGGCAGCAGCTGCTCGACGTCGGACTCGATCTGCTGGTGCAGCGGCCGTAGCTCGCCCTGGAGGAACAGCCTGCGCATCGCGGCGCGTTCGACCTTGCCGCTGGTGGTGCGACGGACCGTACCGGGCCGCACCAGCAGCACCGCCCCGGCCCGCACGTCGTACTCCTCGGTGAGCGCGGCACCGACCGCGGAGGCGAGCGCGGCGAGGTCGATGTCGTAACGGCTGCCGGCCCGCAGCTCCTGTACGACGACGACGCGTTCGCGTTCGCCGGGGACGACGAAGGCGGTGCAGGCGCCGAACAGGGCGCTGAGGCGCTGGACGGTGGTCTCCAGGTCCTGCGGATACAGGTTGCGGCCGGCCACCACGATCATGTCCTTGAGCCGGCCGGTCACATACAGCCGGCCGTCCTCGCGGGTGCCGAGGTCGCCGGTGCGCAGATGGCCGCCGTGGCCGGCCGCGGTGGTGCCGTTGAAGGCCGCGGCGGTCTCGGCTGGGCGGCGCCAGTAGCCGCGGGCGACGCTGGCGCCGCGCAGCCAGATCTCACCGATGCGGCCGTCGGGGAGCGGCTCCCGGGTGGCGGGGTCGACGATCAGCAGTTCACCGTCGGCGGGCTCGCCGCAGTCGGTGAGCAGCCGCCGCGGTGCGCCCTCGGTGGGGGCCCGCAGCTCGTGGGTCTCCAGGGCGGCGGCGTCGGCGGTCAGCTCGCGGCGCTCGGTGCCGGCCGGGGCGCCGGACGCCAGCAGGGTCGCCTCGGCGAGCCCGTAGCAGGGGGTGAGGACCTCGCGGCGCAGGCCGGCCGGGGCGAACCGTTCGGCGAAGGCGTGGAGCGTGGCGGGGCGCACCGGCTCGCCGCCGCTGACCGCCATCTCCCATCCGGACAGGTCCAGGGTGGCGAGCTGCTCGTCGGTGACGCGCCGGGCGCACAGGTCGTAGGCGAAGTCCGGTGCGCCGCTGACGGTGACGTGGTGCTGCCCGATCGCCTCCAGCCAGCGCACCGGGCGCCGGACGAACGCCTCGGGTGAGAGCAGCACGCTGCTGCCGCCGAGCCACAGCGGGTGCAGCAACTGGCCGATCAGGCCCATGTCGTGGTGGAAGGGCAGCCAGCCGCCGAGGCGGGCGCCGGGCAGAGTGTGCAGCACCCGGCTGATCGCCCGCTGGTTGGCGAGGAGGTTGTCGTGGGTGACCACCACGCCGCGGGGTTCGCGGGTGGAGCCGGAGGTGTACTGGAGGAAGGCGACCGTGTCACCCGGCAGGTCCGGTTCCTGCCAGGCCCGGGAGGCGGGGACGACGTCGGCGGCGAGGCAGGGGATATGGCCGTGGCCGTGCCGGGCGAGCAGCCGGGAGACGTCCGGGGCACCGGCCCCGTCGGCCAGTGCGAGGGTGGGGGCGGCGTCCTTGACGATGCCGGCGAGGCGGGCTTCGAGGTGGCCGCGGCCGTCGGGCGGCGGCACCGGGACGGCGAGGGCACCGGCGTAGAGGCAGGCCAGGAAGCTGATGGCGAACAGCCTGCGGTCGCTGTGCACGATCAGCACGCGTTCGCCGGCGGCCCCGTGGTCCTGCAGCCAGCCGGCCAGGCGCCGGGCGCCCTCGTCCAGCGCCCGGTAGGTCACCACTTCGGGCTGCGCCCGGCCCTCGTATTCGGGCAGCACGATCAGCGCTTCCCGGTCGGGCGTCTGGGCGGCCCTGGAGCGGACGAGTTGGGTGAAGTTGTGGTTGCCGTTCAACGCCTCCCCCTCACATGTCGTGGTGTACGGGCCCGGTCGGCCCCTGCGGCGGTGCGTTGCGGTCGTCGGGCGCGGCCCGTCCGGCGGGGTACGGGTGCCGGTGGTGCGGTGCGCGCGGCGACCGCGGGGTCATGGCGTGGACCAGCCGACGGGTGCGCGGCGCGGGACGTGCGCGCGGCCCCATCCGGCGCGCGGCGGCAGCGGCTCACCGGTTTCGGGACCGGCGGCTTCACCGGCCCGCAGCACGGCGAGCAACACGGTGGTGACGGCGGCCAGTTCGGCCTCGTCCGGTCTCCCCCGGACCACGGTGAACCGTATGTCGTTGGCCATGTGCGCAGGATGCGCCGGGGCACTCGAAGGGAACTCGCGTCCGCCCGCCAAGATCGCTATACGGCGGCGGTCCCGGGCGGAAACGGCCGGAGCCGAGGACCGGTGGGTCCTCGGCTCCTGCGGTGCGCGTTCGGGCGGTGTCAGCGGATGACGCGCTGGTAGGCCAGGTGCACGGTCCGTTCCGTGCTGACGTCGGCGATCTCGGAGACGCCCCGCAGCCGGTCCTCGGCCTGCGGGTCGCGCAGTGCGGAGACACAGGCGTCGCCGTTGCGCCACCATGACAGCCCGAGGTAGGCCATGGGGCTGAGGGTGGAGCGCAGCAGGTCGCTGCCGCCGAACCCGTCGAGCTGGGACCAGCGGTCCGTCAGCTCGCCGAAGCGGCGCTCGAACTCGGCACCGGAGCCGCGGACCCTGGCGTGGGTGAGGACGACATCCGCGTCGCCGACGGCGGCGTCGTGGTGGAGCAGCCGCCCCACACTGACGGCCTGGTCGGCCTCGGTCTCCACCAGCGCGCCGAGGCGCCGCACCCGGTCCAGGAAGGTGTCGTCGTGGACGACGTCCAGAAAGTCCCGCAGGCTGCGCCAGTGGCCCAAGTGCACGTACATATGGGGCTGTTCGACGAGTCTGACCGTCACCAGGAAGTCGAACCCCTGCTGCCGGCGCAGGAATTGGGAGTGCTCGTGGAACTCCCGCTCAAACTTTCCGGTGTCGCCCTTGACGCTGAACCGGTTGATGACGGTGACGGGCCCGTCGAGGTCACGTCCGGGCATGTGCTTCCTCCGCGAACTGCTTGGCATGGCGCAACGTGGTCGAGCTGTTGGTCCCCAGCGCCTTGCGCACCAGGGTGCGGGCCTCTTCGAGCGTCGCCTCGGGCCCGAGCGTCTGGCGCACCCCCTCGGGATCGAGGGTGACAGTGTGCCAGGAGGTGGCGGTAACTCCCGTGCGGTGCGGCCCGCGTGGCGTGATTTCCCAGCGGCCGGTGTGGCCGGCCATCGCGACGGGGACCCGCAGCTGCTTGTAGACGATCTCGGCGCGGTCGGCGAAGCAGACCCGCACGGACGTGGTGTTGTGGATGGAGCCGTCCGGGCTGCGGGTGTCCATGTCCAGGTGCTGCAGGCCAGGTTCGTCCTCGGTCAGCTGCAGCCGCGCCACGTGCGGCAGCCGCTCGGGCCACCGGTCGGCGCGGTCGAGGAAGGCGAAGACATCGGCGGCGGCGCCGTCGATGTCCACCGAGTCGCTGAAGGTGAAGGTGGTCTCGTGGCGCCGGCCGGCGAGTTCGGCGGCGTTCTTCAGCGCCTCCAGTTCGGCGCGGCTGTTGCGGTCGACCGCCTGCTCGATGAGGGCCACGGCGGCCGGGTCGTCGTCGGCGGCCCGGTAGTCGTGCAGCAGCACCACCCGGCAGCCGCCGTCGTCATCGGCCTGTATCTGCCAGGTGCCGCCCATCGACGCCACCGGAGCGGCGGAGACGACCTGGCGGAAGGTGATGGTGTGCGTGGCGGGGTCGAGGGTGCGGCGGGAGGTCCAGTTGCGTACCTCGCCGTTGGCGAACGCCCAGAGGTGCAGCAGCTGTTCGCCGCGGGCCTCCTCCAGCACCTCGACATGCACGGTCGGCCCGAAGACCTGCGGCCAGGCGGTGACGTCGGCGACCAGGGCGTAGACGGTGCCGGGCGAGGCGGCGACCGTGACGGTGTGCTCGGTGACATGGGTTGTGCCGGTGGTGGTAGCGGTCGGCGCCACGGCGGACCTTCCCTTCATTACGCGCCGCGCAGGCGGCGGCATCAGACTGGCAGGGGGGACTTGAGCGGAGCTGGAGCGCGGGTCGGCCGGTCCCCGGACCGGCGGCGCGCCCGGCGGAGGGCAGGGATCGCGACGCGCGAGCGCACACGGCCTACGCCTCCGCCCAGGCGGGGCGTTCGCAGATCTCGACCACGGCGGCGCCCCAGCTGTAGCCCGCGCCGACTCCGATGAGCACGACCCGGTCGCCGGGCGCGGCCCGGCCCGAGGTGACGAGGTGGTCCAGGCCGGCGAACTGGTCGCCGGCGCCGAGGTGGCCGACGGTGCGGCTCCACTCCCAGGTGGTGCGGGCGGGGTCGATGCCGTACGGCCGGTAGTAGATGGCTTCCAGCCGGCGGCGGCCGAAGTGCGGCAGTACCACCCACTCCGCCTCGGCCAGCTCCAGGTCCGCATCCGCCAGGGCCTTTTTGACGACGGTGCGCTGGCCGGCGTTGGCGCGGCTGATCGCGAAGGACATCCCGACCCGGCCGACGAAGGCGCGCTTGGCCTCCTCGAAGTCGACCGGGGTGCGGTGGCTGAAGGGGGCCGGGCCGAAGGGTTCGTCGCCGCGGTGCATCGGCTCCAGCTCGGGGTCGGCGAGCAGCGCCAGCGACCGCAGCCGGGCGAAGCCGCTCTGCCGGGAGAGCACCAGGGCACTCGCCCCGTCGGCGTAGGGAGTGCCGGGGTCCGTACGCCAGCGGTCGATGCCGGGCGCACAGAACCGGTCGGCGGCGCTGAGCAGGGCGTCCCGGCGGCCGGCGGCCGCGGTGAGGTAGGCGGTGGCCAGGTCGAGGGCGGCCATCCCGCCGTTGGACATCTGCCGGATCTCGATGGCCGGGCAGGTGTTGCCGACGGCCTCCCGCTGGATGTACGAGGCGACCGGCCACAGGTCCTGGCCCTGGTGGTAGGTGTCGGCGTGCAGGATCAGCGCGATGTCGCCCGGGGCGGATGCGGCCCTGGCGAGGGCCGCGCGGGCGGCCGCCGCGCCCATCTCGGCAGCCGACTCGTCCGGTGAGTGGGCCACCGCCAGCATGCCGGTCGCCCGGGCCACTTGGGGCGGGCAGCTTCCGTCGGCGACGGCGTCGGCAATCGGTAAGGAGGAGGGCAGCCTGGTCGCGGTCCCCCGGATGAAGATGTCGTCCACTCGCACAGCCACTCCTGGAGTGTGGTTCGCGGCCGGCGCGGCCGGGTGCCCGGCGGCGCGCCGGCGGGGTCAGTCGGCCACGGCGGCGGTCGGCAGCGCCCGGTAGCGTGCACCGCCGGTGCGCGCCCCGGACAGCAGGACATAGCGGACCGCGTCGAGCAGGGCCCGCCAGGACGCGGCGACGGTGTTCTCGTCCACGCCGACGGTGCCCCAGCGGCGCTGCCCGTCGCTGAAGGTGATCAGCACCCGGGCGGCCGCGCCGCTGCCGCCGCCCGGTCCGGCGCTGCCCGGCAGCACCCGCACCTGGTAGTCGACGACCTCCAGCGCGGCGAGCTCGGGGAAGAACGGGTCGAGTGCGGTGTGCAGCGCGCGGTCCAGGGCGTTGACCGGTCCGTTGCCCCCGCCGGCGGCGCTCAGCGGCACCCCGTCGACCCGCAGCCGCACGGAGGCCTGGGTGCGGGTGCCGCCACCGGGCCGCCGGTCCACGCCGACCCGCCAGGTCTCGACATCGAAGGGGCACTCCAGCGGTCCGGCGACGGCCCCTTGCAGCTCCTCGCGCAGCAGCAGTTCGAACGAGGCGTCGGCGGACTCGAAGCTGTAGCCGCGCATCTCCAGGTCCTTGATGCGGGCGGCGGCGCGGGCGACCGGCTCGGAGCCGGCCGCGACGTCGTAGCCCAGTTCGCGGGCCTTGAGCTCCACGGAGGAGCGGCCTCCCATGTCGGAGACGAGGGTGTGCATCGCGTTGCCGACCAGCGCCGGGTCGATGTGCTGGTAGAGGCCGGGGTCGACGCGCAAGGCGGAGGCGTGCAGCCCGGCCTTGTGGGTGAAGGCGCCCGCGCCGACGTACGGGGCGGCGGCGCGTACCGGGATGCCGGTCAGTTCGGCGATGGATCCGGCGGAGAGGGTCATCTCCCGCAGCTGGTCGAGGGAGACCGCCTCCAGGCCGCGCTGGAGCAGAAGGTTGGCCGTGACGGTGAACAGGTTGGCGTTGCCGCAGCGTTCGCCGTATCCGTGGGCGGTGCCCTGGACGTGGTCGGCGCCGGCGTCGACGGCCGCGAGGGTGTTGGCGACCGCGCAGCCGGAGTCGTCGTGGCAGTGGATGCCGAGGCGGACACCGGTCACCACCCGGGTGTCGTCGACCACCGCGCCGATCCGGTCCGGCAGTCCCCCGCCGTTGGTGTCGCACAGCACCACCGCCTCCGCGCCGGCGTCGGCGGCGATCCGCACCACCTCCAGGGCGTATTCGCGGTTGAGGCGGTAGCCGTCGAAGTAGTGCTCGGCGTCGACGAAGACCCGCCGGCCGGCGCGCACGAGGAAGCGCACGGTGCTGCCGATCATGGCGAGGTTCTCGGCGAGCGTGGTGCGCAGGGCCAGCTCGACATGGCGCGGGTGGCTCTTGGCGACGATGGTCACCACCGGAGTACCGGCGGCGAGCAGTGCGCGCACCTGCGGGTCGTTGGACACCATCGCGCCCGCCTTGCGGGTCGCGCCGAAGGCGGCCAACTGCGCGTGATGCAGGTCCAGTTCCTGTTCCGCGCGGCGGAAGAACTCGGTGTCCTTGGGGACCGCTCCCGGCCATCCCCCCTCGATGAACCCGACGCCGAAGGCGTCCAGATGGCGCGCGACGGCGAGTTTGTCCTCGACCGTGAGCACCATGCCCTCCTGCTGCGTTCCGTCGCGCAGGGTGGTGTCGTAGAGCTGGAAACGCTGCTCGGCCATGGTCCCTCCGTCCCTGACTCACGCCGCTCTCGGTCGGCGGCTCGGAGCGGTCACGGTCGGGTGGCGGGGTGGAGCGGGGATGGAGAACGGCTCGAACCTCCGTGGTGGTCCGCCGTGGGGCGCCGGGCCGGGTACGCGGCACGGACGGGCCGGGTGCGGCGCGAGCGGCGCCGGAGCTGTTCGCTCCGCCGCGGACGGCCGTTGGTAGGATCGCCTGCTCATGGACGCGAGCGAGGACAACGAGATGATGGCCGTCCCTCCGGGGCGGGTGACGCTGTCGGACCGGCGCACACAGCGCAGTTGGCCGGTCGAGCTCGCGCCCTACCGGCTCGCGGCGTTCCCCCTCACCCAGGCGCGGTACGCGCAGATCACCGGCCGGCGGCCGAGCACCGCGCAGGGCGACCGGCTGCCCGTCGAGGGCGTTTCGTGGTGGGACGCGGTGCGGTTCTGCAACGCCCTGTCCCGAGAAGAGGGGTTGGCGCCCGCGTATCGTCTGCAGGCCGGCGCCGAGGACGTCGAAGCCGTCGAGTGGGACACGTCCGCCGACGGGTACCGGCTGCCGACCGAGGCCGAGTGGGAGCACGCATGCCGTGCCGGTACGGCGGGGGCGCGGTACGGGGAGCTCGACGAGATCGCCTGGCACCGCGGCAACGCGCACGAGCGGATGCACGACGTGGGCGGCAAGCAGCCCAACGCGTGGGGCCTGCACGACATGCTGGGCAACGTCTGGGAGTGGTGCTGGGACCTCTACGATGCCGAGGTCTACGGCACGTACCGGGTGCTGCGTGGCGGTGGGTGGTTCGACGAGCGCTGGAGCTGCCGGGCCTCGGTGCGCCGCCGCAGCCACCCGACCTTCCGGATCGATGACGTCGGATTCCGCCTCGCGCGTTCCCTCGTGCGCTGAGGCGCGTGGGGGGCGACGGCTGCCGTCGGCGTGGCGCGGCAGGGCGGTTCGGCCCTCGCCGAGGGGGTGCCGGGGAGGTGAGCGTCCCCGGCCGGCGCCCGGCAGACCCCCGTGCGGCCCCTGAGCCCGTCCGCGGCGGGCCGGACCCCGTCGGGAAACGCTCCCCTCTCTCCGCGCTGTCAGGCGGCGACCTCGACGCTGGAGTGGTCGCCGACGACGAGGCGGGAGCAGCGGGTGCGGACGGCCGAAGTCACCGTCGCGTCCCGGCCGATGACCGAACCGCGGACCCCGCCCACGCGCCGGACCGTCGCCCCGTCCAGCATGATGGAGTACTCCACCTCCGCCGCGGTCAGCACACAGTCCCGGCCGATGGAGGTGTGTGGGCCGATGTGGCTGTCCTCCACGACGGTGCCGGCGCCGATGATGACCGGGCCGGTGAGGCGTGAGCGGACGACGCGGGCGCCCTCCTCGATCACCACCGGGCCGGTCACCTCGCTGGTGCCGTCCACGGCGCCGAGCACCGACGGCGCGAGCCGGTCGAGGAGTTCGCGGTTGCAGTCCAGGACGTCCTCGATCTTGCCGGTGTCCTTCCAGAAGCCGGAGTAGATCCGCGCCCGCACCTCCGCGCCGTGGGACACCATCCACTGCAGCGCGTCGGTGATCTCCAGCTCGCCGCGGGCGCTCGGCTCGATCGCGGCGACCGCCTCGTGCACGGCCGGGGTGAAGAAGTAGACGCCGGTCATCGCGAGGTCGCTGCGCGGCTCTGCCGGCTTCTCCACGAGCCGCACCACCCGGCCGTTCTCGTCGATCTCGGCGACCCCGAAGGCCCTGGGGTCGGGCACCTTGTGCACCACGACCTGGGCGGCGGGCCGGTCGGCCCGGAACTGCCGGGCGATGTCGGCCACGCCGTCGGTGAGCATGTTGTCGCCCAGATACATCACGAAGTCGTCGTCGCCGAGGAAGTCTTGGGCGATGGTGATGCAGTGCGCCAGGCCGAGCGGTGCGTGCTGCCGGATGTAGGTGAGCTCGACGCCGAGGCCGGTGCCGTCGCCGAGCGCGGCCACGATCTCGTTGCCGCGGTCCCCGACGACCAGGCCGATCCGGGTGACGCCGAGGGCGCGCAGATCCTCCATCACATGGACGAGCACCGGGCGGTTGGCGATCGGGATCAGCTGCTTGGGCATGGAATGACTGAACGGGCGCAGCCGGCTGCCCAGCCCGCCGGCCAACACGAGTGCCTTCATGGGAAGTCCTTCCTCACCGCGTCGCCGGCCGCCGCTGCACGGCGGCGGGCGGCCTGTGACCTGCGGGCGCAGAATGCGGTGGGCGGGTCGCGGCGCGCTCAACCCCCGCTGGTTTCCGGCCCTTTGGGGGCCGGGGCCCTAGCGTGCCGGGGCAGGTTCGGCGGTGCACAGCCGGGTGCTCTCCGCCTCCGTCAGGCCCCAGCCGGCGAGCAGCCGCCGGGAGGGCGCGCCGGGCGCCGCCGGGTCCGGTCCTGCGGGGGTGCGTCCGAACCGGGGCGCGGGGGCGGGCTGGACACCCTCGTCGGCGCGGCGGAAGGTGCCGCGTGCCCGGTGGTGCGGGTGCCCGGCGGCCTCCCGCAGGCTGAGCACGGGGGTCACACACGCCTGGGTGCCGTCGAAGGCCGCGGTCCACTCCGTACGGGTACGGGTCGCGAACCGGGCCGCGAACTCCTGCCGGAGATCAGGCCAGTTGGCGGGGTCGTCGCGGTCCGGCAGCCGGGCCGCGTCAAGCCCGAGGCCCGTCAGCAGCGCCCGGTAGAAACGCTCCTCCAGCGCGCCGACCGCGACATGCTCGCCGTCGGCGCAGCGGTAGACGCTGTAGAAGGGTGCCCCGCCGTCGAGCAGGTTGCCGCCCCGGTCCGCACCCCACTGGCCCGCCTGCGCCATGGCCAGCAGCATGCCCGTCAGCGAAGCCGTGCCGTCGACGATGGCGGCGTCCACCACCTGGCCCAGGCCGGAGCGGGACCGTTCGAAGAGCGCGGCGAGGATCCCGGCGACCAGCAGCATCCCGCCGCCTCCGAAGTCACCGAGAAGGTTGGCCGGCGGGACCGGAGCGCCGCCGGCCGGCCCGATGGCGTGCAGCGCGCCGGTGAGTCCGATGTAGTTGATGTCGTGGCCGGGGGCCTGCGCGAGCGGCCCGTCCTGGCCCCAGCCGGTCATCCGGCCGTACACCAGCGCGGGGTTGCGGTCGCGGCACACCACGGGTCCGACGCCGAGCCGCTCGGCCACCCCGGGCCGGAAGCCTTCGACCAGCACATCCGCGCCGTCCACGAGCCGCAGCAACAGCCCGGTGTCCGCCGGGTCCTTGAGGTCCAGGCTGACCGGCCGGCGGCCCCGGTCGAGAATGCGGTGCCATGCGGCGAAGGCGCGTTCCTGACCGGGCCGGTCGACGCGCAGCACCTCGGCGCCGAGGTCGGCGAGCATCATGCAGGCGTAGGGCGCGGGGCCGATCGCGGCGAGTTCGAGCACCCGCAGACCGCGCAGCGGGCCGCCGCTCACCGTGGGTCCCGCTGATGCGGTGCGGACGCGGCGGCAGGGCGGGGCGGCGTACCGGCGGGCGGGCGGCCGGCGGAGTGGGAAGGCGGCATCCGGTGAGGGTGACAGCGGGCGCTGCACCGGGCCTTGAGGGGCTCTCGCGCCACGCCGACGCCCGCCCGCGCGCGGTTCGAGCCGGAGGCGAGTGAACCGGTCCATAGTGGGCCTGCCCTCCTGCACCACGACCGAAGGAACCCGATGGCCACCCGGATGCCGGCGAGCAGCCGCCCGCACAACGGCGAGGACGACGGCCCCGTCCTCAGCACCCGCGCCCTCAACCGTGCATTGCTGGCACGCCAGTTGCTGCTGCAGCGCCACCGGCTGGGCGTCATCGACGCGGTGACCCGGCTCGTCGGACTGCAGGCCCAGGCGCCCAACCCGCCCTACATCGGCCTGTGGACCCGTCTGGAAGAGCTGGCGATCGAGGATCTGGCGGGGGCGATCCAGGACCGCTCACTGACCCGTATCGCCGTGATGCGCAGCACGGTTCATCTCGTCACGGCACAGGACTGCCGCACGCTGCGCCCGCTGACCCAGCCCGCCCTGGACCGCGATCTGTGGGTGGGCAGCGGGTCCGGCAAGGCGGTGGACGGGGTGGTGGACCCGGCCCGGCTGGCCGCCGCCGCGCGCGCCGCGCTGGCCGATGCGCCGCTGACGACCGCGGAGTTGGGCGAGGTGCTGCAGAAGGAGTGGCCCGACGTGGCGGCGCGGCATCTGGCGTACGCGGCGCGCGCCCTGCTGCCGCTGGTGCAGGTGCCGCCGCGCGGCATCTGGGGGGTGGGCGGCCGGACACGGTACGCCACCGCCGAGTCCTGGCTGGGCGAGCCGCTGGTGGCACAGCCGTCCCTCGCGGAGCTGGTGCGGCGCTATCTGGCGGCGTACGGTCCGGCCACCGTCAAGGATGTGCAGGTCTGGTCGGGGCTGACCCGGCTGCGGCCGGTGCTCGACCGACTGCGGGACCAGCTGCGCACCTTCCGGGACGGCACCGGCAACGAGCTGTTCGACGTTCCCGGAGCGCCACTGCCCGACCCCGGCGTCCCCGCCCCCGTGCGGTTCCTTCCGGAGTTCGACAACATCCTGCTCTCACACGCCGACCGGGCCCGCATCATCACCGACGAGGACCGCCGGCGCATCTTCACCCGCAACGGCATCGTCCGTGCCACCTTCCTCGTCGACGGTTTCGTCCGCGGGATGTGGGCCATCGACCGCGACCGCAGCGGGGCGGTGCTGCGCATCGAACCGTTCGTCCCGCTCGGCGCGCCGGACCGCGACGCCCTGGCCGAGGAGGGCGCCCGTCTGCTGGCGTTCGCCGCGGCCGACGCCCGCGCGCACGACATCCGTTTCGCACCGCCCGGAGGGTGACCGCGCCCTCCCGTCACGGCAGGTGCGCCCGTACGACCCTGCACCGGGCGGACGAGCCGCCCGGCCTTCCCGAGAGGAACCCGCCATGCCCCACGCACCGTTCACCGGCCGGACCGTCGTCGTCACCGGAGGCGGCAGTGGCATCGGCCGCGCCACCGCGCTCGCCTTCGCCGAGCAGGGCGCCGCCGTGATCGTCACCGGCCGCCGCAAGGAGCGGCTGGCCGAGACCGCCGCCGCGCACTCCGCGATCGTCCCGGTGACCGCCGATGTCACCACCGAATCGGGGGCCGAGGCGGTCGCCGAGGCCGTGCGGGCGCACGGCGGGACGGTGGAGGTGCTGGTGCACAACGCCGGCATCTTCCGCTTCAGTCCGCTGGCGGCACTGGACGTGTCCGCCGCCCGGGAGGTCCTCGACACCAACGTCATGGGCCCGGTCCTGCTGACCAAGCATCTGCTGCCGCTGCTGCGTACGCCCGGTGGCTGCCTGGTGCTGGTCTCCAGCCGCGGCGGCCACAACCCGGGCCCCGGCAGCTCGCTGTACTCGGCGAGCAAGGCGGCCGTGCACAGCCTGACGCGCAGCTGGGCAGCCGAACTGTCCGCGCAGGGCATCCGGGTCAACGCGGTCGCTCCCGGTTTCGTCCGTACCGACGCCTATGCCGCCAACGGCCTGGCGCCGCAGGAGGTCGAGGGTCTGTTCGCGGGCGTCGCGCACAGCATCCCGCTGGGCCGGGTCGCCGAGACCGACGACATCACGCCCTGGATCGTGCAGCTGGCCCATCCGTCGTCCGCCCAGGTCACCGGGCAGGTCATCACCATCGACGGCGGGATGGACGTGGGCGGGCCGCAGGGCGGCTGACCCAACGGCGGCGCCCTGGTCCAGCCGGGCTCGACCCGCTGTTCAGGGCCCGCTCCTAGCCTCGGTGCGACCGAGGCAAGCCGCAGCGCTGGAGGGGACGTTCTCATGAGCCCGGCAATCACCCCGTTCCGCATCGACATTCCGCAGCCGGAGATCGACGACCTCCGCCAGCGGCTCGCCAGGACCCGCTGGCCGGAGGCGGAGACCGTCTCCGACCGGTCCCAGGGCGTCCCGCTCTCGGCCATGCAGGACCTGTGCACCTACTGGGCGGAGCGCTACGACTGGCGGGCCACCGAGGCCCGGCTGAACGCGCTGCCGCAGTTCCGTACGGAGATCGACGGGCTGGGCATCCACTTCCTGCACGTCCGCTCCCCGCACCCCGGTGCCGTACCGCTGCTGATCACCCATGGCTGGCCCGGCTCGGTGGTCGAATTCCTGGACATCGTCGGCCCGTTGACCGATCCCCCGGACCCGGCCGACGCCTTCCACGTCGTGTGCCCCTCACTGCCGGGCTACGGCTTCAGCGACAAGCCGTCCGAGGCCGGCTGGACCGCCGAGCGGATCGCGGCCGCCTGGCAGGAGCTGATGGCGCGGCTGGGGTACCCGCGCTACGCGGCGCACGGTGTGGACTGGGGGTCCTTCATCTCGGCGGTGATCGGTGAGAGCGACCGCGGCAGTCTGCTCGGGCTGCATCTGACGATGCCGTTCGCCCGTCCGCCGCAGGAGCAGGCCGAGCTGTCCGAGCGGGATCTGGCCGGGCTGGCCGCGATGAAGCGGTTCCAGCAGGAGGAGGGCGGCTACTCGGTCCTCCAGACCACCCGGCCGCAGACGCTCGGCTACGGGCTGACCGACTCACCCGCCGGCCAGCTGGCCTGGATGGCGGAGAAGTACTGGGCGTGGAGCGACCACGGCGGGGACCTGGAGAAGGTCATCTCCCGCGACCGGCTGCTGGACGCCGTGTCGGTGTCCTGGTTCACGGCGTCGGCCGCGTCATCGGCCCGGATCTACTGGGAGAGCCAGAACAAGCTCGCGCTGGCCCCCGTCCACGTCCCCACCGCCGTCGCCAACTACCCGAAGGACGGCCGGATGCCGCGGCCCTGGATCGAGGGCCGCTTCACCGATCTGCGGGAGTGGCGGGACCACGAGCACGGTGGTCACTTCCCGGCCCTGGAACAGCCCGAGAACCTCGTCCGCGAGCTGCGCGCCTTCTTCCGCACCCTGCGCTGACCCACGCCCCTTCTGGAAAGGACCCATCGTGACGACCTCTGCCACCGGACCCGGCGCGGCCACCGGCGCCAAGACGTTCCCCTATCAGCGGATGTGCCCCTTCAGCCCGCCGGCCGAGTATGCGGCGATGGCCGAGCAGGACGTCTCGCAGGTGACCCTGACCGGCTCCGGGCTGCGGATATGGACGGTGACCGGCTACCACACCATCCGCAAGCTGCTCACCGATCCGCGGCTCAGTGCCTCGCGCAAGCACGCCAACTTCCCCTTCTACTTCGTGGCGCCGCCGGAGTACCGCACCGAGACCTCGTTCATCGGGTACGACGGCGCGGAGCACACCACGACCCGGCGCAAGGCCGCACTGACCTTCACCAACCGGCAGGTGCAGCGGCTGCGTCCGCGCATCGAGCAGATCGTCGACGAGCACCTCGACCAGATGCTGGGCATGCAGCCGCCGGTCGACCTGCACCGCGTGTTCTCGCTGGCGGTGCCGATGACCGTCATCTGTGAACTCCTGGGCATCCCGCAGGACAAGCACGACTTCTTCATCAAGCACGGCACCGCCCTGCTCGGCGGCCACAGCTCCACCGAGGAGCGGCAGGCCGCCATCGTCGAGGTCAACGCCTATGTGGACGAGCTGATCCAGCTCAAGAAGCGCGAACCGGGCGACGATCTGCTCAGCCGCGCGATGGCCGACTACGCGGCGTCCGGCGAGGAGTACACCGACCGGGACCTCTTCAACATGGTGCGGCTGCTGATGAACGGCGGGCACGAGACCACCGCCAGCCAGATCTCGCTCGGTACCGCCTGCCTGCTGGAGAACCCCGACCAGCTGCAGCTGCTGCTGGACGACCCGGCGCTGGTCAAGCCCGCCGTCGAGGAGCTGGTGCGGTTCGCCACCATCGGGGACACCGCGGTGCCGCGCGTCGCGCTGGAGGACATCGAGATCGGCGGGCAGGTCATCCGCAAGGGCGACGGCATCCTGTGCCTGGGGCTGGCCGCCAACCGTGACCCGGAGACCTTTCCCGAGCCGGAGAAGCTCGACATCACCCGCGGCAGCCGCAAGCACCTCGGCTTCGGTCACGGCGTGCACCACTGCATCGGCGCTGACCTGGCGCGGCTGGAGCTGGAGATCGTGTGGAGCAAGCTCTTCCGGCGCATCCCGGCCCTTCGGCTGGCCAAGCCGTTCCTGGAGATCCCGCGCAAGGAGGGCGCGGTCATCTACGGGCTGTGGGAGCTGCCGGTCACCTGGTGACCTCCCGGGTCTCCGTGGCGCCGCACCGGCGCCCCTCGGCACCCTCACCGCCTGTCCGCCGGCCGTCATCAGACGAGGAGAGCTCCATGGCCAAGATCACCTACCGGCACCCGAACGGAACCGAGACCGTCGTCGACGTCCCGGTGCCCAACACCGTGATGCGCGCCGCGAAGATCAACAACATTGACGGGATAGAGGCCCAGTGCGGCGGTTCCGCCCAGTGCGGCACCTGCCATGTGTACATCGACGAGACCAACGCGCTGCCGTTGCCCGAGATGCACGAGTCCGAGGACGACGTCCTCTACGGCACCGCCGCCCCGCGCCGTGCGACCAGCCGCCTCAGCTGCCAGCTGCCGGTCTCCGAAGAGATCGACGGGCTGGTGGTGCACCTGCCGGAGACCCAGAGCTGATGGCGGCGCCGTCGGTCGTCGTCATCGGCGCGGGACAGGCCGGCTCGGACACCGCCGCCGCGCTGCGGTCCCACGGCTTCGGCGGGCGGATCACCCTGGTCGGCGCCGAGGACACCCTGCCCTACCAACGGCCCCCGCTGTCCAAGAAGTTCCTCGCCGGTACCAAGAACAGCGCCGATCTCGCCCTGCGCCCCGCCTCGTTCCACACCGCCCAGGACATCGAGTTCGTGGCCCGGGACCCGGCCGTACGCCTCGACCGGGACAGCGGCCGGGTCACGCTCGCCTCCGGGCGCTCCCTCGGCTACCAGCACCTGGTCCTGGCCGTCGGCGCACGCCCGCGCCGGCTCTCCGTGCCCGGCGCCGAGCTGGACGGGGTGCTGACCCTGCGCACCCTCTCCGACGCCGCCCGGCTGCGGGACCGGCTGCGCGACGTCGGTCATCTCCTGGTGATCGGGGGCGGGTTCGTGGGACTGGAGGTCGCCGCGACGGCGCGGGCGGCCGGGCTGGAGGTGACCGTCGTCGAGGCCGGAACCCGCCTGTTGGCGCGTTCGGTCAGCGGCGCGATGTCGACACATCTGCTCGCCGAGCACCGTGCCCACGGCGTCCGGGTCCTGCTCTCCCGCGCCGTGACGGCCCTGCGCGGCGACGGCACGGGCCGTGTGCGGGGGGCCGAACTGGACGGCGGGGAACGGATCGCGGCGGATCTGGTGGTCGTCGGCATCGGCGCACTGCCGGACGTCGGGTTGGCCGCCGAGGCCGGCCTCGCCGTCGACGACGGCATCCTCGTCGACGGGCACCTGCGTACCGGCGACCCCGCCGTGTACGCGATCGGCGACTGTGCCCGGTTCCCCAGCCCGCACACCGGGCGCCCGCTCCGCCTGGAATCGGTGCAGAACGCGGCCGACCAGGCCCGCTGTGTGGCCGCCACGCTCTGCGGGGCGCCCCGTCCGTACGCGGCACTGCCGTGGTTCTGGACCGAGCAGCACGGGCTGCGGCTGCAGATCGCCGGGATCGGCGACGGACACGACCGGGTGGTGACCGTCGGCGATCCCGGCACCGGCCGGTTCTCGCTGCTGTGTTACCGAGGCCGGCGGCTGCTGGCCACGGAGTCGGTGAACCAGCCGGCCGACCACATGATCACCCGGCGTCTGATGGGCGCGGGCGGGCCGCTGCCGACCCCGCTGGAGGCGGCCCGGCCCGGGTTCGGTTTCAAGGCCTTTCAGCAGGCCGCCGTCGTATGACGCGACGGCGCAGGGCCCGCCCCCGGTGCCGGGGCGGGCCCTGCACCGTGGTGATCAGGAACGGGTGCCGGTGTCGTGCGCCTGCACGGTGCGGGTGAGGACGTCGTTCGCGTCGTACTGCCGGGAGACACCGCTGCTGGTGAAGGTGTCGCCGGTGAGCCGGGCGCTCTGGTCGACGCTCACCCGGCCGAGGTAGTCGCCCTGTGCGCTCCAGACGGGTTCGGCGATCCGGAAGGTGAAGCGCCCGGTCCCGGCACGGGTCCAGCTGCCCGCTCCGCCGCCCACGATGAAGGCCGTACCGCCCGCGGTGAATTGCACGGTGCTGTCATAGGTCTGGCCCTCGAAGGACACCTTCAGCGCCCACCTCCCGACCGGACTTGCCGCGGCCACCCGCCCGGGGCGCCCGGCCGGACCGCCCGCTCCGGCCAGGGCCGTGGACGTACCGGCCATCGGCACCGCGGCCAGGACGGCCGCCGCCACGACGACCGGAGTCCTCAGGTGTCTGACCCTCTCTGCCGAACGCTTCATGCTGTTCCTCCCCCGCGCGGCGCGCGTCTGCTGTGGTGAAACGGTCGGGCCAGGCTGCGGCCGCCGCCTCGACGGGCGCTCGAACCACGCTGCACGGCTGCGCTCCAGCGGGGCGCGAGACGGCGCCATGACACTGGGCGGCCGCATCCCGAGGAGGCCCGATGCCGCTCCCCCGCTCCCGCCCGGACCGCGACGACCACACCTCCCCGCCGGCACCGGCCGGTGCCTGGCGGGCGCTGGTGCGGCGGCCCAGGGAGACCTCCGCCGGCACCTTCGTCTTCACCCCGCGGGGCTCGGCCCTGCTGCTCTCCGGCACCGCGGGCTGCGGCTCCTGGCGCCTCACGGGGGCGTCGGCGTTCTGCTACCGGATCACCGAGCCGCTCTTCGACGCGGACGGCCGCTGTACGGGCTGGGTGGACATCGACCAGACGGCCGTGTGCCGGGGTGCGGCGTTCACCAGTTGCGGGGTGTCCCGTGTCCATGACGCACACGGCGTCCTGCGGTACCGCGTGCCGGTGGCGGTCACCGCACGCCGGTGGGGGTGAGGGCCACCCGGTGCGCAAGGGGGCGGGCACCGGAGATCCGGTACCCGCCCCCTGGGGCCTGTTCGACGTGCCGTCAGGCGTGCGCCAGATGCAGTGCGACGTTGCCCCGGTAGGCCCCCTTGAGCAGCGACATCAGGACGACGGGCGCGTCCTCGATGCCGCCCTCGACGGCCGTGTGCGGGAAGACGAAAGTGCCTTCGGCCACCCACATCGCGAAGTGCCGCGTCCACTGAGTGATCTGCTCCGGCGTGTGGTACGTCGCGAACGGCCGCAGCTCCAGATGCTTGGTGATGGCCGTCATGAGGTCGAGCCGGGGATGCGCCTGTGCGCCGTTCTGTGCGGACAGTGCGCCGCAGAGCGCGAACCGGGCATGCGGGACCGCGACCTCGATCGCGGCCTCGAACTGTTCACCGCCGACGTTGTCGAAGAAGACCTGGATGCCGTCCGGGGCCAGCTCGCGGAGCCGGTCGACGACCGGGCCGTCGTGGTAGTCGAACGCGTCGTCGAAGCCCAGCTCGCCCACGAGGTAGTCGACCTTCTCCTGGCTGCCCGCGCTGCCGATCACCCGTGCCGCGCCCCGGCATTTGGCGATCTGCCCGGCCAGCGAGCCCACACCACCGGCGGCACCGGAGACGAACACCACGTCGCCCTTGCCGGCCCGGGCGATGTCGGCCATGCCGTAGTAGGCGGTGGGGCCCTGGCTCAGGTAGTACACCGGGCTCGGGAAGAGGTCCGGGTCCACCTTGAAGTAGGTGTTGGCCGGACCGCAGGAGTACTCGCTCCAGCCGGTCATCGACTGGACGATGTCGCCGACGGCCAGGTCCGGGCTCGCGGACCGGACCACCGTGCCCAGCGCGCCCCCTCCGAGCCGTTCGCCGACCTGGAACGGGGGCAGCGGCAGCGGGCAGTCGGCCCGCATCAGATCCTGGTAGGCCGCCGCCAGCGGCAGGTGGTCCGTACGGACCAGGACCTCGCCGGGCGCCGGCTCGGGCACCTCGACCTCGACGATGTCGAAGTGGCCGGGGGTCAGTTCACCCGCCAAGTGCTCGGACAGCCGTACCTCCCGCGCCTTCTGCGGAATGCCGGGACCCACACCAGCGCTCATGACTCTCCTTCGTGCCGTCGGCAGCCTGGGCTCAAACACCCCAGGGATATCCCGGCCCGCTCGCGCCCGCCTCGGGCGCCGGTGCAGCGCGGGGGCAGCGCGGCGGGCCGGGTGCCGTCAGGCGTCGGGGGCGGCCCGCTGCAGGTCGAAGGCGTTGGCACCGTCCAGGGATTCGCGGATGAGGTCGGCATGCCCGGCGTGCCGGGCCGCCTCCCCGATCAGATGCAGCAGGATCCACCGCACCGTACGCGGCTCGTCCTGCGGGCCCCACGGAGTCTTGGGCATCGGCACCCGCTCGTCGAAGTCCTTGACCGCGCGCACCGCTTGCGCCACTTCGGTGCCCACCCGCTCGTGCTCCGCCAGCAGACCGGCCACCGTCTCCGTCGCGGGCACCTCGAACTCGGCCTGTCCGTCGCGCTGCAGCCAGTCGGCGCCCCGGCCGGCGATGACCGGGATCCAGGCCGGCTCCCCGCGCACGGCGTGGGTGAGCAGCGACGCCAGTGACAGCGTGCTGACGCTGGGGGTGCTGCGTGCTTGTTCTTCGGTGAGGCCGACGAGCGCCCGGCGCAGCACCTCGCGGTGCTCCTGCCAGGCGGCCAACAGCTCTTCACATTCATCCATCCGCGGGTCCGCCGGGGTCGGCATGCCGATCGCCTCTCGTCCGTGCTGGTGGTACAGCGCCGCCCTGCGGCACCGGCCTGCACAACGTCGCACGTCCGGCCGGGGACACGCGGCGCTGTAGTGCCTCTCCAGGACGCATCCAGCTCAGCACGTCACCGTGGACGGCGCCACGGAGCCACCCGGCGACGGTGGCGCGCCATGACCGGAAGGAGTCGTTGTGTCCCAGGTATCGCAGGGCACCGTGCAGCGGGTGACCGCGGATCTGTATGTCGAGGTGCAGCAGTTCTACGCACGGCAGATGCCGCTGCTGGAAGCCCGGAAGCTGGAGGAGTTCCTGGAGACCCTGACCGAGGACGGCTCGATCGAGCACCGTCCCGGCGGCTGGAAGCTGGAGGGGCGCCGGCAGCTGCTGACCGAGATGCAGGCGCGCCGCGGGGACCCGGAACGGCCGCTCGTCGAGGAGATCTCGCCCCGCGAGGCGCGGGAGCGGAACGTCTCGTACTACGACGGGCTGGTGTACCGGTACTGGTTCGACCGGATGCATATCGAGCCGGTCGACGAGGACACCTTGCAGGTGCGCTACCAGGCGATCGTGAGCATGACCGACGCCGCGGGCAAGGTCAGCTTCGAGCCGACGACCGTCGTGGACGACGTCCTGGTCCGTATCGACGGTGCGCTGTACACCCGTTCACGCGTCGTCACCCACGACTCCCCCGCCTGGGCCGACAAGATCCACAACCCGTCCTGAGCAGCCCGGCCGGCCCCGGCCGCTCCTGGTCCGATCCGATCCGAAAAGGCCGCACACCGCGGAGGTGCCCCTTGTCCGCCTGCCCCGTCTCAGACGCGTTCCCCTTCCCCGGCTCGTCCTACCACGGCCCGGCCCCGCACTACGCCCGGCTGCGCACCGAACAGCCGGTGGTCCGGGTGCGGACGGCAGGCGGTGTGGACGCCTGGCTGGTCACCCGGTACGAGGACGTCCGGGCGGCCCTGGCCGACCCGCGGCTCAGCAGGGCCGAGACCTGCCGGCCCGGGGCCCCGCGGATCGGCGGGTCGATGACGACCACACCCGAGATGATCATTTCGCTGGACGGTGCCGAACACGCCCGGCTGCGCAAGCTGGTGATCGGCGCGTTCACCACACGGCGCGTCGAGCAGATGCGGCCCGGTGTGCAGAAAGTGGCCGACGAGCTGCTGGACGACATGGCCGACCGCGGCGGTCCGGTGGATCTGGTGCAGCAGCTGACGGTGCCGCTGCCGCTGACGGTCATCGGTGAACTGCTCGGCGTCCCGCGCGAGGATCTGCGGCAGTTCGAGATCTACGCCCGCGCCTTCGCCACGGTCGACGACCGGGCCGGCGGTGAGGAGTCCCTGGCCGGCCTGGCCAAGCTCAACGAGTACATCGTCGGCCTGATCGCCGACAAGCGGGCCGACCCCACCGACGACATGCTCTCGGATCTGATCGCGGCCCGGGACAACGACGACCGGCTCAGCGAACAGGAGCTGGTGACGTTCGGTTTCACCCTCATCGGCGCCGGTTTCGACACCACCGCCAACCAGCTCGCCAACTCCGTGCTGGCGCTGGTGGCCGGGCACCGTGACCAGTGGCGCGCACTCGTCGAGGACCCCGGCCGGATACCGGACGCCGTCGAGGAACTGCTGCGGCACGTCAACCTGTTCGCCACCGACACCTCCGGGTTCCCGCGGATGGCCGTCGAGGATCTGGAGATCGGCGGGGTGCACATCGCCGCGGGCGAGCCGGTCCTGCTGTCCCTCGCCTCCGCCAACCGCGATCCGTCGGTCTTCGACGACCCGGACCGGCTGGACCTCTCCCGCGGCCGCAATCCGCACATCTCCTTCGGCCACGGCATCCACTACTGCCTCGGCAAGCAGCTCGGCCGGATGGAGATGGAGATCGCCCTGGCCGGACTGCTGCGGCGCTTCCCGGACCTGCGGCTGGCCGTACCCGAGAGCGAACTCCCCTGGCACACGGGCGAGATCAACCACACCCTGACCAGTCTTCCGGTCACCTGGGGAGCCTGAGGCCATGGCCACCGCCACGCCCTCCCGTACGGCAGCGGATCCGGCGGAGCGCTTCGCGTGCTCCGCCGCGGTGACCGAGGCCGGCTCGTGGCTGCGCACCGCCGAGGTCCCCGGCTGGATGGCGGAGCGTCACGCGTCCCACCGCTTCGCGGTGCGGCGCATCCCGTTCGCGGCGCTGACCGGTTGGTCCTTCGACCCCGGCTCCGGGAACCTCGGACATGACAGCGGGCGCTTCTTCACCGTGGAGGGGTTGCAGGTCTCGGTCGGCAGCGGACCGTTCCCGCACTGGCAGCAGCCCATCATCAAGCAACCGGAAGTCGGCATCCTGGGCATCCTCGCCAAGGAGTTCGACGGAGTGCTGCACTTCCTGATGCAGGCCAAGATGGAGCCGGGCAACCGCAATCTGCTGCAGCTGTCGCCGACCGTGCAGGCCACCCGCAGCAACTACACCAAGGTGCACCGCGGCGCGGACGTCCCGTACCTCGGCCACTTCCTGCGGCCCGCCCCGGGCAGTGTGGTGGCCGATGTGCTGCAGTCCGAACACGGTTCCTGGTTCTTCCGCAAGAGCAACCGGAACATGATCGTCGAGACCCGCGACGAGGTGCCGGTGGCCGAGGACTTCTGCTGGCTGACGCTGGGACAGATCGGCCGGCTGCTGCGCCGGGACAACGTCGTGAACATGGATGCCCGGTCGGTTCTGGCGGGTGTGCCGACCGGCGGCGCTCCGGCGTCCGGCGCGCCGTGCTGCGACACGGATCTGCTGTCCTGGATCACCGCGGAGCGCTCCCGCCACACGGTCAGCGCCGAGCGCATCCCCCTGGACGCGGTGGCGGGCTGGCGGCGCGGGCCGCACACGATCGAGCGCGCGGACGGCCGGTACTTCCGTGTGGTGGCGGTGGCCGTCGAGGCCGGCAGCCGCGAGGTGGCGGGCTGGAGCCAGCCCCTGATCGAGCCGTGCGCACCGGGTGTCACCGCCTTCCTCACCCGCCGTATCGGAGGCATTCCCCATGTGCTGGTGCACGCACGGGTGGAGGGCGGCTTCCTCGACACCGTCGAGCTCGGGCCGACCGTCCAGTGCGTGCCGGGCAACCACGCCCCGCTGCCCCCCGGGGACCGGCCGCCGTTCCTCGACACGGTGCTGACGGCCGGGCCCGGCCGTATCCGGTACGAGGCGGTCCACTCCGAGGAGGGCGGCCGTTTCCTCAACGCCGAGAGCCGCTATCTGCTCGTCGAGGCGTCGGACGACGTACCGGAGGTCCTGCCGCCCGGCTACCGGTGGGTCACGCCCGGCATGCTCGGTGCGCTGGTCCGGCACGGCCACTACCTCAACGTCCAGGCGCGCAGCCTGCTCTCGCTGCTCACCACCGGCGCCGCCGTCCTCCAGGACTGACCGCGGCACCGGAGGGGTGGTGCGGCCGCAAGGGGCGGTGCGGCCTCAAGTGACGGTGCGGCCTCAAGTGGCGGTCGAGCGCGGACGGCGACAATGCGCGCATGTCCCCGCTCTCCCTGCGTACCCTCAACCGCACCTACCTCGAACGGCAGTTACTGCTGGACCGCGCCGGCCGCACCCCTCTCGAAGCCGTCGGGCATCTGATGGGCCTGCAGGGCCAGGAGCCCGACGCTCCCTATGTGGGCCTGTGGGCGCGGCTCGCCGGATTCCGGCACGACGCACTGACGGCGTTGCTGCACGACCGTTCCGTCGTCCGCGCCAAGCTCCAGCGCAATACCCAGCACCTGGTGGACGCCCGGGATTTCCGTACGCTGCATCCGCTGCTGGCCCCGGTGCTGGGCAAGGCCCGCCAGGGTGCGTTCGGGCGGGCCGTCCATGGGCTCGGCACGGACGAACTGGTGTGTGCGGGGCGGGAGTTGCTGAGCGGCGACGGTCTCACCCGCCCGCAGCTGGGCCGTGCGCTGGCGGCGCGGTTCCCCGGGCGGGACAGCCTCGCCCTGGCCTATGTGGTGCAGTCGCTGGTGGCGCATGTGCACCCACCGCCCAGCGGCGTCTGGGGCCATCGCGGCACCACTCCGGTGGTCCTCGCGGAGGAGTGGCTCGGCCGCCCGACGGCGGAGCCGCCCCGCATCGACGAGATGATCCTGCGCTATCTGGCGGCCTACGGGCCGGCCGGCGTGATGGACATCCAGGCGTGGTGCGGTCTGACCAGGCTGCGGGCGGTGGTCGACGGCATGCGGTCGCGGCTGCGGGTGTACCACGACACGTCGGGCCGGGAGCTGTTCGACGTGCCCGGTGCTCCCCTCGCGGACCCGGACCGGCCCGTGCCGGTGCGCTTTCTGCCGCCCTTCGACAACCTCGTCCTCAGCCATGCGGACCGGACGCGGGTGATCGACGACGAGGACCGCAGACGGGTGATCACCGGCAGCGAGGTACGCCCCGTGTTCCTGGTCGACGGCTTTGTGCGTGGCATCTGGTCCCGGCGGGACGGCAGCGTGGAGGTCACCCCGTTCCGGCCACTGGCACCCGACGAGGCGGCCGCGGTCCGGGAGGAGGCCGGGCTGCTGCTCGGCTTTCTGCGGGGGCCTGACGGTACGGGCGCCGAGGGGCGGCGGCGCGCGGCGGCCGCAACGGGCGAGGTCCTGATCGGCTGAGCGATGCGACGGGCCGGTGACCCCGTGGGCGGCGGTCACCGGCCCCCGTGTCGGGGCCACCCGGCTCAGGCGACGCCCACGGTCTCCCACATATCGCGGAACGAGGTGGCCAGGGCGTAGCGCGGGCGCCAGCCCAGGGACCGCTCGGCCCGGGAGCGGTCCACCTGGATCCAGTCCGCGCCGGCGCTGCGGCTGCGTACCTCGTCCAGGCGGACCCGGACCGCGTCCGGCGACAGACCGCTGACCGTGATCAGGGTGCGGACCATCGTGTGGATGTCCACCGCCGTGCCCCGCCCGATGTTCACCAGCGGCGCGGCGGGCCGGACCGCGGCCGCGGCGAGCACCGCGTCGGCCGCGTCCCTGACATCGACATAGTCGCGGCGCGCCGCGGCCACCGTGACGTCGAGCCCTTCGGCCGGGTCGGCCTGCCGCAGCCGGGCCGCCAGGACACCGAAGAAGCTCTCCTTCGCCGGGTGCGGCCCGACGGTGTTGGTCAGCCGCAGCACCGAGCCCTGGACGTCCCCGCGGCGGACCGCCTCCAGCACCAGACGCGACGCGGTCAGCTTCGCCTGCGCGTACAGGGATGCCGGACGCGGTGCGACGTCCTCGTCGAGGGACGTGCCGGCCGGGACCGGGCCGTACTCGTGGATGGTGCCCAGGTGCACCAGCCGGACCGGGTCGGGGAGCCGCGGCAGGGCGGCCAGCAGCCGTTCCACCGGGCGGACATTGGCGTGCGCCATCTCCTCGGGCGTACTCCCCCAGCCGAGGGTGGCGTTGACCACCGTGTCCACGCCTTCGTCCGCCAGGATCGCGGCGAGCCCGGCCCCCGTGCACCGGGCCAGATCGAGCGGCAGGAACGGATAGCGGCGCAGGTGCGGGGCGTTGCTGCGGGCGATCGCGACGACCTCCGTCCCCCGGGCCGCGAACGCCGCGCACAGGTGCCGGCCCACACAGCCGCTGGCGCCCAGGACCGCGACCCGGCGGGGCAGTTCTGTCGTGGTCATCGAGGCTCCCGTCAGACCCGTGCGCAGTCCGCATAGCGGGGCAGCAGCCCCTGGGCCGTGGCCTGTGCCAGGCCGGGGGCGACGCGGTCCCGGTCGGAGAGGACGAAGGCGGTGCCGGCCGGCCACGGCAGGGCGAGCTCCTTGTCCAAGGGGCTGATGGCCAGCTCCCGTTCGGCCCGGTAGCCGGTGGACACCAGGTACGACATGACGGTGTCGTCCTCCAGGGCGAGGAAGGCGTGCCCCACGCCTTCGGGGTAGTAGGCGGCCCGGCAGGTGCTCTCGTCCATGTCCACGGTGTCCCAGGCGCCGAACGTCGGGGATCCCAGCCGCAGATCGACCACCACATCGAGGGCCCGGCCGCGGGCGCAGTGGACGTACTTGGCCTGGCCGGGTGGCGCCGTGGTGAAGTGCACACCGCGCAGCACCCCGCGGGCCGATCTGCTGTGGTTGGTCTGTGCCACCGGGAAGGGACGGCCGACGGCGGCGAGGAACGCCTCCTCCTGCAGCGGCGAGACGAACAGTCCCCGCTGGTCGGCATGGACGTCCGGGGTGAACTCGAAGGCGCCGGACACGGCGAGCTCTCGGGTGCGCACGGGCTCACCACCGTCCCTGACGGGGCGTGGGAGCGACGGCCGGCGGCGCGTACGGCGCGGTTGCCGCCCTCACAGGACCGTGATTTCCGGGAGCGGGAAGACCAGTTTTCCGCCGTGCGCGAGGTAGGAGGCCTCCCGCTCGATGAAGCCGTCACGGTAGATCCAGGGCAGGACGAGGAGCTGGTCCGGTGCGAGGGCCTTGGCGTCTGCCTCGGACACGATCGGGATGCCGGTGCCGGGGGTGAAGCAGCCGGCCTTCTCCTCGTTGGGTTCGCCGATGCAGGGCAGGTCGTCGGGGCCCAGGCCGCAGTACTGGAGGATGACATTGCCCTTGGTGGAGGCGCCGTAGCCGACGGTCAGCTTCCCGGCCTTGCGGGAGTCCGCGAGGAACTCCACCAGCTGGTCGCGGGAGTCGACGGCCCGCCGGGCGAACGCCTCGTAGGGGGCCGGGGTGTCGAGCCCCAGCTTCCGCTCGTGGGCCCGGATGCCGGCAAGGGCGGTGTGGTCGACGGGGTGCCGGCTGCCCTTCTTGGCCAGCGTCAGCGAGAGGCTGCCCCCGTATACGTCGGTGAGCCGGGCGCCGATGACCGTGAGCCCCGTGCGCTCGGCCATCCATTCGATCTGCCGCAGCGCGTAGTACTCCAGGTGCTCGTGGCAGACCACGTCGTAGGCGGTGGCCTCCAGCATGGCCGGCATATAGCTCTGCTCCATCACCCACACACCGTCGTCGGCGAGGATGCCGGCGACGTCGCGCATGAAGTCGAGCGGGCGCGGGAGGTCGTAGAACATCGCGATGGAGGTGACGGCTTTGGCGCGCCGGGCGCCGAACCGCTCGGTGAACACCTGCCGGGAGAAGAAGTCGGTGACCAGCTCCGCGTTCGGCGGGTAGGAGGCGCGGAACTTCTCCCCGGACGGGTCGATGCCGACCAGAGCGAGGCCGTTGCGGGGGTAGCAGCTCAGCAGGGTGCCGTCGTTGCTGCCGATGTCCAGCACCAGGTCGCCGGGGCCGAGTTCGACCAGTTCGTTGATCGCCGCCACCTTGCCGCGCAGGTGCTGGATCATGAACGGCCGGATGCCCGAGCGGTAGCCGTAGTGCTCGCCGTACATCAGCCCCAGGTCGGCGGTGTGCCGCAGCTGCAGCAGACCGCAGCCGTCGGGCGAGCACATCACCAACTCCAGCGGGACGGTGGGGATGCGCTGATCCGGCGTCGCGGGGAAGACGCCCGTGAGGGCGGAGGGGCCCAGGTCGAGCACGGGCAACAGGGTGCGGTTGTCGCAGATGCGGCAGGCATCGATGACCATTCGTCCTCCAGGGCGCGTCGGAACGGCGAGCCGGGCCGGCTCGGACGGCAATCACCGTCGTGGACCGGACTCGAACGCCCGTGGAGCGCCGCTGAAGGCCTGCGTCTGCACGGTCCGGCGGCCGGCGCCGTCCGCTGCCGTGCCCCCGCCCGACGGAGGCGGAACCCCTCGCTCCGGCGAGACCCGAGCGCGGCTCTAGCGCGGTACAGCAAGATCGGTCGACACGCCCGAACCCCCGTATCAGGAGAGGCCCATGAGCTCCGCCCGCGAAACAGCGGCACCGGTCGCGGATGCCCGGCGCTGGATGGCACTGGCCGTATTACTGACCGCTACCCTGCTGGATCTGCTCGACGCGACGATCATCAACATCGCGATTCCGAGCATCCAGCGGGACATCCATGCTACCTACACTGCCGTTCAGTGGATCGCGGCAGGCTACACGCTCGCGTTCGCCATCGGCCTGGTCACCGGTGGCCGGCTCGGCGACATCTTCGGACGCAAGAAAGTCTTCCTGCTCGCCATGGCCGGCTTCACCCTGGCGTCCGCGCTGTCGGGGCTGGCGACCGGCCCGGACATGCTGATCATCTCCCGTGTGCTGCAGGGCGGGATGGCCGCGATGATGGTGCCGCAGGTGCTGTCGATCATCCATGTCACCTTCGCTCCGGAGGAGAGCGGCAAGGTCTTCGGGATGTTCGGTGCCGTCTGCGGCATCGGGGCGGTCTCCGGCCCGGTCATCGGCGCCCTGCTGACCGAGTGGAACCTCTTCGGCCTCGAATGGCGCCCGATCTTCCTGGTCAATCTGCCGATCGGGATCGCCGGTCTGGTCCTCGGCCACCGCTTCGTCCGTGAGTCCAAGGCGCCCAGCGCGCCACGCCTGGACCTGGTCGGCGTCACGCTCGTCACGCTCGCGCTGTTCATGCTGCTCTTCCCGCTCACCCGCGGCCGCGACCTGGGCTGGCCGGCCTGGTGCCTGGCCTCCATGGCCGGCAGCATCGTCATGTTCGTGCTGTTCGTCCTGCACCAGCGCACCAAGGTCCGCAAGAATGCCTCCCCGCTGCTGGAGCTCTCGCTGTTCCGGATCCGGAGCTTTGCGGCCGGCATCGCCGTCCAGCTGACCTTCGGTACCTCCTTCGGGTTGTTCTCCCTCACCGGCGCGCTCTACATGCAGGTCGGCCTGGGCTGGACGCCGTTGCGGGCCGCGCTGACGAGCCTGCTGTTCGGCGCGACCATGGCCGGTGTCGCCATGGTCGCCGTGCCGAAGCTCGTACCGCGGTTCGGCCGCAAGGTGCTGCAGGCCGGGGCGCTGCTGATGATCGTCGGACTGGGCCTCTACGGCTGGATCGCCCACCAGCAGGGAACCGGGGTCACACCGGCGCAGATCGCCGTCCCCCTGGTCGTGGGCGGCTGCGGCCTCGGCATGATCATGGCGCCGCTGACCAGCGCGGTGCTGTCCGAAGTGCCCGGTCAGCACGCCGGGTCCGCATCCGGCCTCATCAACACGATCAACCAGGTGGGTCTGTCCCTGGGCCTGGGGCTGACGTCGGTGGCCTTCTTCAACGTCGTGGACGACGCCGGCCAGCCGGCGCCGACCGGCGGTACCCCCTTCATCACGGCGTTCACCCACTCGCTGTGGTGGGTGATCGGCGGTATGGCGCTGGCGTTCCTGCTGATGTTCGCCCTGCCGAAGGCCGCTCAGGCCCAGTTCGCGGCGCCCGCCGAGGACGCCGCCGAGGACCCGGCCGCCGCCTCCGGCACCTCGTCGCCCGACGACTCCCCGGCGCTGCGCGACGAGGCCGTGCCGGCCACGAACGAACCGACACCCACCGTCGGCTGACACCCCGCCGCCGCGCCCGACCGGGCCGGCCCGTGGCCCCTTCCGGTGCCCACGGGCCGGCCGTCGTGCTGCGCCGGGATCCGGACCCGCGAGGGGAGTGCCGGTCGAGCCGACCACGAGTATCCATGGGTAGGTTCACCAGTCCGTCCGCCGCCGGGGACGGCGCCGCCAGGAACAAGGAAGTGATCACTGATGAGCGACACCACCCGCGACGCCGTGCGGATGCGGTGGCCCGCGGTCTCCGCCCGGCGTCTGGAGCGCAGCGCCCTCGCCGCGCCGTCACCGCATCTGGACCCCGCGGGGATCGTCGGCGCCCTGTGCGGTGCGCATGCCCAGGTGCTGAGCGCCGCCGAACTCTCCCTCGGCATGCGGGGCGAGGGCATCACCCGGAGCGTGGTGCGCAAGGCGCTGTGGGACGAGGCCGGGCTGATCAAGATGTACGGGCCGCGGGGCACCGTCCATCTGCTGCCGGCGGCCGAACTGCCGATGTGGGTGGGCGCCCTGACCGCGCTGCCGCCCTCGCCCAGCCCGTTCACCAAAGACGTCCGGATGAGCCCCGAGCAGACGGAAGAGGTCATCGCGGCCATCGGCGCGGCCCTGCGGGACGCCGAACTGACCGTCGACGAGCTCAGCGAGGCCGTCATCGCCGCCACCGGCCCCTGGGCCGGCGACCTGGTCATGCCCGCCTTCCAGGGGATGTGGCCGCGCTGGCGGCAGGCCATCACCCTCGCCTCGCACCGCGGGCAGCTGTGCTTCGGCCCGAACCGCGGCCGCAAGGTGACGTACACCCACCCGCAGCATCTGACCGGTGGCCGCCCCACGGAGGGCACGGCGGCGCTGGCCCGGCTCGTGGAGCGGTATCTGCACGCCTACGGCCCGGCGACTCCGCAGAACTTCGCGCAGTGGCTCAATGTCTCACCTCGCTGGGCCACCGAGCTGTTCGAGTCCCTGGCCGGTGCGCTCCAGCGCGTCGATCTGGAGGGCACGGCGGCCTGGGTGAACGCGGGCGACACCGAAACGCCCGCCGAACCACCGTGCGGGGTGCGGCTGTTGCCGTACTTCGACGCCTATGTGGTGGCCTGCCGGCCCCGTGACCGGCTCTACCCGGGAGCCATGGCGCAGCGGGCGCTGACCCCGAGCGGCCAGGCCGGCAACTATCCGGTCCTGCTGGTCGACGGCGTGGTCAGCGGCGTCTGGCACCAGCGGCGGTCCGGCCGCCGGCTGGCCGTCACCGTCGAGCCGAGCACCCCTTTGACGACCGCGCAGCGCGCGGAGCTCGACACACAGGTGGAGCGGCTGGCGTTCGTGCTGGAGGGGACCGCCGAGCTCACGATCGGAACGGTCAGCGTCGGCCCCCACGCGTAACGGGCACGGCCTCGGCCCGCCCGGACCGGCCGGGCGCCCGGGGTTTCCACCGCGCC
>NZ_JBSHAW010000019.1:5753-158495 GCF_053611685.1 Streptomyces sp. NPDC054786 | reverse complement strand
GGGGTGAGGGAAGGCCGGTGGGGGTGCTCGTGGAGGGTCCGGCGCGCCTCGTAGATCACTTGGAAACGGCCACGTCGGTGGCCCGCCCCCACCCACGTTCACTTTCTCCACTCACGGGAGGGGACGGGCCGGAGGGGCCGGTGTGTGGGACGTAAAGCGAAGCAGTCCCACACACCGGCCCCGGAGGTCCGTCACCGCACCCACAGCCCCGCGCAGCGGACCCCGCCCGCCGCAGGCGCAACGGCGAACAACCACCACGGCGGGACAGCCAAAAACGTGGGAAGCAAGGCAAAGCGCAGCGGAACGTCAATCCTTGGCCAGCCAACGCCGGGCCCGTAGCCCCATCCGTTCATCGGTGGCCACCGAGGCGGCGCCGGTGGTGACCGTTTCGTAGACGGCGAGGATGTCGGCGCCGACGGTGGACCAGTCGAAGCGGCGTACATGGCGGGTGCCGCGTTCGCGCAGCTCCGCGAGGCGTGCGGGGTCGCCGAGGAGGCGTACCGCGGCCGTGGCCAGGGCGTCCGCGTCCTCGTTGGTGAACAGTTCACCGGCCTCGCCCTGGTCCAGGACCTGGGCGAAGGCGTCGAGGTCGCTGGCCAGCACGGGTGCCCCGGCCGACATCGCCTCGACGAGGATGATGCCGAAGGACTCGCCGCCCGTGTTGGGCGCGACGTAGACATCGACGCTGCGCAGCAGCCGGGCCTTGTCCTCGTCGCTGACCATGCCGAGGAACTCGACCCGGGAGCGCATCTCGGCGGGCAGCGCCGCGACCGCCTCCTCCTCGTCGCCGCGTCCGGCGACCAGCAGCCGGGCGTCCGGTACCTCGGCCAGGATCGCGGGCAGCGCCTTCATCAGGACCGGCAGGCCCTTGCGCGGTTCGTCGATCCGGCCGATGAAGCCGATCGTTTTGCCCTGCCACTCGGCCTTGGGCCCGGCCGAGGCGAAGAAGTCGACATCCACGCCGTTGGGGATGACCACGGCATCGCCGCCGAGGTGCTCGACGAGCGTGCGGCGGGCGTATTCGCTCACCGCGATGCGTGCGCTGATCTTCTCCAGGGCGGGCTGCAGGATCGGATACGCGGCGATCATGGCCCGCGAGCGCGGGTTGGAGGTGTGGAACGTCGCCACGATCGGGCCCTGTGCCGCCCAGCAGGCGAGCAGACCGAGCGAGGGCGAGGCCGGTTCGTGGATGTGGATGACGTCGAAGGCGCCGTGCTGCAGCCAGCGGCGCACCCGGGCCGCGGAGAGGAACCCGAAGTTGAGCCGGGCGACCGAGCCGTTGTACGGGACGGGGACGGCGCGGCCGGCGGAGACGACGTACGGCGGCAGGGGGGTCTCGTCGTCCGCGGGGGCGAGGACGGAGACCTCGTGGCCGAGCCGGATCAGATGGTCGGCCAGGTCCCGGATGTGGAACTGCACGCCGCCGGGGACGTCCCAGGCGTACGGGCAGACGATGCCGATCTTCACGCGGTCTCCGTTCCGGACGCCTCGGGGCCGCCCGGTGCGCCGGACTCCTCGCGCGGCTCCAGGTCGGCGAGCCAGAGCCGCTGCAGCATGTGCCAGTCCTCGGGGTGGTCGGCGATGCCGGAGGCGAACGCGTCGGCGAGCGCCTGGGTCATCTGGGCGGCCCGCTCGGCGCGGGTGCCGGTCTCCGGTGCCTCGATCTCCGGGTAGATGCGGCCGCGCATCACAGCGGTGTCGTCGTACCAGAGCGTGACGGGCAGCAGCATGGCACCGGTCTGGAGGGCGAGCACCGCCGGGCCGGCCGGCATCTTCGTGGCCTCTCCGAAGAACTTGACCTCTATCCCGGAGGCGGACAGATCACGGTCGGCGACCAGGCAGACCAGGCCACCGGCCCGCAGCCGCCGGGCGAGCGTGCCGAAGGCGGAGCCGCCGGTGTGCGGCAGCACCTCCATGCCCAGGCCCTCTCGGTAGGCGACGAAGCGGTCGTAGAGGGATTCCGGCTTGAGACGCTGGGCGACGGTGGTGAAGGGGACACCGAGTTTGGTGGTGACCCAGGCACCGGCGAGGTCGTAGTTGCCCATGTGCGGCAGCGCGAGGACGACGCCGCGGTCGCTCTTGAGTCCCTCCTCCAGATGGTGCACGTCCTCGGGCACGAAGCCGGTCCTTATCCGGTCCTTGCTCCAGGCCGGCAGCCGGAAGGACTCCATCCAGTAGCGCATGTACGAGCGCATCCCGGCCCGGGAGAGCTCGGCGAGCCGCTGCGGTGTGGCGTCCGGGACGACCCGGGCGAGGTTCGCCTCCAGCCGCAGGACGCCCTTGCCGCGGCGCTTCCAGACCATGTCGGCGATCCGGCGGCCGAGCCGTACGGCGGCGCCCTCGGGCAGTTTCTTGACGGTGCTCCAGCCCAGCGCGTAGAGCGCATCCGTCAGTTTGCCGGTGTCGAACCGCGGCCGGCGGGTCCTGCCTGGACTCATGCGCTGTTTCCCCCTTGTGCCATGGCATCGGCCTCGGCCGACTCCCGTCGTACCGTCACCACGCGCTGCCCGAGGGTGACGACGCTGCCGACGCCGACGATCCACAGGGCGATCGGCAGCAGAATCTCGACGCCGGGTACCCCGAAGGCGTGCAGACCCGACAACCCGCAGGCGACCAGCGTGATGACCAGCCGCTCGGCGCGCTCCACCAGACCGTTGACGTTCACCGGCAGCCCGATGGCCTCGCCGCGCGCCTTGGTGTACGAGACCACCTGGCCGCTGGCGAGGCAGAAGATCGCCATCGCACAGAGCATCAGACTGTCGCCGCGCCCCGCGTACCACAGGGCGAGAGCACCGAAGATCGCCGAGTCGGCGACCCGGTCGAGGGTGGAGTCGAGAAAAGCCCCCCAACGGCTGGAGCGCCCCAGCTGCCGCGCCATGTTGCCGTCGACCAGGTCGGAGAAGACGAACAGGGTGATGACGATCGTGCCCCAGAAGAATTCGCCCAGCGGGTAGAAGACCAGGGCGCCGGCCACCACGCCTCCGGTCCCGACGAGAGTGACCGCGTCCGGGCTGACGCCGATACGGATGAGCAGGGCGGCGAACGGCGTGAGAACACGCGTGAAGAATGCACGCGCGTACTTGTTCAGCATGGCCTTCCCGGAGGTCGATACGGGCCGCGAGGTCAAGGGGCCACCGGCTGGCCCATCGTAGCCAGGAGGTCTTGGGCCACCACGAACGCATCGCGGCGCAGAGTGCATCCCACGGCTCGGGGACGCCCTCGCGCGCCCGGGGGCGCGCCCGGGGGCTCCACGGGCGGTGCCACAGGACCCTTGGGAGCACCGGCTCCGTGCGCCATGTATGGACGCATCATGACCTCGGTGGAAAGCTCGAATCACCGCAAAGTGTCGACCTGGAGGCGAGACACATGAGCGAGAAACCGAGTACACACCCAGGAGCCGCCGGCAGGGCATCAACGGCCGGCCAGCCCACGTCCCTGCGGAATGTGGTGCTGGTCGGCCACAGCGGATCGGGGAAGACCACCTTGGTCGAGGCCCTCGCGCTGGCATCCGGCGCGGTCAACCGGGCGGGCCGGGTCGAGGACGGCGGCTGTCTGTCCGACTACGACGAGATCGAGCACCGCCAGCAACGCTCCGTACAGCTCTCCCTGGTCCCGGTGGACTGGGGCGGAGTCAAGATCAATATCTTGGACACCCCCGGATACGCCGATTTCGTCGGGGAACTCAGGGCCGGTCTGCGCGCAGCGGACGCGGCCCTTTTCGTTGTCTCGGCGGCTGACGGCGTGGCCGGCGCGACCCGGATGGTCTGGGACGAGTGCGCGGCCGTCGGCATGCCGCGCGCGCTGGTCGTCACGCACCTGGAGGCGTCCCGCGCCGACTTCGACGAGATGACCGAGCTCTGCCGGACCTCGTTCGGCGGCGAGGACCCGGACGCCGTCGTCCCCCTCTACCTCCCGCTGTACGGAACACCGGGCGCCGACGGCCACTCCCCCGTACACGGCCTGATCGGCCTGCTCACCCAACGGGTCTTCGACTACTCCTCCGGCGAGCGCACCGAACGCGCACCGACGGAGGACGAGCTGCCGCAGATCGAGGCGGCCCGCAACCGCCTCATCGAGGCGATCATCGCCGAGAGCGAGGACGAGTCCTTGATGGACCGCTACCTCGGCGGCGAGGAGATCGATCTCAAGACCCTCATCGGGGACCTGGAGACGGCGGTCGCCCGCGGCACGTTCCACCCCGTGCTGGCCGCGGCCCCGGCCGCCGAGGGCTCCAAGCAGGGGCTGGGCACCGTGGAGCTGCTGGAACTGATCAGCGGCGGCTTCCCGACCCCCGCGGAGCGCGAGGCACCCGCCGTGACCAGCCCGGACGGCGCCGCGCGCCCGGCGCTGAGCTGTGACCCCGCAGGCCCGCTCGCGGCCGAGGTGGTCAAGACCTCCTCCGACCCGTACGTCGGCCGGATCTCCCTCGTCCGCGTCTTCTCCGGCACCCTGCGCCCGGACGAGACGGTGCATGTATCCGGCCACGGGCTGCAGGACCGGGGGCACGAGGACCACGACGTCGACGAGCGGGTCGGCGCGCTGTCCACCCCGTTCGGCAAGCAGCAGCGCCCACTGCCCAAGGCCATCGCCGGCGATCTGGCCTGTGTGGCGAAGCTGACCCGCGCCGAGACCGGCGACACCCTGTCCGGCAAGGGCAGCCCGCTGCTGATGGAGCCCTGGACGATGCCGGACCCGCTGCTTCCGGTCGCCATCCAGGCACACAGCAAGGCCGACGAGGACAAGCTGTCGCAGGGCCTTGCCCGCCTGGTCGCGGAGGATCCGACGATGCGCCTGGAGCACAATCAGGACACCCATCAGGTGGTCCTGTGGTGCCTGGGCGAGGCACATGTCGATGTCGCACTGGAACGGCTGCGGGCCCGCTACGGCGTCCAGGTGGACACGGTCGCGCACAAGGTGTCGCTGCGGGAGACCTTCGGCGCCCCCGCAGCGGGCCGCGGGCGCCATGTGAAGCAGTCCGGCGGCCACGGCCAGTTCGCGATCTGCGAGATCGAGATCGAACCGCTCCCGGGCGGCTCCGGCATCGAGTTCGTGGACAAGGTCGTGGGCGGCGCGGTGCCCCGGCAGTTCATCCCCTCCGTGGAGAAGGGCGTACGCGCCCAGGCCGAGCGCGGGGTCGCCGCCGGACATCCGCTCGTCGACATCCGCGTCACGCTGCTCGACGGCAAGGCGCACTCGGTCGACTCCTCGGACGCCGCGTTCCAGATGGCGGGCGCGCTGGCGCTGCGCGAGGCCGCCGGCGACGTCCGGATCGAACTCCTCGAACCGGTGTCCGAGGTGAGCGTGATGGTTCCGGACGATTTCGTCGGCCAGGTGATGAGCGATCTGTCGGGGCGCCGCGGCCGGGTCGTGGGTACGGAGCAGTCAGGGGCGGGCCGCACCGTGGTGCGGGCCGAGGTGCCCGAGATCGAGATCGACCGGTACGCCATCGATCTTCGCTCCCTCTCCCACGGCACCGGGCGGTTCTCCCGCGCTCACCTGCGGCATGAGCCGATGCCGCCGCCGCTCGCCGACAAGTGGCGGGAACAGGCCGAGAACGGCGCATAGTTAACGGCGGATCAGCCGTTGGAGCGGTCGCTGTCCAGCTCAACTCCCCCGGGCTGGACGGCGGCTGTACGCTGAGTGCCTGCCGTTGAACCGGGGGCGACGGCAGGACACGAGGTCACGGGCTCGAACACCGGCCCTCAGCAGGTGTGCCGTCGGCGGAAGTCGGGAAGAGCCGCATCATCGGATGCGTGCGGTGTGGGGGGCGGTAGTGGCAGACGGCTTTGACTTCAGTCCCGGGGCTCAGGTCCCGCTCTCGGGGAGCGCCGGGCAGACGGCGGCGACCCAGGCGCTGGCCTCGGCCGCCTACCGTGACAGCCCGCTCGCCGATATCTCCAAGGCCGACTCCGACTCCGGCAAGTCCGCGATCAAGAAGCCCAAGCTGTCGCTGTTCGCGCCCAATCTCGGCGAGGCGTTCTCGCGTGCGGTGCAGGTGCGGATGCTCGGCGGGGGGCGCGCCGCGCTCATCCAGTCCTTCGGGACCGAGCCGCAGACCATCGTCGAGCACTGTCTGTCCGCGACCCGCGTGCGCAAGCAGCGGGACGCCAAGCTGACGCTGCTGATGGTGCTGTTCGGACTGCTGTTCCTGCCCGGTGTGCTGCTGTGGCTGGGTGTCTTCCAGCTGCGGAAGATGCTCGCCAAGGACGGTGCGGGCAAGGGCCTGTCCCTGATCGGCGGACTGCTGCTGACGGTGCTGGGCGTCCTCGCCGTGTTCTTCATGATCAAGCTGCCGTTCAACGGCTTCTGGCCGATGTACGCCCGCGCCATGGTCGTCGCCCCGATGATCGGCTGGTGGCTGGCCAAGCAGATCTGCGAGAAGACCGCGGTGGCCATGCGGGAGTCGTGGAAGGGGCTGCTCGAGGGCGGCGGCGTGGCCGCGAAGATCCCCGAGGCGGTGCCCCAGGACCCGAACCAGATCGCCGCCGAAACCCTCCGGCAGAATCTCGCCAAAATCTCCGCCGAGCAGAGCAGCAACGTGGTCTTCTACGCCGGCCCCAAGGGCATACTCGGCATGGGTACGCGCTGGGGCAGTTGGCAGCTCGCGGAGGAGCTCACGCCGGCGCAGGAAGGCAGCGAGATCCACCCGTTCCGCAGCTGGGACGTCATCCGGGCGATCCACGACAAGCTGCGGCTGCTGGAGCGCAGTCCGCTGCACACCGGCGGATTCCCTGCGCCGTCCGTACGCCACTGGATCGTCTCGTCGGTCGGGGAGAAGGCCGCCGCCGTCACCCGCCCCGAGGGCACCCATGTGCAGGCGTACCAGATCCGCGGGCACGAGATAGAGCGGATCTGCAACGAGCAGCAGTTCGGCAGCGGCAACCGTCACTACCTCGGCGTCCAGTTCGTCCTGTGGGACGGCCAGTTGGTGATCACCCTGATGATCACCGTCACGGTGCTGCACGAGACCCTGCGCATCGAAGTGACCGGCCACGCCCTCGGCCCGGTCAACGGCCTGTTCACGACCAAGCCCGAGCCCAAGACCAAGGACGTCGCCAAGGTCGTCAAGTTCTGGGAGACCAAGACCCAGCACCTCCCGCTCATCGAGCCGCAAGAGGTGGTCCGGCTCGCCGCGCGCGCCCCGCTGACCTGGTTCCCGCCGGTCCTGGACTTCCTCGGCGGCAATCTGACCCTCCCCGAGCCGTTCGGCCTGCGGCACGTCTGGGCCGACAAGCCCTGGCGCCACCGCTTCATGGCCGATGACGCGCTGCGTGCCGCGACCCCGGTGCTGCGCTCGGTCCACGCCGCCGCGATGAGCGTCCTCAAGGAGAACGGCGTGGACACCGAGCGCTTCACCAACCGGTCCCTGGTGCTCAGCGGCATGGTCCAGGGAGTGGAGCCGCAGAAGGCGGACGAGTACAACGCCTAGGCCCGCCTAGGCCTCATCCGCCCAGTGGGGCTCACGGGCTAGCGGAAGATGCCCGTGTGCCCCAGGGAGTAGCGCCCCGGCTGTGGGTAGACCGCCAGCCCGTGCGGGCCCTGGCCGACGCGGATCTTGGCCAGGGTTTTGCCGGTACGGGTGTCCAGCGCGTAGACCTCGGAGTTGTAGCGGCCGGACAGCCACAGGACCTTGCCGTCGGTGGACAGGCCGCCCATGTCGGGGCTGCCGCCGCCGCGGATGTGCCACTTGTCGACGAGCGCACCGGTCCTGAGGTCGAGCCGGGAGATGGAGCCCTCGCCGCGGTTGGAGACGTACATGTAGCGCGAGTCGCGGCTGACGTAGAGGCCGTGGGCACCCTTGCCGGTCGGCATGAGCTTGGGCTGGGCGAAGGTGTCGCCGTTCAGGATCCAGATGCCGTCGGCCATCATGTCGGCGATGTACCAGGTCTTGCCGTCCGGGGAGATCTTCACGTCCTGCGGCATCGCCCCCTCGAACGGCAGCTTCTCCTTGCCGATGACCTTCATCTTCTCGGTGTCGACCTTGAGCAGCTCACCGGAGAACTCGCAGGAGACGATGAAGTACCGCCCGTCCGGCGAGAAGTCGGCGTGGTTGACGCCGCCGCAGTTGACCGGCAGCGTCCTGCGGATCTCCATGGTGTGCGGGTCGCGGAAGACCAACTGCCGGTCCATCGAGGCCATCACGATGGCGTACTTCCCGTTGGGCGTGAAGTAGAGGTTGTACGGGTCGTGGACCTTGACGGGCTTGCCGGCCTTGCCGGTGGCGGGGTCGATGGGGGTGAGGTCGTGCCCCCGGTTGTTGTTGACCCAGAGCGTCTTCAGGTCCCAGGACGGCACGACGTGCTGCGGCTGTACGCCCACCGGAATGGTCTCGATGACCTTGTAGGTCTTCGGGTCGATGACGCTGACCGTGTCGGAGCCGGTGTTGGGGACATAGATCCGCGAGGGGAAGTCCTTGACCTGCGGCGCCAGCCGGCCCGGCCGGTCCGCCGCGTAGAGGTCGTGCTCGTCCAGCAGCGGCGGCATCCCGGGCAGGCCCGGCTTGGCGGCGTTGACCGGCGCGCGTTCGACCGGCCGCGGGCTGTGCCCGGCCGGTTCGCTCTCGCCGCCGCCACAGCCCGCCGCCACCAGCGCGCAGGCCACGGCGAGCAGCGCGGCCCGGTGGCGCGCGCGGAGACGGGGACGGTCGTGGGTACGGTTCCGGTCAGCCATCAGGTCACTAGCTCCGTTGTCGTCACCGCGCGCAGACCGCGTCGGCGGAGGCCGTCGAGGATCGGGGGCAGCGCCGCCACCGTGCCGGCGTGCCCGAGGTGGAGGCTCACGACCGAGCCCGGCTCGACCGCGTCCAGGACCGTGCGCCGGACGGCCGGGGCTCCGGGGTCGCTCGCGTCGAGGGAGTCGACGTCGTAGGACAGGACGTGCGGATAGCCGGCCTTGCGGGCCAGGGCGGTCACCAGGTCCGTGGCCCGCTGGGTCTGCGAGGGACGGAACCAGCTGCCGATGGTTCCGGTGAGGGCGCGCAGCCGGTCGGCGCACCGGGTGATCTCGGCGTAGGCCTCGGCGGCCGGGAGGGCGCAGATGTTGCGGTGGTGCATGGTGTGATTGCCCAGCTCATGGCCGCCGTCGAGGATCCGGCGGGCCATCGCGGGCTGCGCGTCGAGCCAGTCGCCGATGGCGAGCACGGTGACCTTGGCCCCGGCCCGCTCGGCCTCGCCGAGGAGGGCGGTCGCCATCTTGGGGTCGCCCCTGCCGTGGAAGGTCAGCGCGACCGCATGCCCCCGCCGCGGCCCGTGGGCGATCTGTACGGGCAGGCCGGGCACCCTGGTCGGTGGCCGGGCGGCGTGTGCCCGGACGGGTGGGGCCTGGCCCGCAGGGGAAGCGCTCGGCCCGCCGGCGGACCGTACGGCGCCGGCGTCCTCGTCCCGGTGCGGGTCGCAGCCCGACACCAGCGCACCGGCGGCCGCGGCCGAGGCGGCCGCGCGCAGCACGGAGCGACGGTCTAGGGAAGTCACCACCCCATTAGAGAGGCAACTAATCCGGATTAGTGCGATCTGTCCGATTCATTCGGGTGCGTGTCGCCTCGGCCACCGGCCCCGGACGAGACCGGAGGCGCTCTACGCGGGCCAGGCGTCCGCGAGCATCGTCCGTGTGTCGGCGAGGAGTTGGGGCAGCACCTTGGTGTGCCCGACCACCGGCATGAAGTTGGTGTCGCCGCCCCAGCGCGGGACGACATGCTGGTGGAGATGGGCCGCGATCCCGGCGCCGGCGACGGTGCCCTGGTTCATCCCGATGTTGAAGCCGTGCGCCCCGGAGGCGGTGCGCAGCGCGGTCATCGCCCGCTTCGTCAGCTCGGCCAGCTCCGCGGTCTCCGGTACGTCCAGCTCCGTGTAGTCGGCGACGTGCCGGAACGGGACGATCATGAGGTGACCGCCGTTGTACGGGTACAGGTTCAGCACCGCGTAGACATGCTCGCCGCGCGCGATCACGAGGCCGTCCTCGTCCGACTTCGCGGGGATCGTGCAGAACGGACAGCCGTCGCCGGCACCCGGGCCGGTCGGCTTGTTCTCACCCTGGATGTAAGCCATCCGGTGGGGCGTCCACAGGCGCTGGAAGGCGTCCTGCGTCCCGACTCCGATCTGCTGCTCCGGCTCGCTTGTCATACGGGCCAGCATATGGCTTCGCCCGTTGGCGCCGTGTCGTTGGGGCGCATACCGTAGCCCGCTCCGCGATGCTGAGCCGGTGGACAGGGAGCAGCGGCTGTGGGACTGGGAGCGAAGCGCCCAGCCGTATCTCCTTGCCGCCTCCCTCCTCTTCCTCACCTCCTACGCGGTACGGGTCCTGGTCCCCGGCCTCTCCCCCGGCTGGCGGACCTGGTGGGAGCTGGTCACCGTCGTCAGCTGGAGCTTCTTCGTCGTCGAATATCTGGCGCGGCTGGCGTTCAGCAACGACCGGCGGCACTTTCTGCGCACCCGCTGGCTGGATCTGATCGTGACCGTACTGCCCCTGCTGCGGCCGCTGCGGATCATCGACATGCACGAGCGGATGCAGCGGCGCCGGGACCACCCGCGGCTCGTCCTCGAAGCGCGGGTGATGGCGTACACCGGGCTCACCTCGCTGCTGCTGGGCTTCGCCGCCAGCCTGGCCGTCTACCACGACGAGCGGTCCGCCCCGGGCGCGAACATCCACACCTTCGGCGACGCGGTGTGGTGGGCCTGCTCGACGCTGACGACGACGGGGTACGGCGATGCCACCCCCGTCACCGCGCGCGGCCGGGTGGTCGCGGTGGCGCTGATGTTCGTCGGGGTGGCGCTGGTCGGTGCGGTGGTGGGCTCCTTCTCCTCCTGGCTGCTGCGCCGCTTCCGGCAGGAGGGCGAGACATGACGGAGCCCCGGAGAGCGGTCGCTCTCCGGGGCCCTGTTGCTCACCTGGCGGGCGTCACACCTGGGCGCGACGCTCCACGACGTCGAGGATCTCGGCGATCGCCTCGTCGCGCGGAATGCCGTTCTTCTGCGACCCGTCGCGGTAGCGGAAGGAGACCGCGCCGTTGGCGACGTCCTCGTCACCGGCGATGATCATGAACGGGACCTTGGCCTTCTGCGCGTTCCTGATCTTCTTCTGCATCCGGTCCGACGAGGAGTCCACCTCGATCCGCAGCCCCTTGGCCTTCGCCTGTGCGGCGAAGTCCTGCAGATACGGGACATGCGCATCGCCGATCGGGATACCGGTCGCCTGGACCGGCGCCAGCCATGCCGGGAACGCACCCGCGTAGTGCTCCAGCAGCACCGCGAAGAACCGCTCGATGGAACCGAACAGCGCGCGGTGGACCATCACCGGACGCTGCTTGGTGCCGTCGGCCGCGGTGTACTCCAGGTCGAACCGCTCCGGCAGGTTGAAGTCCAGCTGGACGGTCGACATCTGCCACGTACGGCCGATGGCGTCCTTGGTCTGCACGGAGATCTTCGGGCCGTAGAACGCGGCGCCGCCCGGGTCCGGGACCAGCGGCAGCCCCTGCTTCTCGGCCACCTTCCGCAGCGTCTCGGTGGCCTCCTCCCATGCCTCGTCCGAGCCGACGAACTTCTCCGGGTCCTTGGTGGAGAGCTCCAGGTAGAAGTCGGTCAGACCGTAATCGCGCAGCAGGTCGAGGACGAAGGTGAGCGTGGCGTCCAGCTCGTCCGCCATCTGCTCCTTGGTGCAGTAGATGTGCGCGTCGTCCTGGGTGAAGCCGCGGGCGCGGGTGAGGCCGTGCACGACGCCCGACTTCTCGTACCGGTACACGGTCCCGAACTCGAAGAGGCGCAGCGGCAGTTCACGGTACGAACGGCCGCGCGCGTCGAAGATCAGGTTGTGCATCGGGCAGTTCATGGGCTTGAGGTAGTAGTCCACGCCCTCGTCGAGCTGCATGGGCGGGTACATGCCGTCGGCGTACCAGTCCAGGTGGCCCGACTTCTCGAACAGCTTCCCCTTGGTGGCGTGGGGGGTATAGACGAACTCGTACCCCGACTCCTCGTGACGCCGGCGGGAGTAGTCCTCCATGACCCGGCGGATGATGCCGCCCTTGGGGTGGAAGACCGCCAGGCCCGAACCGATGTCCTCGGGAATGGAGAACAGGTCGAGCTCCGCACCGAGCTTGCGGTGGTCGCGCTTCTCGGCCTCGGCGAGGAACTCCAGGTGCGCCTTGAGCTCGTCCTTGGTCGGCCAGGCGGTGCCGTAGATCCGCTGCAGCTGCTTGTTCTTCTCGCTGCCGCGCCAGTAGGCGGCGGCCGAGCGCATCAGCTTGAACGCCGGGATGGCACGGGTGCTGGGGAGGTGCGGACCGCGGCACAGGTCCTTCCAGCACAGCTCGCCGGTCTTGGCGTCGAGGTTGTCGTAGATGGTCAGCTCGCCGGCGCCGACCTCGGCGGAGGCGCCCTCGGCGGCGTCCGCGGCCGAGCCCTTGAGCCCGATCAGCTCGATCTTGTACGGCTCGTCGGCCAGCTCCTCGCGCGCGGCGTCATCGCTGACCGACCGGCGCGCGAACTTCTGCCCCCGCTTCTGGATCTCCTGCATCTTCTTCTCGATGCGCTTGAGATCGTCGGGGTGGAACGGGGTCTCGACGTCGAAGTCGTAGTAGAAGCCGTCCTTGATCGGCGGACCGATGCCGAGCTTCGCCTGCGGGAACAGCTCCTGGACGGCCTGCGCCATCACATGCGCGGTGGAGTGCCGCAGGATGTTCAGACCGTCCTCGGAGGTGATCTCGACGGGCTCGACCGCGTCGCCGTCGGCGACCTCGTACGCCAGATCCTTCAGCTCTCCGGCCACCCGCGCGGCCACGACGCTGCGCTCGCCCTGGAAGAGGTCGGCGGCCGTAGTGCCCGTGGTCACCACGCGTTCTTCCCGCTCGGAATCGCGTTGGACGGTCACACGGACGTCTGACACCGGTCTCTCCTGACTCATGTCTCTTCACGTCAGCGATTGCTGCGCAGCCGAATCGTACCGATCCACCGGACCCGACCGCGAAACGGTTTCACCACCCCGGCTCGAAAGCCGCTATTCCTCGGCGCCGCACGCCTCCTCGAAAAAGTCGAGGTTCTCCTGCAGCGACTTCAGCAGCCGGTCCCGCTCCGCCTCGTCGACCTGTACGGGCGTGACATCACGGCCGCCGGTGATCCGGCGGAACCCGCCCCGGCTCTCCAGCCGCCCGCTCACCCGGATGGGCAGTCCCACCAGGTGCGCATGCCCGGCGATGCGGTAGTCCTCCTCCCCCAGCGCGACCCGCACCTGGACCACATCCGCCCCGGTGATCACCCGCAGCCGCGCCGTGCCGGGCCCGCCCGGCCGCTCCCTGCGCAGCCGTATCACCGCGCCGGTCACCCGGACCGGCAGCGACGGCTCATCGCGGACGTAACGCTGGGCGGCCTGCTGCAGCGCGGGCAGATCGCCGGGCGAGAACTCCACCGGCTCGGGGCGGGCCGGGCAGCCTGCCGGGACCCCGGCCCCCGGCGACCACTCGACCGCGATCCGCACCCCCTCCGCGTCCCGCACCAGCGCGATCAGTGCCTGGACCAGCTCATGGCAGACCCCCAGCTCGACGGCCGCGTCGTAGGCCTCCATACCGCCGGTGGCCCGCTGGTAGTCGGTGGCGTCGCGGACCGCGTGCAGCGCCCGCTGCAGCCCGGCGACCGCACTGCGCCCGCCGTGCACCGGGACGAACGCGGTCAGCCGGCGCCCGGCCGCCGCCGGACCGACCAGCACCTCGCCCATGAACCCCTCGGCCTGCCGTTTGTGCCGGGCGCCGTAGTAGCCGGCCCGGCCGTACGTCCCCAGCGCCCCGGCGATCAGCATCGAGCGGGCCGCGCCGCGCAGCTGTTCCTGCGCGATCCAGTACGCGGCCCCCGAGCCGCCGTCGGGGACCTCGCGCTCCCAGCGCACCTCGTCGCTGGGCACCGCGAGCCCCACCAGCACCTCGCGGGCGGAGGACGAGGAGCTCTGCGCCAGCGCCGCCAGCGCCTCCGCGAGCAGCTCCCCGCTGTCGGGGAAGCGGCGGTCGTGCGGCACCAGCAGGCTGGTGCCGCCGGCCCCGCCGGGCGGCGTCCACCGGGCGTAGTGGCCCGCGGCCCCGCCCCGGCGCCGCCAGCCGTGCCGGGCCAGCAGCGCGCTGAGCACCGCCGGATCGAGCTGCGCGGGATCCAGGAGCCGCGCATCGTATTCGTCGGTCGGCCGGTACATCAGGGTCTCCCTCCCGCCCCGACCCGCGTCATGATCTCGCAGAGCGCTCGGTCGTCGAAGATCCGCGCGGTCGGGATCCGCACGGTGGTCCTGCGCCGGCCGGTCACCGGATGGCCGGCCAGATTGATCCAGTAGCAGCAGTGCCGCAGTTCGAGACGGTCGTGGCCGGCCCGCAGCCAGTCCTCCTGGGTCCGTGGGACCAGCATCACGACCAGGATCTTGTGTACCGATACGGGCGTACGGGCCAGCTTCACCAGATGGTCGTTGTCGAGCGTGAAGGCGAAGGTCGGCCCCGGCGGGCGGGGTGCGGTCTGGTAGGTGCACTTGAGCTGCACCTTGATGGTGACTTCGTCGTCGACGGTGTGGCCGGGCGCGCCATGGCTGACGTGCCAGTCGATTCCGTTGTCCGGGAAGGGCTGCGCCAGCGAACATCCGGAGGCGGCGGCGACCGCGTGCAGATAGCCCACCTGGAGGGTCTCCATGCAGGCCGTGGTGGCGAGTCCGCCGCGCTGCGGTGTGGTCAGCTGGGGCAGCAGCCCGCCCGGTTCGGGCTGCGCGAGCGTCATCGCGGGGGTGCCTTCCGGGCTGTGCCGATCGATGTGAGTGGATGACGGGGAGAAGGCGGAGCGCGTCGGCCCGTCCCTCTGGTTGTCTCCGCGTCAAGTGGTCCGCAAACAAAGACGGTTCGACCACCGCGCGGCTCGGGTATCACCAGCTCGGGTGGCGCGCATGTCATCCCCTGTACGAGCGCGAGGAGTTGGGATGATGCCGTGCTGGTATGACGGTCCACTTGCCGCCTTCGACACCGAGACCACGGGGATCGATGTCGAGCGCGACCGCATCGTCTCCGCCGCCCTGGTGGTCCAGGAGACACCGCGTTCCGCGCCCCGGATCACCCGTTGGCTGATCAACCCGGGCGTCGAGATACCCGAGGCCGCCACGGCGGTACACGGCCTGACGGCCGACCATCTCGCGCTGCACGGCCGCTGGCCCGCGCCGGTGCTGGAGGAGGTCGCGCGCGCCCTGGCCGCCCAGTCGGTGGCCGGGCGCCCGCTGGTCGTGATGAACGCCCCGTTCGATCTCACCCTCCTGGAACGCGAGTTGAAGCGGCACCGCGCCAGCTCGCTCGGCGCCTACCTGGGCGCCCATCCGCTGCGCATCCTCGATCCCCACGTCCTCGACAAACACCTGGACCGCTACCGCAAGGGCCGCCGTACGCTCACCGACCTGTGCGCGCACTACGAGGTCGAGCTGACGGACGCCCATGAGGCGGCCGCCGACGCGCTCGCCGCGCTGCACGTCGTCCGGGCGCTGGGGCACCGCTACGCGGACCGCCTGGAGGGGCTGCAGCCGGCGGAGCTGCACACCCGCCAGGCGCTCTGGTACGCCGCCCAGGCGCGCGGGCTGCAGGCCTGGTTCGCCCGCAGCGGCAACCCCGAAACCGTTGATCCGCATTGGCCGCTGCGTCCCGAACTCCCCGCCGCGGCCTGATCCCTCATCAGCAATTCCGGAGCGACCGGCAAAGGCGCCGGACGGAATTCCCGGTGCCGTGTTCTCCAACAAAAAGAACCGGGCCGCTTTTTGGCGGCCCGGTTCTTGATCCCGGTGGGCGATACTGGGTTCGAACCAGTGACCTCTTCGGTGTGAACGAAGCGCTCTCCCACTGAGCTAATCGCCCGGGCGTCGACGAGGTTTCCCTCGCGAACGAGCAGAACAATACAGGCCGCCCGGGCCTTCCATCAAATTCCTGTTCCGCCGCGGTCCCGGACCGCCGGGCCCGGGCACCTCATCCGCGGGCCAGCCAGGCGGCAAGACCGCGGCGCCCGGCCCGCATCATCAGCGCGTGATTGGCGAGGAACACCGGCCGGCCGAGCAGCGCGAACCGCCGCAGCAGCGGCTTGCAGACCTCGACGTCCTGCTCGAAGACGGCGCGGGTGCCGCCGGCGCCGGGCACCACCGTCCAGCGCGCCCAGCCGGCCAGGTCTCCGCGCATCTCTATCTCCAGCACTCCCGCTCCCGGGTCCCGTACGCGCTCGCTCGCCACGACCGTCAGGTCGTACGGCAGCAGCGACCGGAAGCGGGCGGTGCCGCTGCGGTCGTCGAGCGGGTTCACCTCGCGGACCTGGGGCCACCACCGGGGGTATGCCTCGGCGCGTTCGAGGACGGCGTAGACGACGGTCGGCGGGGCGTTGAGCAGCCATACGCTGCGGAAGCGGTAGCGATGCAGTCGGCGAGACCAGGCGGGCATGATCCCAGTGTGCGCCCCAGCGGGGCGCGCGCACCCAACAACAGCGACAGCCCGGAGACTTGAAGTCTCCGGGCCGTCGTCCGGGGTGGGCGATACTGGGTTCGAACCAGTGACCTCTTCGGTGTGAACGAAGCGCTCTCCCACTGAGCTAATCGCCCGGGCGCACCGCCAACATTACCCCACGTCGGCGGGCGGTTCCGACCATGCCGACATCACTCGGAGACGTGCCACGGCATCGCGAAGCCGAACTTCCAGACATAGACCGCGAGCGCCGCGGCGATGATCACCAGGCCGATGGTGGTCAGAATGATGTTGCGTCGCCGCACCGCCGGATCGAGTGCCTTCTGGGCCGCTTCCGTGACCTTCCGCTTGGTCCAGCGCAGCACCAACTGGGCCCAGACGAATTCCGTCGCCCAGATCGCCATACCGCCGAAGATCACCAGCCAGCCCGGCCCCGGCAGCGGCAGCATGATCACGCCGCCCACCACGACCGCGAGGCCGACGACGAAGACGCCGACCTGCCAGCTCAGATGCAGCGGCCGGGAGCGCTTGATGAAGTGCGGCGCTCTCGAACCGAGCGGCTGCTCGGCCGGAGCGGCGTCCTCCTCCACCGTTCCGGGCCCCCCGTTACTCTGCGTATTCATACCCACAAACTTACCGGACGGGATGGGTCCGGCGGAATTACCGCCGAGGACGATCTCGCAATCCGCCGGAAGAGGTACCTGAAGCCACACAAAACCGTCAGAGGGGTTTACAACGGCACCGTAGGTGGCATGTCGATTTCGCCGACGTGCGAATCCCCGAGCGCACACTGAGCGAAAGGCCCTGGCGCTTATGAACACCACGGTCAGCTGCGAGCTGCACCTGCGCCTCGTTGTGTCGAGCGAGTCCTCACTGCCTGTACCCGCGGGCCTGCGGTATGACACGGCCGATCCCTATGCCGTGCATGCCACCTTCCATACCGGAGCCGAGGAGACTGTCGAGTGGGTTTTCGCCCGCGATCTCCTCGCCGAGGGCCTGCACCGGCCCACAGGCACCGGAGACGTCCGTGTATGGCCGTCCCGGAGCCACGGACAGGGCGTTGTCTGCATCGCCCTGAGCTCGCCGGAAGGCGAAGCCCTGCTCGAGGCGCCCGCACGGGCTCTCGAGTCGTTCCTCAAAAGGACCGATGCCGCCGTACCACCCGGTACGGAGCACCGGCATTTTGATCTCGACACCGAGCTCTCCCACATTCTCGCGGAGAGCTGAGACGCAGACCGGTTACCGAAAGCACCCAACCGCTCACGCTTGCGTCCGTCCGACTCGGGGAGACGGCGCAGGACCGACAAGTTCATACGGCACACTTCGGCGTCGTCGCCGCGGACCCACCGCGGAGTCGGCGCTGAAGCTTGTTCCAGGCGCTAGAGTCGGCGACCATTCGGCAACGACACCAGGGGCGGTACCCGTCCGGCCCCACCCTGCCAGGGAGCGGAACCGTGATGATCAGCCATGACACCCGGTGCGCGCTGGAAGCGGTCGTCGATCTGCTGAACACCGCTCCGGAGGGCGAATCGCCCGGAGCGCCGGACAGCCTGACCGACCTCGCGGGCCTTGAGGACTTCGTCCGGCGCAACGACGTCAGCGACGTGGGTCCGCTCGGTGCCGGCGACCTGGCGGCCGTACGGTCCGTCCGCGCGCGGTTCGCGCGGATCTTCGCGGCCGATGACGACCGCACCGCGGCCGAACAGCTGAACTCGCTGGTCGCCTCGGCGGGCACCACACCGCAGCTGACCGATCACGACGGGTACGACTGGCACGTCCACTACTTCGCGCCGGGCGCGTCGGTCGCCGAGCATCTGGCCGCGGACGGCGGGATGGCGCTGGCCTTCATCGTCGTCGCCGGGGAGCGCGAGCGGCTGCGGCACTGCGAGGCGCCGGACTGCCGGCATGCCTTCGTCGACCTCTCCCGCAACCGCTCCCGGCGCTACTGCGACAGCCGCACCTGCGGAAACCGGCTACATGTCGCGGCCTACCGGGCTCGGCGGCGGGAGGCCGCAGCGGGCTGAGCGCCGGTCGCGGCGCCCCGGCAGGGCGCGGAGCGGCGGCACCTACCGCCTCACAGGAGAAAAAGGTCGTGCACTGCCCCGAGAAGGAGCAGAAAGCCGATGACGGCGAGGAAGAGCATCAGCGGCGGCTGGGACAGCGCGAACAGGCAACCGCGCGGTTCGGGGGACGGGGCGTCGTCTTGGGCGAGGGCGCACTCATCGTTCATCTCGCGCGCATCATGGCGCAGATGATCGTCCCAGTGCGCCCGATAAGCGCCTCAGCAGGGGTAGTTCATCAGATCCCGTGCTTTTTCAGGATCGCTTCGATGTCCGAGAAGTCATCCTTGGGTGCACCGCCCTTGCCCTGAGCGGCCTTCCCCTTGGGGGCCGGCTGCGCCGCACCCCGGGCGGCTCCGAGGGAGGGCGCGGAGGCGGCCGGAGCCACCGCGTCGGACCGGTCGGCCGCCGCGGCCTTGCGCTCCTTGCGGCTGCCGATCCCGCCCCTGCGGCGCTCCACTCCCCTGCTGATCATGAACAGCACGGCGGAGAGCGCGAGCACACCGAAGCCGGCCCAGACCGTGGGCTTGAAGACGATGTTGGTGACCCAGTCGATGACGCCGGTCATCACCAGGCCGACGGGGATCAGGGAAAAAGCGGCGATGCGGGTCGCGGCCAGGAACCGCTTGCGGTAAGCCGTCAGCGCGGCGATGCCCAGGCCCGCTGCCGACACCGCGGCACAGACGGTCGAGGTCAGCATCCGGTCCTCCTGCCGATGATGAGCGAGCAGGCACTCTGCTCCCTTCCATCCTGCCTTGTCCGGCCGCATGGGGGCCATGTTCCGGTGCGGGCTCAGGGACATCTCGGGGTTGCGCTCCTCCGCAGGTCCCGGTTCGGCCACCGGGCCCGGGGTACCACCCGGCGTGAGCAGGGGGAGGGCTGGAAGACTGACTCCCATGAACGACGCCACCGCCTCCGCCGCCCGTACCGACCGCCCCGTTCTGGACGTGTGGTGCGAACTGCAGTGCCCGGACTGCCATGCCGCCCTGGAGGACCAGCGGGCACTGCGGGCGCGTTACGGCGACCGGCTGGACATCCGGCTGCGCCACTTCCCCCTCCCCAAGCACAAGCACGCCTACGTCGCCGCACAGGCCGCCGAGGAGGCGATCGAGCAGGGCCAGGGCCGGCCGTTCATCGAAGCGGTGCTGGCGCGTACCGACGAGCTCGCCGCGCGCGGCGAGAAGCTGCTGCTGGAGATCGCCGGAGAGCTGGGGATGGACGCCGAGGAGCTGGACACCGCGCTGATCGACGGGCGGCATCTGCTGGTCGTCGACGCGGACCAGGCCGAGGGCAAGGCGATCGGGGTGACCGGGACCCCGACGTATGTGATCGGCGGCGAGCGGCTGGACGGCGGCAAGAGCCAGGAGGGGCTGCGCGCCCGTATCGAGGAGATCGCCGACCGGCTGCTGGCCGGCCAGGGCTGAGCCTCATGGGCGCGTTCCGGGCTCCCTCACAGGATCGGCTTCCACAGCAGATACCCGGTGGGCCGGTAGCCCAGCGACGCGTAGAGGCCGAGCGCGGGCGCATTGTCCGCGTAGACGTTGAGGCCGAGGGTGGTGTGGCCGGCGGCGAGGCTCTCGCGCTCGGCGACGAGCATCAGGGTGCGGCCGTGGCCGTGCCCGCGATGGGCGGGCGCGACCCGTAGATCGACGACATAGCCGCCCGGCTGTTCCGGCATCCGCAGGGCGACCCAGATGCTGCCGACGTCAGCCCCGCGATGAGCCAGTACGCGCAGTGCCTGGTCGGGCGTGTCCACACCGTCCGGCAGCAGGGCGCGATGGCCCGCGGCCGAGGTCTCCTCGGCGCGTGCGCGGGGCATCCCCTGGCCCAGCTGCGTACGGACGTGCTCGGCGAGCGCGGCGTCCCGCCAGGCCGGGTACTCCGACTCGGTCAGCGCACGGTCGCTGCTGTCCTCGGGCAGCCGGGGCGGACCGTCGAGGGTTTTGCTCATCGTGCGGCTGCGCTCGGTGTAGCCCAGCGCCGCCGCGAGCCGCCCGGCGGCCGGGGCGCCGGCCGGGACGGTCACCTCGATCTGCCGGCAGCCCCAGCCGCGCAGCACTTCCTCGGCGGCGAGTGCGGCGACCGTGGCGCGGCCGCGTTGCCGGTCCGGCGCCTCGATGGTCAGCTCCGCGATCCGGCCGGCCGCGGGGCCGAACCGGGCGTCCGTCGTCAGCCGGATCCCGCCGACCCGGCGGCTGTTGACGCAGATGTCGTACGGCCGGGCCCGGCGCCCGTCGTCGTGTCGTTCTTCCGGTCCCGCGGGGCGCAGCGTTGTCGTCACGAGGACTTTCTACCCGCCCCTGCGCGGGCCCGTCATCACCGCGGATCGAAGTCGGCGGCGGACTGCTCGTCGAAGATCCGCATGGCTTCCGTGGTCACCGGGCCCGGGACGTCGGCGAGTTGGCGGCGGTCGATACGGGTCACGGCCTGGACGTCGCGCAGGGTGGAGGTCAGGAAGATCTCCTCGGCCCGCTCCAGGGCGTCCAGCGGCAGATCGGTCTCCTTGGCGCCGGCCCAGCTGACGGTCAGGGCACGGGTGATGCCCGCCAGGCAGCCGGAGTGCAGCGGCGGCGTGTGCAGTTCGCCGTCCAGGACGACGAAGACATTGGAGCCGGTGCCTTCGCAGAGCGCACCGACGGTGTTGGCGAACAGCGCCTCGGAAGCGCCCCGTTCACGTGCGCGGGCCAGGGCGACGACGTTCTCGCCGTACGACGTGGTCTTCAGGCCGGTGAGCGCCCCGCGTTCGTTGCGGGTCCACGGGACGGTGACGGCGGCGGTGGTGTCGGGGCGGCGTTGGGTCTCGGAGAGCGCGATGACCAGCGTGGGACCGGCGTCGCCGCGGTCCGAGCCGAGCGGTGAGACGCCGCCGGTGTAGGTGAGCCGCAGCCGGCCCAGCGCCATCGGGTTGGCGTCGAGGACCGCCGCGCAGCCGCGCCGCACCTCGTCAAGATCGGGGTCGGGCAGCCCGAGTCCGCGGGCGGAGGTGGTCAGGCGCTCCAGATGGCGGGTGAGGGCGAAGGCGCGGCCGTGCTCGGCCTTGATGGTCTCGAAGACTCCGTCGCCGACCGTCAGCCCGTGATCGAAGACCGAGACCCGGGCGCCCTCGGCGTCCTGCAGCCCTCCGTTGAGCCAGATCTTCATCGCTTTCCTCCACTCGCCTCGTGCAGGCCCGACGCTACCGCGAGCAGCCTGCGCGCCTTCAACTCGGTCTCGGCCCACTCCCGCTCCGGATCGGAGTCCCAGATGATCCCGGCGCCGGCGCCGAAACGGAGCACCGGGCCGCCGGGCGGGGTGCGGTCGATCCAGAACGTACGGATGCCCACCGCGAGCTCGCCGGTGCGGCGGTCCGCGTCGACCCAGCCGATGCCTCCGCAGTACGGGCCGCGGGGCGCGGTCTCCAGCTCGTCGATGATCCGCAGTGCGCTGGACTTGGGGGCACCGGTGACCGATCCGGGCGGGAAGGTGGCAACCAGCAGATCCGCCCAGGCGGTCTTCTCATTCGCCTCGGCCAGTTCACCGCGCACGGTGGAGACGAGGTGGACCAGGCCGGGGTGCTCCTCGACGGCGCACAGTGCCGGGACGGTGACGGAGCCGGTGGCACAGACCCGGCCGAGATCGTTGCGGACCAGGTCCACGATCATCACGTTCTCCGCCCGGTCCTTCGCCGAGAGGTCCGCCGCGGTCCGGCCGGTGCCCTTGATCGGGCCGGACGCGACGGTCCGGTCGTCACGCCGCAGATACAGCTCCGGTGACGCACTGGCGATCTCGACGCCATGGCCGGGCAGCCGGATCGTGCCCGCGTACGGCGCCGGGTTGCCGCGGGCCAGCACCGCGGACAGCGCGTCCACGTCGGCACGGCCGGGGTCGGGCAGCGGCGCGGTCAGCACCCGGCAGAGGTTCACCTGGTAGACATCGCCGGCCGCGATGTGTTCACGGATGCGCCGCACCCCGCAGGTATAGGCGTCGCGGTCCAGGGAACTGGTCCAGGCGCCGGGTGCGGGGCCGCGCCAGCCGTCGGGGGCGGGCCCGTCCGCCGCGGTGGCCGGTCGTACGTCGCCGAAGCGGGCGCAGACCACCGCGCCCTCGAAGTCGGCGGCCACGGCCCACCAGCCTGTGGAGTCCAGAGCTGCGGGATCGCTGGTCACATCCAGCAGGTCGGTGGCTATCAGGCCGCCGAAGCGTGCCATCGGAGCGAAGTCGTGCACGTCAGCGAGTCTATGGCGGCGGCCCGGACCGTGCCTGTGCCGAGCGAGCAGCGCAGCACGCTGCACAAACGCGTTTTTGTACTGGCCCCGGAATCCGCTAGAGTTCAACACGTCGCCGGGACACGCAAGTGCCCCGGAGGCCGCGTAGCTCCCGGACGTAGTCTGGGAGAGACATCTGCGGACGTAGCTCAGTTGGTAGAGCACCACCTTGCCAAGGTGGATGTCGCGAGTTCGAGTCTCGTCGTCCGCTCGATGTGGGGGATCTTCCCGAACCCCCTCACTCCTGGTGGAGTGGCCGAGAGGCGAGGCAACGGCCTGCAAAGCCGTCTACACGGGTTCAAATCCCGTCTCCACCTCCAAGGACGATTAGCTCAGCGGGAGAGCGCTTCCCTGACACGGAAGAGGTCACTGGTTCAATCCCAGTATCGTCCACTGGAATCCCCGACTGTGCTTGACCGGGGGTCCGTCCCGCGCGATTAGCTCAGCGGGAGAGCGCTTCCCTGACACGGAAGAGGTCACTGGTTCAATCCCAGTATCGCGCACGTAGCTGCGGATCTTCGTGATCCGCGGTCCCGAGGACGATTAGCTCAGCGGGAGAGCGCTTCCCTGACACGGAAGAGGTCACTGGTTCAATCCCAGTATCGTCCACACCTGAACCCGAGGGCCGGAGCATTCGCTCCGGCCCTCGGTCGTTGTTCAGGAGGAGAAGAGCATGTGGCCGAAGCTGCGGTGGTGATGGCCGTGGTGGCCATGGTGACCGTGGTGGCCCTGGTGCGGGGCGCCCCAGGCGGGGGCGGCGGGGTAGGCCTGCGGGGCGGGCGGCGGCGGGGCCTGCTGGGACCACTGTGACTCGAGACGGGTGAGCGCCTCCAGCTCCCCGTAGTCCAGGAAGATCCCCCGGCAGCCGGCGCACTGTTCTATCTGGACGCCGTTGCGGTTGTACGTCTGCATCGGCGCATGGCACTTGGGGCACTGCATCGTCGGCTCAACTCCTGTCATCCATCACGGCTCACTGAGACGCCGCCGGAACGGCGTCCCGGCGACGAGGTGTTCACCCTATGTCCGGGCCGGCGGGCGCCAAGTGGTCCGGGAGGGAAGTCATCCGGGCGCAGGCGTCGACAACCGCTGTCTCGACCTCGTCCAGGGGGCGGGAGGCGTTGGCGGCCTTGGCGACGGCGAGCGCGGCGGTCTGCACGGTCAGGGCACGGGCCGGGATCTCCAGGTCGGGCCAGGGATCGCCGGACGGCCGTACGGCAGGGCCGCCGGCGGCGCGGTAGGCGGCGAGGAAACGCGTCCAGATCTCCGGCGCGAGCAGGCCGGTGGCGAACCACGCGGCGGGGCGGGCCAGGTCCCAGGCGCTGTCGCCGCTGCCGAGGTCGTCGATGTCGATGAGGAGCCAGGGGCCGTCGGTGGCCGGGTGGCGGACGAGCTGGCCCAGGTGCAGATCGCCATGGCAGAGGGTGCCGGCGCGCGGCGGCGGGGCGGCGTCCCGGGCCCACGGCGGCAGCACGGCCCAGGCACGCTCGACGGCCGCGGCGGCCGCGGGCAGCGATCCGGTGCCGGGCCGGGGCGCGGACGGCGGGCCGCCGCCCGGGGCCAGGGCGGTGCGCAGGCGGGCCAGGGCGCGGGCGGCCTTGGCGGGGCCGCGCATCGGCGGTACGGGGCCGGGCAGTTGACGCGGGTCGACGGTGTGCAGACGGGCCAGCAGGCGGGCGGCGGCTTCCCAGGGCGCGGCGTCGGGGTCGTCGGGCGGGACCGGGCTGCCGTACGGCCAGCGGGTGAGGGCCCGGCCGTCCTCGGTGAGGGTGAGGAAGCCGTCGGGGGCGGTGACCGGGAGCGGGGGCAGCAGGATGCCGTGCAGCAGCGGGTGGGCGGCGATCCGCAGGCGGGCGGCCAGGTCGTGCGGGTCGCCGTCGGGGGCGTGTGCCTTGGCGACCGTACGGCCGCTGCGGACGACCGTGCCGTCGGGGCGGTCGGCGAGCACCTCGGGGGCGGTGGCCGGTGCGTCCGGCCGGGCCGTCGTCGCGGACAGGGCGGCCAGGCGGACGAGCAGTGAGGTGGTCATCGATCCCCCGAGTCCTGCGCGTGCCGGATGCGCCGTGGGTGGTGGTGCGAGCTGTGGGCGGCCCGGAGGGGGATCGTACGCGCGGTGCGGGTGGGCCGGTCAGGGCAGGTGGCCGGGAAAACTCGACGGCCGGGCATCTCCCCAGATGCCCGGCTGTCGTGCCGTCCGCCGCACCCCCGTCCCCACGGGGTTTTCGGCCGGAGGTCCCCCGTCCCGGGCCGCTCTCCCGGGCCTGGGGTGCCGCTCAGCGCCCCAGCATTCCGGCCACGGACGACGCCTGTGTCATGACGGCTTCCCAGCCGCCGAAGACCACGGCGAGAACGATCGCCAGCGGCAGCACCATGGCCACCGCGACGAGGGGGTGGCGAGTGCCGGAGGACTGCCGGCCGCCGAGCACGGCAACGGCTCGCCGCCCCTGCGCCCGAAGGACCGTCCGTCCTGGGATCTCCGCCATCGTCCCGCTCCCGTCGTGACTGGAGCGGCGGGCGTTGACCTCGGGGGACGAGTGCTGCGCCCGCCGCTTGAAGACAACAGTAGGCACGCGGCCACCGACGGGCGTCATGCCGTCGTACTGATTGGTCGGCCTCCAGGAGGATGACGGGTCCGCGCCCCGTGTACTCCCCTGGGTGGAGAGACGGCTCCGGGCCTTGGGGATCTCCCCCAGGGGTCCGTTGCGCTGCCGTGGCCCGCGCACTCCTGAGGGTGACCTCGCTCACGTCGTCCGCTCCCCCGCGCACCGCTCTCGCGCCCCTGCGGACTGCCGCGCCCACCCTCGCCTTCCGCCCCTCGGCCGCATCCCCGGCATCCGCCGCCAACCCGTCCCGATCCCCTTACATCCCGCCAATCCCCCTTCTGCGGCGGATCATTGGGGTCCCGTACGGGAAGTCGGCATGCCCGGCGGCCGGTTTTCCTCCCGCACTTCGAGAATCGCACCCGCCACCGGCAATCCGGCCACCGACGCATGCGCGGCCTCTCAGCACAGCGAGCCGTCAATCCGTAAGCTGTGCCACGTCAGACGGTTGGCAGCGGAGGGGGCTCCCCACCGCAGGTAGGGGACGGACATGGCGATGATGCGGCTCCGACGCGAGGACCCGCGTGTCGTCGGGACGTTCCGGCTGCACCGCCGGCTCGGTGCGGGCGGGATGGGCGTGGTCTATCTCGGCTCGGACAAGCGCGGGCAGCGGGTGGCCCTCAAGGTGATCCGGCCGGACCTGGCGGAGGATCAGGAATTCCGCTCCCGGTTCGCGCGAGAGGTCTCGGCGGCCCGGCGGATCCGCGGCGGCTGTACGGCCCGGCTGGTCGCGGCCGATCTCGATGCGGACCGCCCCTGGTTCGCCACCCAGTACGTCCCGGGACCCTCGCTGCACGACAAGGTCAACGAGGCCGGTCCGCTGTCCCCCGCGCAGGTCGCCTCCATCGGCGCCGCGCTGTCCGAGGGGCTGTTGGCCGTCCATGACGCGGGAGTGGTGCACCGCGACCTGAAGCCGTCCAACATTCTGCTGTCGCCCAAGGGCCCGCGGATCATCGACTTCGGTATCGCCTGGGCCACCGGCGCCAGCACGCTGACCCATGTCGGTACGGCCGTCGGCTCGCCGGGGTTCCTCGCACCGGAGCAGGTGCGCGGTGCCGCGGTGACACCGGCGACGGACATCTTCGCGCTGGGCGCCACCCTCGCATACGCCTGCACCGCGGACTCCCCCTTCGGGCAGGGAAGTTCGGAGGTCATGCTCTACCGCGTGGTCCACGAGGAGGCCCAGCTCGCCGGGGTACCGGACGCGCTGGCGCCGCTGCTCGCCTCGTGTCTGGCCAAGGATCCGGCGGACCGTCCCAGCACCCTGTCGCTGTCGCTGCGCCTCAAGGAGATCGCGGCACGTGAGGCGCACGGTCCGTCGGGCGGGCCGCTGGAGAACGGGGCGGGTGCCGAGGCCGGTTGGGAGCGTGCGGAGCGCCGTCCTTCGGACCGGCCGACCGGGCAGCGGGCCGAGGAGTATGCGCGCCAGCACACCGAGCGGCGGACGGCCGGCAGCTCCTCGCCGCGTCCGCATCCGTCCCGCCCCCCGACTCCGCGGGACGCGGTCTCCCGGCCGTCCGGTCCGGCCCCGGCCGCGAGGAAGAATCCGCGGAAGACCGGCGGGCGCACGGCGCGACGTGTTCCGGCCGCACGGCCCACGGGGCGCAACGGGACGCGCACTCCGGTGCGTACGACGTCGGGCGGACGCCGGCCCGGCCCCGACCGCAGGCTGCTGCGCCAGCGCGTGATCGTGTTCGTGGTGGTGACCCTGCTGGTGGCGCTCGGTATCGCGGCCGCTCAGGGGTGCCAGGGGCCGGCCCATGGGCTGGGTGTCGAGCGGCCGGTGCCGGTCGCCCCGTCCGGAAGCGTGGACGGGCCCTACGGGGTGGGGGAACAGAACCAGTAGGGGAGGCGGATGCCCCCTGCGGGCCTCAACGCGGCGGGTTCGGGGCGGTATTCCCGTGGAGTTCGGGGCGGTGTTCCCGTGGGGTTCTGGGTGGTGTTCCCGTGGGGTTCCGGGTGGTGTTCCCGTGGAGAAGCACTGGCCGGGCGGGCCGACCGGGCAGGGCGCAGACACGCCCTAAGCGGGCCCGCCCGTCGCCACCGCGTAGAACGCGACCGCGGCGGCCGCTCCGACGTTGAGCGAGTCCACGCCGTGTGCCATCGGGATGCGGACCCATTCGTCGGCGGCCCGCAGCGCGCCGGTGCTCAGACCGCCGCCCTCCGCGCCCAGCATCAGGGCGGCACGCTCCAGGGTGTGCGGAGCGGCCTCCTCGATGGCGGTGGCCTTCTCGGCCGGGGTGAGAGCGAGCAGCTTGAAGCCCGCTTCCCGTACGGCGGCCAGATCCCGGGGCCAGCTCTCCAGGCGGGCGTACGGCACGGAGAACACCGCGCCCATGGAGACCTTCACCGAGCGGCGGTAGAGCGGATCGGCACAGTCCGGGGAGAGCAGCACCGCGTCCATGCCCAGGGCCGCCGCGCTGCGGAAGATCGCACCGATGTTGGTGTGGTCGTTGACCGCTTCCATGACGACGATGCGCCGGGCCCCGGCGAGGAGTTCGGCGGCGTCCGGCAGCGGCTTGCGCTGCATGGAGGCCAGCGCGCCGCGGTGCACGTGGTAGCCGGTCACCCGCTCGGCGAGGGCCGGGCTGACGGCGTAGACCGGTGCCGGGACCTCGTCGATCACATCACGCATGACATCGACCCACTTGGCCGAGAGCAGCATGGAGCGCATCGCGTAACCGGCGTGCCGGGCGCGCCGGATGACCTTCTCGCCCTCGGCGATGAAGAGCCCTTCCGCGGGCTCGCGCCGGCGCCGCAGCTCGACGTCGGTCAGGCCCGTGTAGTCGGCCAGTCGCGGGTCGTCCGGGTCATCGACGGTGATGATTTCTGCCACGGGGAGATAGTGCCTTGTCGGTGTCGGGGTTCCCATACCTCGTACGGGATCGGTTACCTGTGGGTAGGGGCGGTCGCGACGGCGACGACATCGCCGATGACGATGACCGCCGGGGGGCGTACGCCCTCGGCTCGTACGGTCTCGCCGAGGGTCGCGAGGGTGGCGTCGACCCGGCGCTGGGCCGCGGTGGTCCCCTCCTGGATGACGGCGGCCGGGGTCTCGGATGCGCGGCCGTGCTCGATCAGCTTGGCGGCGATGGCGCCGCTGTTCTCCACGCCCATCAGGACCACGAGGGTGCCGCGCAGCTTGGCGAGCGCGGGCCAGTCCACCAGCGAGCGTTCGTCGTCGGGGGCGACATGGCCGCTGACGACGGTGAACTCGTGGGCGACTCCGCGGTGGGTGACCGGGATGCCCGCGGCGCCGGGCACGGAGATGGTGCTGGAGATGCCGGGAACGACGGTGCAGGGGATGCCGGCGTCGGCGAGCGCCTGGGCCTCTTCCATGCCGCGGCCGAAGACGAACGGGTCGCCCCCCTTGAGCCGGACCACGGCCTTGCCGGCCTTGGCGTGCTCGATCAGCGCGTTGTTGATGGCCTCCTGGGCCATGAACCGGCCGTAGGGGATCTTCGCGGCGTCGATGACCTCGACGTGCGGCGGGAGTTCGGCGAGCAGATCGCGGGGGCCGAGCCGGTCGGCGATCACGACATCCGCCTCGGCGAGCAGCCGGCGGCCGCGGACGGTGATCAGGTCGGGGTCGCCGGGGCCGCCGCCGACCAGGGCCACGCCCGGGGTGTGCGGGCGGCGGTGGTGCGGGGCGGCGAGGCTGCCGTCCCGGAGCCCCTCGACGATCGCGTCGCGCACGGCGGCGGAGCGGCGCGGGTCGCGGCCGGTGAGCACCGCGACGGTGACGCCCTCGCTGCGACCGGTGGCCGGGGTCCAGGCGGTGGCCGCCTCGGCGTCGTCGGAGCGTACGCACCACACCCGGCGGTCCTCGGCCTCCTGGGAGGCCGCGGCATTGGCCTCGGCGTCGTCGGTGGAGATCAGCGCGTACCAGGCGTCGGCGAGGTCGCCGTCCTGGTAGCGGCGGCGCTCCCAGCGGACCTCGCCGGCGTCGGCCATCGCCTCGACGGACGGGGTGGCGGACGGGGAGATCAGCAGGACATCGGCGCCCGCGGCGACGAGGGACGGGAGACGGCGCTGGGCGACCTGTCCGGCGCCCAGGACGACCACCCGGCGGCCGGACAGCCGCAGTCCGACGGGGTAGGCGGCGTGTTCGGCGACGTGCTCAGCCATGGCGGTACGGCTCCTTGTGCGGATGATGCGAATGCGGCGGCCGGCTCAGCCGCTGCGGCGCCGGAGCGGCTGGTGAAGGGTGGTACGGCCCTGGGACGGTACGGCCCCGGCCCACAGCCTATGGGGCTGCGGGCCGGGGGTCATGCGGGGGCGGTGGCTGCCCCGCTCAGCTCTTCTCGGTGACTCCGGCGGAGTCGAAGGTGGCGACCTCGTGCATGGCGCGGGCGGCGCTCTGCACCACGGGCAGCGCGAGGAGGGCACCGGTGCCCTCGCCCAGCCGCAGATCGAGGTCGACCAGCGGGCGCAGACCCAGCTTGTTCAGGGCCGCGACATGGCCGGGCTCGGCGCTGCGGTGGCCGGCGATGCAGGCGGCCAGCGCCTCGGGGGCGATGGCACGGGCCACCAGGGCGGCGGCGCCGGCGCTGACCCCGTCGAGGATCACCGGCGTACGCAGCGAGGCGCCGCCGAGGATCAGTCCGACGAGGGCGGCGTGCTCCAGGCCGCCGATCGCGGTGAGGACACCGATGGGGTCGGCCGGGTCGGGCTGGTGGAGCTCCAGGGCGCGGCGGACGACATCGACCTTGCGGGCATGCGTCTCGTCGTTGATGCCGGTGCCGCGGCCGGTGACCTCGACCGGGTCGACGCCGGTGTAGACGGAGATCAGCGCGGCGGAGGTGGTGGTGTTGGCGATGCCCATCTCACCCGTGAGCAGCGCCTTGTTGCCGGCCGCGACGAGGTCACGGGCGGTGTCGATACCGACCTCGATCGCCTTGAGCACGTCCTCCTGGGTCATCGCCGGGCCCGCCGTGAAGTCGGCGGTGCCGGCGCGGACCTTGCGCGGCAGCAGACCGGGGGTGGCGGGGAGGTCGCACGCGACACCGACGTCCACGACACAGACCTCGGCGCCGACCTGGTTGGCGAAGGCGTTGCAGACCGCGCCGCCGCCCAGGAAGTTGGCCACCATCTGGCCGGTGACCTCCTGGGGCCAGGGGGTCACGCCCTGGGCGTGCACCCCGTGGTCACCGGCGAAGATCGCGACGGCGGCCGGCTCCGGGATCGGCGGCGGGCACTTGCGGGACAGCCCGGACAGCTGCGCGGAGATGATCTCCAGCATGCCCAGCGCCCCGGCCGGCTTGGTCATCCGCTTCTGCCGCTCCCAGGCCTCGCCGAGCGCCTTGGCGTCCAGCGGGCGGATGCCCTGCAGGGTCTCCTGGAGGAGGTCGTGCGGGCTCTCGCCGGGCAGCGCGCGCCGGCCGTAGGTCTCCTCGTGAACGACCCAGGACAGCGGACGGCGCTTGGACCAGCCGGCCTGCAGCAGCTCGGGCTCCTCCGGGAACTCGTCGACGTAACCGATGCACAGATACGCGACGACTTCGAGGTGCTCGGGCAGGCCCAGTTCGCGGACCATCTCCCGCTCGTCGAAGAAGCTCACCCAGCCGACGCCCAGGCCCTCGGCGCGGGCGGCGAGCCAGAGGTTCTCGACGGCGAGCGCGGAGGAGTACGGGGCCATCTGGGGCTGGGTGTGCCGGCCGAGGGTGTGCCGGCCGCCGCGGGTGGAGTCGGCGGTGACGACGATGTTCACCGGCGTTTCGAGGATCGCCTCGATCTTCAGCTCGCGGAATTGCTTGGCGCGCGCCTTGGGCAGCGACTTGGCGTAGGCCTCCCGCTGCGCCGTCGCGAGCTGGTGCATCTTCTCGCGGGTCTCGTCCGAGCGGATGACGACGAAGTCCCAGGGCTGGGAGTGGCCGACGCTGGGGGCGGTGTGGGCCGCCTCCAGGACGCGCAGCAGCACCTCGTTGGGGATGGGGTCGCCGCGGAAGCCGTTGCGGATGTCGCGGCGTTCGCGCATCACCCGGTGCACGGCGGCGCGCTCGGAGTCGTCGTACCCGGCGGCCGGGGACGGCAGATCGGCTGCGTCGGGCGCCGCGGGGCCGGAGCCGTCGGGTGCCGGCTGCTCCCCGTCCGTCTGCGGCTGGTCGTCGCCGAGCTGGACGAGTTCGGCCGCGTCCAGCTGCTGGGGCCTCTCGTCGGCGGGGGCGTCGGCGACGGGGACGCTGTCGGGCGCGGGCCCGGCCGTCGAGGGCTCTTCGGCGGCGGTCGGCGGGGTCGGGGCGTCCGCGGTGGACGGCTCGCCGGAGGCCTGGGCCGGGATGTGGACGGCAACGGGCGGGGCGTCCGCGGGCAGATCCGCGAGGTCGCCGGGCTCGGCTGCCTCCACGGTCCCGTCGGTCTCCGCGGGCTCGTCGGTCGTCCCGTCCGCGGCGGGGCCTGCATCCAAGGACGCCCCGGCCATCGGGTCGTCCGGCTCGCCGAGCTGATCCGGGTCGTCGGGGCCGGCCCCCACGGGCGCCTGCTCGTCGACGGCGTCCGCGCCCTGCGGCGCGGCCTGCGGTGCGGGCGTCTCGGCGGCCGGCTGCCCCGCGGTGTCCACGGGGGCAGCGGGCTGCGGCTGTCCGACGGCCGGTTCCTGCGTCTCGGGCGGCTCTATGACCGTCTGCTCCAGGGGAGCGCCACTCTCGGTGACGGGCAGCGCGACAGGGCCCTGGGGAGCAGCGGCGGGGGCGGCGATGGGGAAGTCGTCGGTACCGGCCTCGGGCGCGACGGTGTCGGGCCGCGGCTGGGCCTCGTCGGCGGCGGGGGCCGGGTCTGCGGGCTGGAGCCGGCCGGCGGCCTCGGGCCCGGCGACGGCCTCTCCCGGGTCGGCGCTCTGCCCGGGCTGCGGTGTTTGGGCCGGGTCGGCGGCGGCGTCGGCCGGCTGCCCGGATGCGGGCTCCCCGGCCGGGTCGACGGCTTCGACCGCGACAGGGGCCGGGGCCCCGGCGGACTGCGCCCGCACGTCGGGCTCGGCTCCGGCTTCGGCGGACCCACCCTGTTCCGCGGGCTGCTGCGGGATTTCGGCGGCCACGGCCTCGGGGCGCTGGGCGGCCACGGAGCCGGCGTCCGGTACGGGCAGCACGTCCGGTGCGGCGGTTTCCGGCACAGCGGCCTCCGCCTCGGCCGTTCCGTCCTGGCCGGACGCGGCCGCGTCGGGCAGGGCGTCCACCGTCACGTCCTGCGGCTGCGCCGGCGCCGCTGCCCCGGCCGGGGCGTCCTGCACGGCATCGGTGGGTTCCGCGACGACGGCCGAGCCGTCACCGGTCTCCGCCGCGCCCTCGGTCGGCAGCGGCATCGGCTGCAACTGTTCGGCGGGCGGTACGGCCTCGGTGACGGGTGCGGAGGGCGCCTCGGGGGCGACCGTTTCTGCAAGGGGGGCCGACGCCGCCTGGGCCACGGCCTCGTTCCACGACGGCACCTGCGACGGGATCTCGCCGAGCTGCGGGCCGGGCAACGGGCCCTGACCTGCGGCCCCGTAGGTCTGCTCGGCGGACAACTGCCCACCGTAGGGCTGCTCGCCATAGGGCTGCCCACCGTACGACGGCGCCGCATAGCCCTGCTCCGCCCCGGCCGCGTCCCCGAAAGGCTGCCCGGCGTACGGCAGGCCCGCGTCGGCCGGCGGGCCGGACAGCGGCTGTTCGCCCACCGCGGCCTCGGGGGCCGCGGCCGGGACGTCGAAGTATTCGGGTCCGCCGGTGGGCGGTCCCGCGTGCCGCGCGGGCTGCGCGGGGGCATCGGCCGGTCCACGGTCGGCGAGCGAGCGGACCACTCCGCCGGTCGCGTCGGGGACGGGCGGACCCATGTGCAGCGGGCGGCGCTGGGGCGTGGCGGGCGCCGCGGCGCGGACCTGCTGCTCCGGTGCCGCGGGCTGCGGGATTCGCACGGCGCTGAGGTCGACGGAACCGGAGTCCCGGCCGCCGCTCTCGTGGTCACCGGTCGGGGCGGGCATCGGCTCGAAGCCGGTGGCTCCCTGGTCGGCCGGGTCGAACGGCGCGGCCTGCTGGGGCTGCTGCTCCGGACCCTGGTGGGTCTCCTGCGGCTGCGGGAGCGGCTGGGGTGCCGGCTGCTCGCTCCAGGCGCCCTGGGCACCCGGCATCAGCAGCAGATCGTCGTCCTCGACGACACCTTCGGCCTGGTCGAGATAGGGGTATTCGCCGGGAGGGGGCACCATGCCCGGCAGCTCCGTCGGTCCGGCGTCGGCAGGGGAGGGAGCGGCCGCCGGCTGCGGCTGCCCGGGATGTCCGCCTGCGTTCTCCGGCTGTCCCTCGCCCGGGACCTGGCCGGTGTCGGTCATGCGTACCCCTCGCCCATTGGTAGTGCTCCTTCCAACCGCTCGTGCGACGCGCTCGACCGGGGCGCGCCGACGCCCGATAGCTAGAACGAGCGAGCACGCCTCGCGGCACGTCCGCTCTCCAGAGCTTCATATTCGGCCAAAACCACGGCATTTTCCGGATATTGGCGTACGAAGCCGAATGCGGAACGGCGGCGCAACGATCCGCCAGCCTACCTCGCGCGGGTTGCCGTGCTGGTCATGGGTGAGAAACGCGATAGCCGCTGAGCAAAAACACCACGGCCCGCTCGCGTTCGACCCAGACGGAAGTGTCCAGGTCCACGGACTGCAGCAGCGCGCACTCGACTTCGTAGCCGCCGTCGGCCAGCGCCCGGCCCAGCGCTTCGGCCTCGTCGCGGGTGGCGGCGTGGGTGACGATCCGTTCGGGGCGGCGGGCCGCGCAGGCGGTGACGACGTCCGCTCCCCCGCCGCCGACCCGGATCACATCGGGCTCGGGCAGATCCTCCAGGATCTGCGGCGCCCGCCCGTGCACGACCTGGAGTTGGACGCCGTGGCGCCGGGCGAGGGCGGCGGTGCGTCCGCAGGCGTCCGGATCCGCGTCCACCGCGAGGACGGCGGCACCGAAGCGCGCGGCCTCCACGGCGGCGGCTCCGCTGCCCGCGCCGATGTCCCAGACCAGATCGCCCATCTGCGGCCCGAGGCGGGCGAGTTGTGCGGTACGCAGCTGGACGGACTCGCCCTCGCCCAGGGCGCCGCCGTACGCACTGGCCGGAAGTCCCCAGCCGCGCGCCCCCGTCGGATGACCCACCTCGCGGCCGGCGATCCAGCCGGTTCCCTGGGCCGCGGCACCGCCGGGCGAACCACCGACGACAATGACGACATTGGGGTCACGCCAGACATGGTCGGCGACCTTGTCGGATGTGAGTACTGTCACCCGCTCGCGGTCGGTGCCCAGGTCCTCACAGATGACGAAGGTGCGGTGGACGCCGCCGAGCAGCAGGGCGAGTTCGGCGGGCCCGGCGCCCGGTGAGGTGAGCACCGCGACCTTGGTGTGGGCGCGGCAGACGTTCACCGCGCGGCGCAGATCGCGGCTGTGGGCGACGACGACCTGGGCGTCGTCCCAGGGCATGCCGGCCCGTGCGAAGGCGGCCGCGACGGAGGAGACGGCCGGTACGACTTCGACTTCCAGGCCGTGCTCGGGTGCCCGCAGGGTGCGGACGACGCCGAAGAAGCCGGGGTCGCCGTCGGCGAGGACGACGGCGGTGCCGCGGTGCTGGGCGATGCGGCGGGCGGCCAGGGTCACGCTGCCGAGCCGGATCCGCTCGGCGTTCGGCGGGACTTCGGGCAGTGCGAGGTGGTGGGCGGCGCCGGCCACCAGCGTGGCGGCGCCGAGGGCGGAGCGGGCGGCGGCGGTCAGCGCGGAGCCGTCCCATCCGATCACCGTGACCCGGTCGGCCATGCTCGTCAGTCTCCTGGTGCTGCTGTGGTTACGCGGGCGGGGTCAGCAGGCGGGCCGGCTGCGGGCGGCCGCAGGCCGGCGAGGGTGCCGCTGTGAGGCGCTGGTCCGCGCGGGTCGCGCGGGTGCGCGGCAGGCCGAGGGTACCCCGAGAGGTCCGGACCGGAGTGCGGGCGTGGGTCAGTTCCACTCGGGGTAGGAGAATCCGTTCGCATCCGCCAGCCGGCCGGGGATCCCGTCGAGGTCCTCGGGCAGCAGACTCCACACGATCAGGTCGGTGCGGATGTCCGTCCAGCCGCCGTCCTCGGTGCGGCTGCGGGCTATGAAGGCGTTGCGCAGCACGCCCTCGCTGATGCAGCCGATCTTCTGGGCGACCTGCTGGGACGCGGTGTTGCCGGCGGCGGTGCGCAGCTCGACACGTTCGAACTTCTGGTCATGGAAGAGCCAGTGGGCGACGGCGAGCGAAGCCTCGGAGGCATACCCCTCACCACGGGCCCAGGAGGCGACGACGTAGCTGATCTCGCTGGAGCGGATCCGCCAGTCCGTATTTCGCAGTTGGACCACGCCGACCAGGCGCTGGGTGAGGAACTCGGTGACGGCGAAGTCGATACCCTCGCCCGAGGCCCGCTCGGCGGGGGCGCTGTCGGTGGTCCAGGTCCGCGCGGCGTCCTCGGTGTACGGCTGGGGTATTGCGGTCCAGGCGGCGACCAACTCGTCGTTCATCATCGCGGTGAGGGCAGGTACGTCGGCTTCCTCGAAAGGGCGCAGCACCAGCCGGTCCGTGCTGATGGAGATGTCCGGAAAGGTGGATGTCATGCCGCTGCTCCCACGCCGTTGACTGTGGTGTTCCGGAACGTCGCGGGCTGTGAGACCGCGAGGTCACGGGCCGTCTGGACCGTCTTGAATGCACCAGCATGCAGCATGGGCCCGCGGGTGTGCCACGCGCGTGGGCCCCGGCCGCGCGCTGCGCGGGTCCGGGGCCCGTGGCCGTGCGTACGGACGGCCGCCCTCCGGTGACCTGCGTACGGGCGACCGCACCTCTACACCCGCCCACCCCCCGAAGGGGGGTGGGCGGCGGGGAAAAACATCAGGGCAGGAGAGGCGTCAGCTCTTGGCCGGGCCGAAGGCCGGGATGACCGAGCCGTCCTTGTACTTGTCCTGGATGAACTTCTTGACCTCGGGGGAGTTCAGGAGCTTGGCCAGCTTCTTGACCCGCGGGTCGTTCTCGTTGCCCTTCTTGACGGCGAGGAAGTTGGCGTAGGGGTTGCCCTCCGCCTTCTCCACGGCGAGCGCGTCGGTGGAGGGCTTGAGGTGGGCGCCGATGGCGAAGTTGCCGTTGATGATCGCGGCGTCGACGTCGTCGATGCGCGGCGCGGTCTGGGCGGCCTCCAGCTCAGTGATCTTGATGCCCTTGTCGTCCTTGACGTCGGTCAGCTTGGCGTCGGAGCCGGCACCGGGCTTGAGGGTGATCACGCCGTTGTCGGCGAGCAGCTTGAGCGCCCGGCCCTCGTTGGAGGGGTCGTTGGGGACCGAGACGGTGCTGCCGGACTTGAGCTGGGACAGCTTGTCGATCTTCTTGGAGTAGATGCCCAGCGGCTCGATGAGCACGTTCTGGACGGGCACGATGTGCGTGCCGTTCTCCTTGTTGAAGGTGTCGAGGAACGGCTTGTGCTGGAAGAAGTTGGCGTCGACCTGGCCGTCGTCGGTGACCTTGTTCGGGATCTTGTAGTCGTTGAACGGCTTGACGACCAGCTTGAGGCCTTCCTTGGCCGCCAGCTTGTTCTTGATGAAGTCGAGGATGGCGCCGTGCGGGGTGGGGCTCGCGGCGACGACGAGCGGGGCGTTCTTGTCGCCCTTGTCGCTGCTGGCGGTGGTGTCGGAGGGGGCGCTGCAGGCGCTCGCGCCGAGGGCGACGGCGGAGGCGGCGGCTATGGCGACGGAGATCTTGAGGGTGTTGCGCACGAAGAGTGCCTCTTTCTTGTTCACACGCGGGGGTTCACGTGCGGTGTCCGCCCGGCAAAGGGTCCGGGCTCTTGGGTGGAGCGGTGGCTCCGGTATCAGGCGGCCTCGGTGACCGCGGCCGGCTCCTCGGCGCGGGCGCGGCGCAGACCGACCCGCAGGGAGGAGACACGGGTGCCGCGCTCGGCGAGCCGGCGGACGACGAGGTCACCGAGCAGCTGGACGAGGGAGACCAGGACGATCAGCTCCACCACGGTGGCGATCATCAGTGAGGTCTCGTACTGCTGGTAGCCATAGGTGTAGGCGAGGTTGCCCAGGCCGCCGCCGCCGACCGCACCGGCGATCGCGGAGTAGCCGATCAGCTGGATGACGAGCGTGGTGACACCCGCGATCAGCGCGGGCAGAGCCTGCGGGAGGAGCACCTTGAAGATGATGGTCCAGGTGCCGCCGCCCATGGCGTGGGCGGCCTCGACCAGGCCGCCGTCGACCTCACGCAGCGCGGCCTCCACCAGCCGGGCGAAGAACGGGATGGCGGCGAGGGCCAGCGGGACCACCGCGCCGGTCGGGCCGATCGAGACGCCGACGAGGAGGCGGGTGAAGGGGATCAGCACCACGATCAGGATCAGGAACGGGAAGGACCGCCCGATGTTCGCGATCACGCCGAGCACCTTGTTGACCACCACGTTCTGCAGGACGGCACCCCGCTGGGTCAGATGCAGCAGCACACCGACCGGGATGCCGATGAGCACCGCGTAGAACGTCGACCACCACACCATGAAGAGGGTGTCGAGCGTGTTGTCGTACAGCAGCGGCTGCATCTCGGTCCAGGTCACTTGGCACCTTCCTTCTCCAGCGGGGCGCCGGCCGTGACGGCGCTCAGCGCGTTGTCGACGGCTTGGCCCGCGACATCGGCCACGTCCACCTGGAGGCCCTGCTCGCGCAGGAAGCCGATCGGCACGACGTTCTCCTCGAAGCGGCCGGGCAGCTCGATGCGCATCCGGCCGACCTGCTTGCCGCCGACGGTGTCCATGGCGGCGCCGAGGATCGAGATGTCGACGTTGTAGGTGCGCGACAGCTCGGAGATCACCGGGCGGGTGGCGGCCGAGCCGTGGAAGGTGACGTCGACGACGGTGCGGTCGTCGGCCGACGGCTCGCCGCCGACCGGGAACAGCTCCCGGGCCAGCTCGGAGCCGGGGGTGGCCAGCAGTTCGGCGACGGTGCCCTGCTCGACGACCCGGCCGTTCTTCATCAGCGCGGCCGAGTCGCAGATCGTCTTGACGACGTCCATCTCGTGCGTGATGAGCACGATGGTCAGGCCCAGCTTGCGGTTGAGGTCGCGCAGCAGCTGGAGGATGGAGCGGGTGGTCTCCGGGTCCAGGGCGCTGGTGGCCTCGTCGGAGAGCAGCACCTTGGGGTCGCCGGCCAGCGCGCGGGCGATGCCGACGCGCTGCTTCTGGCCGCCGGAGAGCTGCGCCGGGTACGCCTTGGCCTTGTCGGCGAGGCCGACCAGGTCCAGCAGCTCCAGCGCCTTGCGGGAGCGCTCTCTGCGGTCGACCTTGAGGATCTCCAGCGGCAGTTCGACGTTGTCCTGGACGGTGCGCGAGGACAGCAGGTTGAAGTGCTGGAAGACCATGCCGATGTGGCTGCGCGCGGCCCGGAGCTGGGCGCTTGCGCGCTTACCGCGTCCGGCGATGGACGTCAGCTCCTGGCCGGCGACGGTGACCGTGCCGGAGGTGGGGCGCTCCAGGAGGTTGAGGCAGCGGATGAGGGTGGATTTACCGGCGCCGCTCTGGCCGATGACGCCGTACACCTCGCCCTCGCGGACGTGCAGATCGACGCCGTCCAGGGCGGTGACTTCGCGGTCTCCTGAACGGTAGACCTTGGTCAGGCCCGTTGTGGTGATCACTAGGGAATTCCGTCACTGTCGAGTGCTCGGCGGCTCGCCCGCCGGGCACGGGGCATTCTTGCGAGTGCGGCAGAGGGGAACGGGGAGCGGCCACGGGCGCGGGGGCCCGGCTCCGGGTTCCGGTGACGCGGGGCGGCGGGCATCGTCGGGGGGCGACGCACGGCGCGGTGGGGTCCCCCTTGCTCCGCAGGAGCTCGGGGAGGGTCTCGCTTCGGGGCGCGAGGCTCAGGCGGGGGCCCTCAGCGGTCACACATTCGACACATGCAACGAGCACCGGGCGTCAGGTACGCCTCGGTCGCAGGGGTGCGGTTGCTCGTCGTGGTCATGGCGGCAAGTAAACCAGACAGCCGTACGGGCCGATCAAGCGAGTCCGGATAGCGGACATGCCTGACCGACCCGTGGACACTGCCTCACTCCGCGATGGTGATCTCCACCGATCCGTCCGTGGCCTGCGCGGATACCTCCGAGAGCGTGGTGATGACAGCATCCGCCGACAGCTCTTCCGCCGGGTGGGTTGTGGTCAACGCCACGGTCACCATGCCGGCCGCGCGGCCCGCCGTCAGTCCGGCCGGTGCGTCCTCGAAGACCACACAGCGGGCCGGGTCCACCCCGAGCCGCTCGGCGGCGAGCAGGAACGGTTCCGGGTCCGGCTTGCCCCGGCTGATGTCATCGGCGGCTATCAGATTCTTGGTACGGATCCCGGCCTCGTCGAGACGGGCCTCGGCCAGCCGGCGGCCGGCGGAGGTCACCACGGCCCACCGCTCGGCGGGCAGGCTCTCCAGCAGGGCGAGGGTGCCGGGCAGCGCCACGACTCCCCCGGCGACGTCCTCGACCTCCAGGTGCTCGATCCGGGCCACGCCTCCGGCACCAGGTCCGCGGGCACCAGATCGGCGACGATCTCCGCCGCCGGGCGGCCGTGCAGCTCGATCCGGGCGAAGGCCTGCTCGGTGATGCCGTACTCCTTCGCCCACCGGGACCAGCAGCGGTGGACGGACTCCAGGGAGGAGACCAGGGTGCCGTCATTGTCGAAAAGGAGCGCATCAGCGGTGATCTTCATACTTCACGAGCGTACGTGCCACGGTGGGGCCGGACGCGGCCGCCCGCCCGCAGCCGATTAGCATCGCCCCATGCCCCACAACCCCACGGCGCGCAGCCACGTGGCCCGGAGGTCCCGGTGATCGACGCGCTGACGATCGCGGTCGCGGTGACCGCTCTCGCCCTCGCCGCCTGGTGCGGCTTCGCCGCGTTCCGCGACCAGCCCACCAAGGACTGGCACTTCATCGGCATGGCTCTGGTGTCGCTGCTCGGCGTCGTCCAACTGGTCATCGCCGTCGTGCAGTTGACGCGCGGAGTGTCGCCGGACAAGGGCACCGCGCTCTTTGTCGCGTATCTGCTCGGGGCGGCCGCCTGTGTCCCGGCGACCGGGTTCATGTCGCTCTCGGAGCGCACCCGCTGGGGTTCGGCCACCGTCGCGGCGGGCGCCGTGGTGCTGGCCGTACTGGAAGTGCGGCTGTTCGACATCTGGGGAGGCGGCAGTGCCTGAGACCACGGCGACCACGGGGGCGGACGGCACCACCGTCCCCGCCCCGGCGAAGCGTTCCCTGGGCACCGGTCCCGGACGCCTGCTGGTCACGCTCTACGGCGTCTTCACCGTCGCGGCCGCCTCCCGCTCGCTCTACCAGCTCATCGCCCAGTTCGACCGGGCTCCGCTGGCCTACAGCCTTTCGGCGGTCTCCGCGGTCGTCTACGGGTTCATCACCTTCTCGCTGGTGCGCGGTGGTGAGGGCGCCCGCCGGGCCGCGTTCGCCTGCTGCGCGCTGGAGCTGCTCGGGGTGCTCGGCATCGGCACCTGGACGCTGCTCGACCGGTCCGCGTTCCCCGACGCCACGGTCTGGTCGGACTACGGCATGGGCTATCTCTTCATTCCGGTCATCCTGCCCGTCACCGGGCTGATGTGGCTGCGCCGGGCCCGTACGGAGCAGGCGGCCGCCTAGGCGGACGGGGAGGACGGGCCCGGCCATCGCACGGGCCCGTCCTCCCCTTGTCTCACGCCTGGGCGGCGAACTCCCCCTGGCTCGGTCCGTGGGATGTCCCCACGGCGGTGGCCTCGGTGCGGAACTCCTTCTCCAGCGTCACCACGCTCAGCCGGGGGGTGCGCTGCTCGGTGCCCACGGGGGCATAGCCGTGGCTGCGGTACAGCCGCAGATTGCCCTCGCTGCGGTGACCGGTGAACAGGCGGTAGCGCGTGGCCGACCGCTCGGTCGCCAGCCGCCCCTCGACGGCGTCGAGCAGCCGTCCGCCCAGGCCGTGCCGCTGCATCCGCGGGTGCACGATGAGCTTGGCTATCCGCGCGGTGCCGTCCTCGTCGACCGTGCCGCGCACGGACCCGACCACCTCCTCGCCGAGCCTGGCCACCACGACGCAGCCCTCGCCCAGTTCGGCGCGCAGCGCCTGCAGCGTCTGGGTGAGCGGCTCGATGCCGTAGTCGTCGTACAGCGCGGCTTCCTGCTGGTAACAGAGGTACTGGAGTTTGAGGATCTGCTCGGCGTCCTGGTCGGTCGCCGCAGAGATGGTCACGCTCGTGCCCATGCGCGTATGCCTCCCCTATTCGGTTCGCTGGTCCGGGCGCTGAGGGTGAGAGGGGTGCGCCCGGAACGATGTGCCCTGACAGACGGCGCCGCGGGGTACCCGTCGCCGTCATGGCGTGGCTGACACTGCTTCTTCCGGGTTCCCCGGTATGTGGCAGCGGCAATCTCCGCCGCGAGCATTCTGCGCAGGCATTTGGGACAGGCGGAACGGACCGGCACCGAGCTCTCCTGTGACATTCCCAACTCAGATGAGAGTTCAGGGGAGGTGGTGCCGGTCCGTACTCCACCGCGCAGGCGGTCCGGGCGGCGGGCGGTCAGCCCTTGCGGAACTCCGCGGCCACCAGCAGCGCGGTGTCGGGGTTGTCGGAGAACAGGCCGTCGATGCCGGTGCCCAGGAGCGCCCGGAAGAAGCGGAGGGAGTCCCCGTAGGCATTCGGGTCGGTGCCGCGACGGTAATCGGTCGGCAGGAAGGTGTTCTCGTTGCGGACCGTATACGGGTGCAGCACCAGTCCGGCGGCGTGGGCGTCCTTGACCACGGAGCTGGGCTCGCCGAGCTTGCCGTCGGCGTCCCGCGGGATGATCACGGTCAGGTCCGGGCCGATGCCCTGGGCGAAGCCGGCGAGCCACTTCAGGCCCTCGGGCTTGACGAGGTCGGCGACGGTGCGCGGGTCACCGGACGCCGTGAAGTCCCAGGGGCGGTCCTTGAGCGTGCCCAGCAGGACGACCTTGGGGCAGTCGACGAGCTTGTCCAGACGCTGGATGCTGCTGGGCTCGAAGGACTGCAGGAAGTTCGGGGAGTTCTTCCGGTGCCGGCCGTGCGCCCGCAGGGCCTTGGCCAGCCGCTCCTCCAGGCCCAGGCCGAGCCCCCGGAAGTAGGTGGGGTGCTTGGTCTCGATGTGCAGCCAGACGCGGCGGCCCCGCTTGCGGCCCTCACGCTCGGCCCACTGCAGCACCTCCTCGAAGGTCGGCACCTCCCACACGCCGTCGTAGAGGGTGTTGTGCTGACGGTTGCCCGGTATGCGCTCCTTGGCGCGCAGCGTCTTCAGCTCCGCGAGCGTGAAGTCCTCGGTGAACCAGCCGGTCAGCTTGGCCCCGTCGACGGTCTTGGTGGTCTTGCGGTCCGCGAACTCGGGGTGTGCGGAGACATCGGTGGTGGCGGTGATGTCGTTCTCGTGACGGCAGACCAGATGCCCGTCCTTGGTGGGGACGAGGTCCTGCTCGATGACGTCCGCGCCCATGTCGAGGGCGAGTTGATAGGAGCCGAAGGTGTGCTCGGGGCGGTAGCCGCTGGCGCCGCGGTGGCCGACGATCAGCGGCACCGGCAGCTCCTGGGGCACTCCGGCTCGCTGACCGGCGCTCGCCTGACCGGCCGTGCCGAAGACCGCCGCTCCCGCGCCGAGTGCCGCGGCGCCCAGCACCATCCGTCGTCCCGGCTGCTGCCGATTGTGCATGCCCACACTCCTCGCTCTAGGTGTTCTGTGGTGTTCCAGGTGCTTCCGGGTGTTTTCCGGTGTGCGGTGAGGCGTGTTGCGCACCGGCCCAGGGAACCGGGCCGATCGTAAGCACGGACGGGTCATGCCGGGGAGACGCACGACAACTTCGGAGGGAACATGGTGGTAACACACGTCAACTGTGCGTATCGACCTCGTGAACCCGATGTGCGAGCGGGAGTGACCCGCGAGTATTGTCCTGGGCTGCAGAGTTCTGCGCCCGCTTGACGTTGACCAGTCGCGACCCGGAGGGCCCGTTGTCCCGCATTGTGCTGAAGGCGATTCTCGGATTCCTTATGCGTGTCCTGTACCGCCCGAAGGTCGAGGGCATGGAGCGCATTCCGGCGACCGGACCGGTGATCCTGGCCGGTAACCACGTCACCTTCATCGATTCGCTGTTCCTGAGCCTGGTGGTCAAGCGCCCGGTGTACTTCATCGGCAAGGACGAGTACGTCACCGGCAAGGGCTTCAAGGGCCGGCTGATGGCCTGGTTCTTCACCAGCGCCGGCATGATCCCGGTGGACCGGGACGGCGGGCACGGCGGTGTCGCGGCGCTGATGACCGGCCGCCGGATCCTGGAGGAGGGCAGCGTCTTCGGCATCTACCCCGAAGGCACCCGCTCCCCCGACGGCCGCCTCTACCGCGGCCGTACCGGCATCGCCCGCCTCACCCTGATGACCGGTGCGCCCGTCGTCCCGTTCGCGATGGTCGGCACCGACAAGGTGCAGCCCGGCGGCAAGGGTCGCCCGCACATCGCCCCGGTGACGGTGCGCTTCGGTGAGCCGCTGGACTTCTCCCGCTACGACGGCATGGACCGCGACCGCTATGTGCTGCGGGCCGTGACCGACGAGGTGATGAGCGACGTCATGGAGCTGTCCGGCCAGGAGTACGTCGACATCTACGCCACCAAGGCCAGGGCCGCCTGACCTCCCCCCTCCGCCGCGCCACGGGCCCCCTCCGGTTCTCGGACGGGGCCCGTGGCGCGTGCTGCGCTTTTTTCGCTCAGGTCAGCAGGGCACCCGGAAGCCGCCCGGGGCGCGCTGGCCCTCGGCGCCGCCGGTCAGCGCCGTACGCAGCGCCGCCTCGGGCCGCGGGACCACGCTGCCGTCGGCCTGAAGCAGCTGCTGGCGCTGGGTGATGGTGCCGGTGCGGGCGCCGGGCACCCCCGCGTTCTTGGCCCTCACCCGGTTCAACGGTGCAGGCTTCAGCTGTTTCTTGGCGCGGACGAAGGAGATGAAGCTCTCGAAGTCGCGAGTGTGCCGGACCGGTGCGGTGAAGCCGGTGAAGGCGCTGAAGCCGTCCTGGTTGATGAGGGTGTACGAGGGGGCGGCGAGGCGGTAGCGGCGCGTGAGGTCGAGTGCGGTGCCGTTGATGAAGACCTCGGCCGGGTCGATCCGCCGGCCGACCGGTCCCGCGGCGTCGAAGGTGTAGCGGACGTTGCCGGAGACGGCCAGCGGTGAGAAGCCGAGGCCGCCGCCGGCGGTCGGCGCCCACTGTTCCTCCAGCGCGTCATGGATCTGCCGGCCGCTGACGGTGACGGTCAGGATCGGGTCGCCGAAGCCCACGGAGTTCCAGGCCTGCGCGAAGGTGACGGTGCCGTCCGTCTCCTGGTTGCGGATCAGATCGCCGGCGATCACCGCCTGGCCGACGCGCGGTGCGACCGCGATCACGGCAAGGTCGGCGGGGGTGTTGGGGTGGTCGGCGGGGTCGTCCATCGCACCGTGCGCCTGCCGGCCCGCCCACAGGGCCCAGTCGGCGACGAGGTTGCCCATGGTGCTCTCCCCCACCGCGTTGCGCCGCCGGGTGAAGGAGGCGGTCTGTGTGCCGATCTTGCTGCGGGCGCGCCGGGAGGCGTAGTCCGCCCAGTAGCCGGCGATCGAGCGCAGGTCCGGGTCCGGCGTCACCTCGCGGGTGTTGGGGTGGTTGGTGGAGGTGGTCAGCTCCCGGATCACCGCTCCGGTGTCCGGGTCGAGGCGCAGATTGATCTCGTTGATGAGCTGGCCGTAGCAGCCGGCCTCGACGAAGGGGCGGGGGTCGCCGTTCGGGTCGGGCAGCATCATGGTGAAGGCGCAGTGCCAGTGGCCGGTGACGATGGCATCAATGTCGGGCGAGGCGCGCAGCGCCAGTTCGTATGCGGGTCCCGAGGGGTTCTTGCCGCTGGAGAAGTCGCTGCCGGCCACCGCGCCGTCGTGCATGCTGAGCACGATCGCATGGACGCCGCGTGACTTGAGCTCCGCGGCACAGCGGTTGGCGGTCTCCAGCTCGTCCAGGGTGCGCAGTCCCGGCTGGTAGGAGCCGGGGAAGGACTCGGTGCCGATGGCGGTCAGATGGATGAAGCCGATCGCCAGCCGGCGGCCACGGCCGTTGTCGACGTACTCGATGTTGTAGGGCGCCAGTACGGGCTCGCCGGTCGCGTTCCACACCATGTTGGCGCTGTAGTAGGGGAACTTCGCGCCCTCGAACCGGCGCCCGGTGGAGTCCTTGAAGTCGTCGTCGCGTCCGACGACCGGGAAGGCGTCGCCGTCCGCCATGTGCGAGGTCAGGAAGGTCGCCGACTTGTCGAACTCGTGGTTGCCGGCCGAGGCGAAGTCCATGCCCATGGCGTTGAGCGCCTCGATGGTGGGCTCGTCGGAGAAGGAGGAGGCGTCGAACTCCCACCCGGAGAAGAGGTCACCCGGGGCGAAGAAGAACGAGTTGCTGCGGCCGTCCCTCAGCCGCTCCAGGTGGGCGGCCATATAGGCCACGCCGCCAACGGTGTACTTCTTTCCGCCGGCGCCGGTGATGAGGGAGTTGGCGCCCGGGGCACCCTGCAGATAGCCGTGCAGATCGGTGATGTTGAGGAGCTGGACGTCGACATATTCGTCGGCGGTGGCCGCGTCGCGGGCGTGGCCGGTGGCGTAGGCGTTGCTGCCGATGGCGCTCGCGGTGGCCAGAGCCCCCGCGGCGGTGAAGAAGGAGCGTCGTCCGATGTCGCGCACTGCGTCACTCTCCTGAGCGGGCCGTCCGTAGGGGGACGACGGGAGAGTCAAACGAGCCGCACGGGACGGCCGGTCACCAGAACACCTACCGGGCGTGAACGGGCGAGGGACAGTCGCCCCCAGGGCGTGTCCTGTGGATCATGGCGGGTGCATGGCACCGTGATCCACAGGACACGCCCTGAGGCGCGGTGTGTGCCCGCCGTCCGGCGGATCGGCCCTGCGGCGCTACGGACGTTCCGCCGGGCCGCCGGCCGCGGGGCCGGAGCCGCGGCCCGGCTTCCGGCCGGCCGTGGAGAGCGCCACCGTGGTGGCCGGGGCCGGGCTGTTCGCCAGCTCCTGGCCACGGAGCAGGAACCAGGCGGCCACCGCGGCGGACAGCAGGACCACCGCGCCCACCCCTGCCGCGACGTCCACCCCCTCGACGAAGGAGCCCTGAGCGGCCTTCACCAGCGCCCCGGCCTGGTCGGCGGGGAGATGGCGGGCCGTCTCGAAGGCGCCGCCGAGCGATTCGCGGGCGGCGTCCACGGCCGGCGCGGGGACCCCGGACGGGGTGGCGAAGCCCCGGTAGATGCTGGTGACGATGGAGCCCAGCAGGGCGATGCCGAGCGCGGCGCCCAGTTCGTAGGCCGTCTCGGAGACCGCGGAGGCGGCGCCCGCCTCCTCCTTGGGGACGCTGGAGAGGATCACATCGGCGGTGACGGTGAACGAGAAGCCCGCGCCGATGCCGACGACGAAGAGGATGAGGCAGAGCGCGGCGGTGCCGGTGTCGCCGTGCAGGGTGGTGCAGCCGACGAGCGAGAGCCCGACCACGGCGAGGCCGCCGGCCACCACGATCCGTACGGACAGCCGCCGGGCGACCCAGCCGGCGGCCAGTCCGGCGCCCACCGCGCCGATCGCGGCCGGGAGTTCGACGAGCCCCGCGTTCAGCGGCGAGCGCAGCTGCACCATCTGGAGGAACTGGGAGAGAAAGAAGACCAGGCCGGACAGTCCGAGGATGGTCAGCAGATCGGCCAGCACCGACCCGGTGAATCCCCGGTGGTGAAAGAGCTTCATGTTCAGCAGCGGCGAGGGGAGGGTGAGCTGCCGGCGGACGAACACGAGCAGGGCGAGCACGCCGATGACGGCCGCCAGCGCGATGTCCCAGCGGTAGCCCTCCACCGCCGCTTCCTTGATGGCGTAGACGACGGCGACGATGCCGACCAGGGCCAGCAGAACGCTGGGGAGGTCCCACGGGCCGGGATCCGGATTACGCGACTCCGGGATGACCCTGGCGCCGACGGCCACCAGCAGCGCCATCACCGGCAGGTTGATCAGGAAGACCGAGCCCCACCAGAAGTGCCCCAGCAGAAAACCGCCCAGGACCGGCCCCACGGCCATACCGGCCGAGGCCATCGCGCCCCAGATGCCGATGGCCAGGCTGCGTTCCTTGGGATCGTGGAAGAGATTGCGGATCAGCGCCAGGGTGGACGGCATCAGCGTGGCGCCGGCCACGCCCTGCAGCGCTCGGGCGACGATCATCATCTCCGGGGTGGCGGCGTACGCGGCGAGCACCGACATCGCGCCGAAGCCGACGGAGCCGATCAGCAGCAGCTTCTTGCGGCCGATGCGGTCGCCGAGGCTGCCCATGGAGACCAGCAGGCCGGCGATGACGAAGGAGTAGATGTCACCGATCCACAGCAGCTGCGTCCCGGACGGCCGGAGGTCTTCGCTGAGGAAGGGGGTGGCGAGGCCGAGGACCGTGGCGTCGACGCCGACCAGCAGTACGGCGAGGACGAGGACGGCGAGCGCGAGCCAGCGTCCCGGCCGGGGCTGGTCGTCCACATGAGCCGAACCGGCCGGTTCTGACGCTATGGTCTCGGTCATTTCTCCATGCTCCGTCGGATGCCGCCGAGCAGCAGCTCGGCGATCGAGTGGTTGAGGTCGTTGCGGGCGACCCGCCCTTCGTGCACGGCCCAGGCGCCGGCGCCGATCAGGCCGTAGAGCGCTTCGGTGAGCCAGGCGGCGCTCAGATCGATCCGGAAGTCGCCCTCCTCCTGGCCGCGTCGGAACAGGTCGGTGATCCGGCCGTCGAGCCGGGCCCAGCCGGCGTTGACCTCGGCGCCCTCGAAGAGCTGATTCTCGGTGGAGAGGAAGGCCAGCATGGCGGCGACCGGTTCGGTTTCGGCGATCAGCCGGCGCAGCGCCCCGGCGGCGTCCCCCTCATCCAGCCTCGCCGCGTCCATCGCCTGCGTGAACTGCGCGATCCCTTGCTCCTCAAGGGCTCTGATCAGGGCGTCCCGCCCCGCGAAATGCCGGTGCAGGGTCGCGCGGCTGATCCCCGCGGCCCGCGCGATCTCGTCCATCGAGGTCGTCGCCCGCCGCGTGAGCAGCGCGGCGGCTTCCTTCAGAACCCGTTCGTGGTCCACAGCCATGAGACACACACTATCCGAATGAGACGTCGATGTCTCACTGTATCTTCCGTCCCCGCACCTTTCCGCACCCCCGGACAAACGAAGACGGCCCGCCCCCGGTCTCTCCCGGGGGCGGGCCGCCTTCCACACACACTCTTACGACCAGGGCAAGTCCTACGGAAGCGCAGTGGCCTTCCTGGCCGCCGCCCACTCCTGCTGCTTCACCAGGTCGGCCCGCACCTCGGCGAGCTGGACCGCCACCGCCGAGGGCGCGGTACCGCCCCGGCCGCTGCGCGAGGCGAGGGCACCGGGGACGTTGAGGACGCCGCGGACCTCGGGGGTCAGATGCGGCGAGATCTTGGCGAACTGCTCGTCGGTGAGCTGGTCCAGCTCGATGCCGTGCGCCTCGCACTCCTTGACGCACTCGCCCGCGACCTCATGCGCCACCCGGAACGGCACGCCCTGCTTGACCAGCCACTCCGCGATGTCGGTGGCCAGCGAGAAGCCGGCCGGGGCCAGCTCTTCCATCCGCTCACGGTTGACGGTCAGGGTGGCCATCATGCCGGTGAACGCCGGGAGCAGCACCTCCAGTTGGTCACAGGAGTCGAAGACCGGCTCCTTGTCCTCCTGCAGGTCGCGGTTGTAGGCGAGCGGCAGCGCCTTGAGCGTCGCCATCAGACCGGTCAGATTGCCGATGAGGCGGCCCGACTTGCCCCGCGCCAGTTCCGCGATGTCCGGGTTCTTCTTCTGCGGCATGATCGACGAGCCGGTCGAGAAGGCGTCGTGGAGCGTGACGAAGGAGAACTCCTTCGTGTTCCAGATGATGACTTCCTCGGCGATCCGGGAGAGGTTCACCCCAGTCATCGCCGTGATGAAGGCGAACTCCGCGACGAAGTCACGGGAGGCCGTGCCGTCGATGGAGTTGCCGGCCGAGCCGTGCTCGAAGCCGAGGTCGGCCGCGACCGCCTCCGGGTCGAGGCCGAGCGAAGAGCCGGCCAGCGCGCCCGAGCCGTAAGGAGAGACCGCGGTGCGGTCGTCCCACTGCCGCAGCCGCTCCGCGTCGCGCGACAGCGACTGCACATGCGCCAGCACATGATGGGCGAAGAGCACCGGCTGGGCGTGCTGGAGGTGGGTGCGGCCCGGCATCGCGACGTCCGGGTGGGCCTCGGCGAGCTGGACCAGTGCCTCCTGGAGGTCGGCGATCAGCCCGCCGATGATCCGGGCGTGGTCACGCAGGTACATCCGGAAGAGCGTGGCGACCTGGTCGTTACGGGACCGGCCGGCCCGCAGCTTGCCGCCGAGGTCCGGGCCGAGCCGCTCCAGCAGCCCGCGCTCCAGGGCGGTGTGGACGTCCTCGTCTGCGATGGTGCCGGTGAACGAGCCGTCGGCGACGTCCGATTCGAGCTGGTCGAGCCCGGCGAGCATGCGGGTCAGCTCGTCCTCGGTGAGCAGTCCCGCCTTGTGGAGCACCCGGGCGTGCGCACGGGATCCGGCGATGTCGTAGGGGGCCAGCCGCCAGTCGAAGTGGACGGACGCCGACAGTTGGGCCAGCGCCTCGGCCGGTCCGTCGGCGAACCGGCCGCCCCAGAGCCGGACATCACCGGTGTTGCTGCTCACTGCTGCTCCTCAGGCTGCTTCGGATGTGCCACCTTCCCCACGGTCTCAAGGACCAGGGGGTGCCCCCACTCCGCCACGACGGCGGGGAGGGGGCGTCATACGGAAGTAACGAGACGGGATCAGGCCAGGTCGCGCTTGGCCGCAATCTTGCTCGACATGCCGAAGAGCTCGATGAAGCCCTTCGAGAGCGACTGGTCGAAGGTGTCGCCGGTGTCGTAGGTCGCGAGGTTGAAGTCGTACAGCGAACGGTCGGACTTCCGGCCGGTGACGACCGCGCGGCCGCCGTGCAGGGTCATCCGGATGTCGCCGCTGACCTGCTGGTTGGCCTCGTTGAGGAAGCCGTCCAGGGCACGCTTGAGCGGCGAGAACCACAGGCCGTCGTAGACCAGTTCGCCCCAGCGCTGCTCGACCTGCCGCTTGTAGCGGGCCAGTTCGCGCTCGACGGTGACGCTCTCCAGCTCCTGGTGCGCGGTGATCAGCGCGATGGCGCCGGGCGCCTCGTAGACCTCACGGGACTTGATGCCGACCAGCCGGTCCTCGACCATGTCGATCCGGCCGATGCCCTGGGCGCCGGCGCGCTCGTTGAGCTGCTGGACGGCCTGCAGGACGGTGACGGGCTTGCCGTCGATGGCGACCGGGACACCCTCCTTGAAGGAGATGATGACCTCGTCGGCCTCGCGCTGGGTGGCCGGGTTCTCCGTGTACTCGTACACGTCCTCGATCGGCGCGTTCCAGATGTCCTCCAGGAAGCCGGTCTCCACGGCCCGCCCGAAGACGTTCTGGTCGATGGAGTACGGCGACTTCTTGGTGGTCGCGATCGGCAGGTTCTTCTCCTCGCAGAAGGCGATCGCCTTGTCCCGGGTCATCGCGTAGTCGCGGACCGGGGCGATGCACTTCAGGTCGGGGGCGAGGGAGGAGATGCCGGCCTCGAAGCGGACCTGGTCGTTGCCCTTGCCGGTGCAGCCGTGGGCGACGGTGGTGGCGCCGTGCTTCCTGGCGGCGGCGACCAGGTGCTTGACGATGGCCGGCCGGGAGAGCGCGGAGACCAGCGGGTAGCGGTCCATGTACAGGGCATTGGCCTTGATCGCCGGGAGGCAGTACTCATCGGCGAATTCGTCCTTGGCATCCGCGACCTCGGCCTCGACCGCGCCGCAGGAAAGCGCCCGCTTGCGGATGACGTCCAGGTCCTCGCCACCCTGGCCGACATCCACGGCAACGGCGATGACCTCGGCGCCCGCCTCCTCGGCGATCCAGCCGATGCAGACAGAGGTGTCCAGGCCGCCCGAGTAGGCGAGTACGACGCGCTCGGTCACGGGTTTCTCCTTACGGTGCCTTCGCTGATAGGTATAAGTATGCACTCCACCGTATGTTTCGTCAACGAGCAGATGAACATGCAGGTCAGCGGGGAGGGCGACGGGACGGCACGGGCCTTACGCCCCCTCCCGCAGCACCTCCGTCAGCACGGCCGTATGACTTGCCGACACCTCCTTCGTCGCCGTCAGCAGCGTCAGCGGCCCCTGCTCGGCGAGCTCCCGCAGCCGTTCCAGCGCACGCTGCGCCGACTCCCGCGCCAGCTCCTCGCGATAGCGCTCGGCGAACGCCTCGAACCGCTCCCCCTGGTGGCCGTACCAGCGCCGCAGCTCGGACGAGGGCGCCACGTCCTTGCACCACTCGGTGAGCTGCGCATCCGCCTTGGACAGCCCGCGCGGCCACAGCCGGTCGACCAGCACCCGGGCACCGTCCGCCGACTCCGGCGGCTCGTACACCCGGCGCACACGGAGGGCGTCCTTTGCCGACATATCACCCATATGCGTATGGAATCACGTAAGCACACCCCTTGCAGGAGGCCCGAAAGGGCACGGCGAGGGACCCGCTTTGGATTCATGGCCCAGGACAGGGTATTTTTCTTCTGCACGCCCCGGCCGGGAGTCCTCCGGCCGGAATGAGCACCGGGACGTGGCGCAGCTTGGTAGCGCACTTGACTGGGGGTCAAGGGGTCGCAGGTTCAAATCCTGTCGTCCCGACGGTGTTTTCGCAGGTCAAAGGCCGCTTCCGAAATATCGGAAGCGGCCTTTGCCGTTGCTTTGGCCGCTCTCGCACGGGAGCCTCGCCCCGGCCGGCCCGGTGGGCGGACGCGGAGCGAGGCGTGCGCGAGGCCGCTGGGCGGCCCACACGGCGTGGCCGACGCCGGCCGACGCCCCGCTACGGCACGGGATCCGACACTGCACGCGGGTGCGGTATCGCTATCTCCTCCGGCTTCTGCAATGCCACGGTCCGGGCCGGGGAGGGAATCCTGATGCCCTCGGTCCGGTAGCGCTGGTGCAGGCGCTTGATGAACTCGTGCTTGATCCGGTACTGGTCGCTGAACTCGCCGACGCCGAGGATCACGGTGAAGCTGATCCGGGAGTCACCGAAGGTGTGGAAGCGGACGGCCGGTTCGTGGTCGGGGACGCCGCCGCTGATGTCGGTCATCACGCTCTCGACGACCTCGGTCGTGACCCGCTCGACATGTTCGAGGTCGCTGTCGTAGCCGACCCCCACCTGCACGAGGATCGACAACTTCTGTTCCGGCCGGCTGAAGTTGGTCATGTTGGTGTCGGCCAGCTGGCGGTTGGAGATGATCACCAGGTTGTTGGAGAGCTGACGCACCACGGTGTTACGCCAGTTGACGTCGACGACATAGCCCTCCTCACCGCTGCTGAGCCGGATGTAGTCACCGGGCTGCACGGTCTTCGAGGCGAGGATGTGCACGCCGGCGAAGAGGTTGGCGAGGGTGTCCTGCAGTGCCAGCGCGACCGCGAGGCCACCCACACCCAGCGCCGTCAGCAGCGGGGCGATGGAGATGCCCAGGGTCTGCAGGACGACGAGAAAGCCCATCGCCAGCACCACGATGCGCGTGATGTTGGCGAAGATGGTGGCCGATCCGGCGACGCCGGACCTGGACTGCGCCAGGGTCTTCACCAGACGGGTGATCACCCGGGCCGCGGTGAGCGTGACGACCAGGATGAGCAGCACGGTCAGCGTCCGGTTGACGGTGTGTCCGACCGCCTCCGTCAGCGGCAGAGCGGCGGCCGCCGCCGCCAGACCGGCAGTGATCGCCGCCCAGGGCACCACGGTCCGCAAGGCGTCGACGATGATGTCGTCCCCGCTCCACCGCGTCCTGAGCGCGTGCTTCCCCAGCCACCGCAGGGCCACGCGCAGCAACAGGCCCGCCGCGATGCCGACGGCCAGCGCGGCCCCGGCGACGATCATGTCGTGCATCGTGAAAGCCCGGTTCACCGGCCGGCTCCCGCTGCCCGGAGGAACGGATCGGCTGTCAGCCGGATGTGAAGTGTCGTCACCTGTCACCTGCTTGTCTCTGAGGCTGCGAATGCGCCGGGACATCCGCGGACACCCCGACGCGAACTGCCATCCTGCCGTATGCGGTTCGGCGTGCGGCGGGTGGCTCGGGGAGGAACCCGGCGTGACCGCCTCCCGGGGAGACGGCCGTTGCCCAGAGTGCTGGTGTGACGGATGAGCAGCGCGAAGGGCGGCCTCGCGCGCGGCTCAGTGCGGCTTCTGCGCCAGGCGCAGCAAATGGTCGGCGAGCGCCTGGCCGCCCGCCGGGTCGCGGCTGATGAGCATCAGGGTGTCATCGCCCGCGATGGTGCCGAGGATGTCGTGGAGTTCGGCCTGGTCGATGGCCGAGGCCAGGAACTGGGCGGCGCCCGGCGGGGTGCGCAGGACAACGAGGTTGGCGGAGGCCTCGGCGGAGATGAGGAGCTCGCCGGAGAGACGGCGCATCCGCTCCTCCTTGACCGACTCCCCCAGCGGTGCCCGCGGCTTGCGGTCGCCGCCCTCGCTGGGCACCGCGTAGATCAGCTCGCCGCCGGTGTTGCGGATCTTCACCGCGCCCAGCTCGTCCAGATCGCGGGAGAGCGTCGCCTGGGTGACGGACAGGCCGTCGTCGGCGAGCAGCTTGGCGAGCTGGCTCTGGGACCGGACCGGCAGCCGGTTGAGGATGTCCACGATCCGGCGGTGGCGTGCGGTGCGGGTCTGCGGTACGGCCTGGCCACCGTTGTGCGACTCGTTGTCCTGCAGCTCGGTCATCGTTGTCGTCAGTCTCCGGCTCGTCGTTCCCCGTCGGCCCCTTGGCGGGCCGTGTTCAGGACGGCGGGGAGCTTCCGGAGGAACACTTCCGCTTCGTCGTCGGAGACGATCAGCGGCGGGGCGAGCCGGATGACGTCCGGCGCGACCGCGTTCACCAGGAGACCCGCGTCCTGAGCCGCCTGCTGCACCTGCGGCGCCAGCGGCTCCGTCAAGACGATACCCAGGAGGAGGCCCGCACCGCGGACCTGGCTGACCAATGGGTGACCCAGGGCCTCGGTCCCGTTCCTCAGCCGCTCGCCGACCCGCTTGACGTTCTCCAGGATGCCGTCCGCCTCGATGGTGTCCAGGACGGCGAGGGCGCCGGCGCAGACGACCGGGTTGCCGCTGAACGTCGAGCCGTGCGAACCCGGCGTGAGCAGCTCGGCGGCCGGGCCGAAGGCCAGCGTCGCGCCGATCGGCAGACCGCCGCCCAGGCCCTTGGCGAGGGTGATGATGTCGGCCTCGACGCCCTGTGCCTGGGACTCCAGCCAGTGTCCGGTCCGGCCGATGCCGGTCTGGATCTCGTCGAGGACCAGCAGGGTGCCCGTGGCGGCGGTGATCTCGCGGGCCGCCTGGAGGTAGCCGGGCGGCGGGACGATGACGCCGCTCTCGCCCTGGAGGGGCTCCAGGATGACGAAGGCGGTGTCGGTGGTGACGGCGGCGCGCAGGGCCTCGACGTCCCCGTACGGGACGTAGTCGATGTCGCCGGGCAGCGGCGCGAAGGGCGCCTGCTTGGCGGGCTGGCCGGTGAGGGCGAGGGCGCCCATGGTGCGGCCGTGGAAACCGCCGGCCGTGGAGACCATATGGGTGCGCCCGGTCAGCCGGCCGATCTTGAAGGCGGCTTCGTTGGCCTCGGCGCCGGAGTTGGAGAAGTAGACCCGGCCGGGGCGTCCGGCCAGCGCGAGCAGGCGCTCGGCAAGGGTCACGGTGGGCTCGGTGACGAAGAAGTTCGAGACGTGGCCGAGGGTGGCGACCTGGTCGGAGACGGCGCGGACCACCGCGGGGTGGGCATGGCCGAGGGCGTTGACCGCGATGCCGCCGAGGAAGTCGAGGTACTCGTTGCCGTCGGCGTCCCACACCGTGGCGCCCTCGCCGCGGACGAGCGGGATACGGGGGGTGCCGAAGTTGTCCATCATGGCGCCCCGCCACCGTCCGGTGAGGCCTGCGTTGGTCACCGGGCCGTGGCTGTGTCCTGCGTCGCTCATGTCGCCCCCTCGATCGTGTTCGCGTCCGGCACGACCATCGTGCCGATTCCTTCGTCGGTGAAGATCTCCAGCAGGATCGAGTGCTGGACCCGCCCGTCGATGACCCGGGCGGTGTGGACGCCGTTGCGGACGGCGTGCAGACAGCCCTGCATCTTGGGGACCATGCCGCTGGCCAGGTCGGGCAGCAGCTTCTCCAGTTCGGTGGCGGTGAGGCGGGAGATCACCTCGTCGCTCTGGGGCCAGTCCTCGTAGAGGCCCTCGACGTCGGTGAGCACCATCAGCGTCTCGGCGCCGAGGGCCGCGGCCAGGGCGGCCGCGGCGGTGTCGGCGTTGACGTTGAAGACGCCGGTGGCCCCGGAGGCAGCGTCCTCCGCGTCGCTGCTGCGGGCGATCGAGGAGATGACCGGGATCCGGCCGTCGTCCAGGAGCGCGTGGACCGCTCCCGGGTCGATGCCGGTGATCTCGCCGACCCGGCCGATGTCCACCCGCTCACCGTCGATGTCGGCGAAGTGCTTGGTCGCGGTCATCAGATGGGCGTCCTCGCCGGTCATGCCGACGGCGAGCGGGCCGTGCTCGTTGAGCAGTCCGACCAGCTCGCGCTGCACCTGGCCGGCCAGCACCATCCGTACGACGTTCATCGCCTCGGGCGTGGTGACCCGCAGGCCGCCCTTGAACTCCGACTCCAGGCCGAGCAGGTCCAGCTGGGCGCTGATCTGCGGGCCGCCGCCGTGCACGACGACGGGGCGCAGTCCGGCGTGCCGCAGGAAGACCACGTCCTGGGCGAAGGCCCGCTTGAGCTCCTCGTCGATCATGGCGTTGCCGCCGAACTTGATGACGACGGTCTTGCCGTGGTGCCGGGTCAGCCAGGGCAGCGCCTCGATGAGGGTGCGGGCCTTGGGGAGCGCGGTGTGCTTGCGGGTGCTCATGCGCGGGCCTCGCTTCTGTCGGCGGGCTGTGAACACAGCACGCGCCTGTGATGGATGCGCTCGCTCATGAGGAGTACGCGCTGTTCTCGTGGACGTAGTCGGCGGTCAGGTCGTTGGCCCAGATGACCGCGGACTCGGTGCCGGCGGAGAGGTCGGCGGTGATGCGTACCTCCCGGTAGCGCATGTCGACCAGCTCGCGGTCCTCGCCCACCGAGCCGTTCTTGCAGACCCAGACGTCGTTGATGGCGACGTTGAGCTGGTCGGGCTCGAAGGCGGCGGAGGTGGTGCCGATGGCGGAGAGCACCCGGCCCCAGTTGGGGTCCTCGCCGTGGATGGCACACTTGAGGAGGTTGTTGCGGGCGATGGAGCGGCCGACCTCGACCGCGTCGTCCTCGCTCGCCGCACCCACGACCTCGATCCGGATGTCCTTGCTGGCGCCTTCGGCGTCCCCGATCAGCTGCCGTGCCAGGTCGTCGCAGACCGTGCGCACCGCCTCGGCGAACGCGGCGGTGTCCGGTACGACGCCGGAGGCGCCGGAGGCGAGCAGCAGCACCGTGTCGTTGGTCGACATACAGCCGTCGGAGTCGACGCGGTCGAAGGTGGTGCGGGTCGCGGCCCGCAGCGCCGTATCGAGTTCGGCGGCCGGCAGCTCGGCGTCGGTGGTCAGGACGACGAGCATGGTGGCCAGGCCCGGGGCGAGCATGCCGGCGCCCTTGGCCATTCCGCCGACGGTCCACCCGTCGACGGTGACCTGGGCGGTCTTGTGCACGCTGTCGGTGGTCTTGATCGCGATGGCGGCCTTCTCGCCGCCGTGCTCGGTCAGTTCGGCCGCGGCCCGGTCGATTCCGGGCAGCAGCTTGTCCATCGGGAGCCGCAGGCCGATCAGCCCGGTGGAGGCGACCGCCACCTCGCCGGCGCTGTGCCCCAGCGCCTCGGCGGCCTGCTCCGCGGTGGCGTGGGTGTCCTGGAAGCCGAGCGGGCCCGTACAGGCGTTGGCGCCACCGGAGTTGAGGACGACGGCGGAGACCGTGCCGCCCTTGAGGACCTGCTCGGACCAGACGACCGGTGCGGCCTTGACGCGGTTGGAGGTGAAGACACCGGCGGCGGCCAGTCGCGGCCCGTTGTTCACCACGAGGGCGAGGTCCGGGTTGCCGTTCTCCTTGATCCCGGCGGCGATGCCCGCCGCCGTGAACCCTTGTGCTGCCGTGACGCTCACTGCTTCTTCTCCTCCATCGCTTCTCCGGCCCCGCCGGTCACGCCTTGCCGCCCGCTGTCCGCCCGTGTCACGGGGCGACCCCCACCCTCGGGAGCCCGGTCTCCTCGGGGAGGCCCAGGGCGATGTTCATGCTCTGTACCGCGCCGCCCGCGGTCCCCTTGGTGAGGTTGTCGAGGGCGCTGATCGCGATGATCCGGCCGGCCGCCGCATCGAGCGTCACCTGGATCTGGGCGGTGTTGGAGCCGTACACGGCGGCGGTCGACGGCCACTGGCCCTCGGGCAGCAGCCGCAGGAACGGCTCGTCGGCCAGCGCCTTCTCGTACGCGGCCCGTACGGCGCCGGCGTCCACGCCGGGCTTCGCCCTGGCCGAGCAGGTGGCGAGGATGCCGCGCGACATGGGGGCCAGGGTCGGGGTGAAGGAGACACTGATCCGCTCGCCGGCCACCGCGCTCAGGTTCTGGATCATCTCGGGGGTGTGCCGGTGCCCGCCGCCGACGCCGTACGGGCTCATCGAGCCCATGACCTCGGAGCCCAGCAGATGCGGCTTGAGGGCCTTGCCGGCGCCGGAGGTACCGGTGGCCGCGACGATCACGGCCTCGGGCTCGGCGAGCCGGTCCGCGTACGCGGGGAACAGGGCGAGCGAGACGGCGGTGGGGTAGCAGCCCGGGACCGCGATACGCCGGGTTCCCTGGAGCGCGGCGCGGCCCCCGGGCAGCTCCGGGAGGCCGTACGGCCAGGTGCCCGCGTGGGCAGAGCCGTAGAACGCCTCCCAGTCGGCGGAGTCGGTGAGCCGGAAGTCGGCGCCGCAGTCCACGACGAGCACCTCGGGACCGAGCTCCTCGGCGACCGCGGCGGACTGGCCGTGCGGCAGTGCGAGGAAGACGACGTCGTGCCCCGCCAGCACCTCGGCGGTGGTCGGCTGGAGCTCCCGGTCGGCCAGCGGCGCCAGATGCGGCTGCAGCCCGCCCAGGCGCTGCCCGGCATGGGAGTGCCCGGTCAGCGCGCCGATCTCCACCTCCGGGTGCCCCAGGAGCAGGCGCAGCACTTCACCACCCGCATACCCGCTCGCACCGGCCACTGCTGCTCGTACCGTCATGGACCTCTCCTCCTTGATGGCATGACTATACGGATAGTGGCAGTTTTATGCAATGACCTGGGGCCGGGGCCGGGTCGGGGGGTGCGGTCGAGCGGCCGAGTTGGCCCACGAGCGCTTGAGCCGGCCCCGCTGAGCGTCGTCGCTGGCCCGCAGGGTAGCGGTCAGCGCCCTGACCTGCGGAAAGACACACCTTCGTCGATCAGTCGACGGACGCGGCCGACTGTCGGGCACGCCGCCCACCCCCTGCATGCCGGGTAACGCGTGGCGGGCGGATCAAGCCTCAGCCCCTGACGGCCTCCACGATCTGCAGGGCGGCCTGGGCGGGCGTGAGGTGCGTGGTGTCGACGACCTCGGCCTCGCCGTGCAGCCACGTGCGGGCCGCCTCGGCGTAGGGCTCAAGGTATTTGAGACGGAATGGGGAGTTAGGCCCAAGGACAGTGTCCTCCGCGATGCGCCCGCGGAGGGTGTCCTGGTCAGCATGGAGGACGAAGTGCCGTACCGGAATGGCATGTTGGGCCAGGCCCGTGCTGATCTCGCGCCAGTACTGCTCGACCAGGACGGTCATGGGCATCACCAGAGTGCCGCCGGTGTAGTCGAGTACGCGGCGGGCGGTCTCGACCACGAGCGGCCGCCACGGCGGCCAGTGCTGGAAGTTGTCCGTCCCGGGCAGCCCCGGCGTGATGTCCATGAGCGTCTCGCCGACCTTCTCGGCGTCGAACACCCGTGAATCCGGGATCAGCTGCTGCACGAGTGCGCTGGTCGTCGTCTTGCCTGCCCCGTGGGTGCCGTTGAGCCATACGATCATGGGCCCAACGCTAGCGGTGTGCGGGCCGTGGCCGGTGCCGATCACAAGACAAAGGCAAGGAGTTACCCACTCCTTGCCACTCTCAACATATAGCGCGCCGGGGGCCTTGCGGCAAGGCCCGGGTCGTGCTGCAGAATCTCCGCTCGAAGCCAGAAACTGCGGAAATCAGGGGTTCGCGAAGTACGTGCGCTTTTGTCGAGGCATGGGTCTCGTGCGGACGTCGAACCGCCCGTGGGACTCGCGGTGCGGTTGCGGGCACTCGGCGCGGAGGTGCGGGTGTGCGCGCCGCAGGGCCGCGCGGAGCAGCCGGCCGAAAGGCAGGCTTGCGGAACGAGGGGGATTTCATGATTGACGTGATCATTGCCGGCGGCGGACCGACCGGCTTGATGCTGGCCGGCGAGTTGCGGCTGCACGGCGTGCACGCGCTCGTGCTGGAGAAGGACACGGAGCCGACCACGTATGTCCGCGCGCTCGGCCTGCACGCGCGCAGCGTCGAGGTGATGGACCAGCGCGGTCTGCTGGAGCGGTTCCTCGCGCTCGGCCGGCAGCACCCGGTCGGGGGGTTCTTCGCGGCCCTCACCAAACCGTCGCCGGACCGGCTGGACACCGCACATCCGTACGTCCTCGGCATCCCGCAGCCCACCATCGACCGCCTGCTGACCGAGCACGCCATCGAACTCGGCGTCGAGCTCCGGCGCGGCTGCGAACTGGTCGGGCTGAGCCAGGACGACGACGGGGTGACCGTCGAGGTGGCCAGTGGGGGCACCCCTGACCGTGAGGGCGTAGCCGGCGGGGGAGGCACGCAGCTGCGCTCGCGCTACCTCGTCGGCTGCGACGGCGGCCGCAGCACCGTGCGCAAGCTGCTCGGCGTCGGCTTCCCCGGTGAGCCCACCAGGGTCGAGACGCTGCTGGGTGAGACGGAGGTGGCCGTGCCGCCGGAGACGCTGGCCGCCGTGGTGGCCGAAGTCCGCAAGACCCACCTTCGGTTCGGCGCCGGGCCTCTCGGGGACGGGGTGTACCGCGTCGTCGTGCCCGCCGAGGGGGTGGCCGAGGACCGCACAGTCCCGCCGACCTTCGAGGAGTTCAAGCAACAGCTGAGGGTGTTCGCCGGCACCGACTTCGGCGTGCACTCACCGCGCAGGCTCTCCCGCTTCGGCGACGCCACCCGGCAGGCCGAGCGCTACCGGGTCGGCCGGGCGCTGCTGGCCGGCGACGCGGCGCACATCCACCCGCCGACCGGCGGGCAGGGGCTCAACCTCGGCATCCAGGACGCGTTCAACCTCGGCTGGAAACTGGCCGCCGAGGTCAACGGCTGGGCACCGGAGGGGCTGCTGGACAGCTATCACACCGAACGGCACCCGGTGGCCGCCGACGTGCTGGACAACACCCGCGCGCAGATGGCGCTGATGTCCCCGGAGCCGGGCTCCCGGTCGGTGCGCCGGCTGGTGTCGGAACTGATGGACTTCGAGGAGGTGAACCGGTACGTGACCGAGAAGATCATCGCGATCGGGGTCCGCTATGACTTCGGCGAGGGACATGAACAGCTCGGCCGGCGGCTGCGGGACGTGAAACTGAAGCAGGGTCGCCTCTACGAGCTGATGCACGGCGGCCGCGGGCTGCTGCTCGACCAGACCGGCCGGCTCTCGGTGGCGGGCTGGGCAGACCGGGTCGACCACGTCGTCGACGTCAGCGAGGAACTGGACGTGCCCGCGGCGCTGCTGCGGCCGGACGGCCATGTGGCGTGGGTCGGTGAAGACCAGCAGGAGCTGCTCGGTCAGCTGCCCAAGTGGTTCGGCGCTTCCGTCAGCTGAGCGCATGCAGCAGGTCAGGAACGGCGAGCTCGATGTTCTGCGTCCATGAACACCCCCGGCCGGGCTCGGCCGGAACTGATCTTCGTCATCCTGCTGCGCGCCGAGGCCGTACGAGCTGAGTACGTCAGTGGGCGAGTCCCGCCCGATGGCTAGTAGTTGAGCGTGGGGAACCAGCTGCCTCGCCCTTGGCGCGTGAGGTCGAGGAGGTGCCACACCGGGCTGAGCAGGTCGATGCCCCGCTGATCGATGTCGTCGGACATCCGGGGGTGCGCCGAGTAGAAGTGGCGCAGCGACCCGTTGTCGTCGCGGGTGAACACCGACACCGTCGAGTCCTGGTTGCCCTCGGCGTCCTCGCTGCCGAGGTCGTACTTGAAGGTGCTGGAACCGGCGCTGAGCAGCCGCAGGTTCGTCCACTGCCGGCTTCGGGCGTGTGCGCGGAGGGTCGGCAGGTCGGCCGCGGCGACGATCGCGAAGTCGACGTTCTGCGCGACGTGGTGAGCGATTCCGTTGAACCCGTCGATCCACATGGTGCACATGGGGCACGCCTGAGCCTGCTGCTTGCCGTACATGAAGTGGTAGATGACCAGGTCGCGTCCGGGCCGCGTGAACAGTTCGCTCATGCGCACGGTCGATGCCGGCGCGTCACCGGCCCGCAGGTCGGCAGGGCCCTCCTCGAACACGTAGTCGTCGACGGCAGGTCCCGGGGGCAGTCGGCGGCGCAGGTCGCTGACGCGTTCGCGATGGCGCATCAGCTCGGTTTCGGCTTGTCGCAGTTCCTCGCGGGCGTCGGCGTATGCGGCCGGCTCCCCGGTGAGACGGGTTTGCTGCATCGCTACCTCCTGGGCGATGACCGATGTAGCTGACTGGTTTGCCACCTTCTGCAGTGGCCACCATTGTGTGCTGGTCCACGAGGGCCCGCCAGGCGACGACACGACCGGGCCGGGCCGCGTCTGGGCAGGTCAGGGCCGGTGAGCCGGTGCGGTCCGCAGGCGTGGGGCCCGGCCGGTCCTGGCAGGCGGGTCAGGGAGGACCGCCTGAGGTGCCGACGGCGCGGCGGCCGGGCGCCAGAGCGGTCAGGACTTCCTGGGCGGCCCGCTCGCCGGAGCGCACCGCTCCCTCCATCAGGCCGTACATCAGCGTTGCCGACTCGGTACTGGCCCAGTGGATCCGGCCGACCGGCTTGCGCAGCGCGCTGCCGTAGTTGGTCAGGACGCCGGGCGGGAAGTGGCCCACCATCCCGCCCAGCGACCACTGTTGGGAGGACCAGTCGGTCTCCAGATACTGGGTGGGGTGGCGCGCCTCGGGACCGAACCGCTCGGCCAGCGCGTCCAGCCAGATCTCCCGCCGCGCGGCAGGGGCCAGGCGCTCCAGGCGCAGGGCTCCGGTGCTGAACGCATAGCTGCTGAGCACTCCGGGGTGTCCCGACCGCGGCGTCTGGTCGATGGTGATCGGGACGGCCGAGTGGGGCGCGAGCGTCTGCCCCGACAGCTGCTGTTCGCGCCAGAACGGCTGGTCATACACCGTGTGGACCCGGATGATCGCACCCGGTACGACTCGCTGCAGCAGATGGCTGCACGCGGTGGGAAGCGGCGGGTCGAAGGAGATCCGCCCGGCCAGTACCGGCGGCGCTGCCACGATCACCCGCTGCGCCCGCACGGCGAGCGAGGAGGAAACGATCTTCACAGCGCTGCCGCCGTGGGTGATCCGCTGAACGGGGCTGGACAGGTGCACCCGCTCCCCCAGCTGCTCGGCCATGCGCCTCGCCAGTTCGGGGGCGCCGCCGTCCACGAGGTGGGATTCGGTTCTGCGGGAGTCGGTGTAGTAGCCGAAACCGCCGCCGCCCCGGGCCAGGGTGAGGGCGCCCAGCAGTGAGACCTCCGCCGGGTCGGCGCAGAACAGCAGATTCATGGTCGCCCTGAGCAGGGTGCGGGCGGTGGGCGAGGGCACGTTGAGCGGGTCGGAAAGCCACTGCCCGAGGGTGCGGGCGTCCCACGTCCGGGCACCCGGGGCGCGCCAGGGGGCGTCCGCCGGGAGGCGCCGGGCCATCAGACGCAGACGCGACAGCGCCAGGCCGAGGGCGATCAGCGTCCGCGGGCCCACGGTGGGGAGGGCACCGTGGTAACGGTGGTTGACTCCGTCCAGGCGCAGGATCTGATCGCCCCGCTCGTACTGGGGATACACCTCAAGTCCCAGTTCCCGGCAGAGCTGGAACATGCGGTCCTGCCCCTTGCCCAGCCAGGTGCCGCCGGCCGACACCACCGTCCCGTCGGGAAGCTCCCGGTTCCACACCCGGCCGCCCACCCGGTCCCTGGCCTCGACCACCACCACCTCATGGCCGGCTCGGACCAGGCGTCTCGCGGCCGCGAGTCCGGCAAAACCGGCGCCCACCACGCACACGTCCGCCTTCACCCGTTCCATGACCCACCTCCACGGCTCACCCTCGCCCACCGGGCCCGGCTCCGCCCGGCGGGTGATCCATAAGGGCGCGTCAGACTGCGGCGCTGCCGGGCCCCGAGGGCGCCTCGTCATCTGCGGGGCCGTGACGCCACCGAGCTGTGGGGGATGGTTCGGGGTGGCTAGCGGGCGGTGGTACGTCCGGCGCGGATCACATGACCGCTGAACGCGTCGGCTTCGGGCGTGGGCTCGCCGAGGTACCGGGCGAGCAGTTGTGGGCCCGCGAGGTCCTCGATGTCGTCCAGCTCCATCGCGCGCAGCTCGTCGGCCATGCGGTCAGGGGTGAAGTAACTGAGCCAGGGTTCGCCGAGCTCCGCCACCAGCGTTGTTGCGGCCCGGTGCGCGGCGCGCAGCTCTGGTGACATCGCCGGGGACGGTTCGAGGTAGTAGTCGAACACCACGTGTACCGGCGCGGTGTGCCCGGCCACGAACCGCAGTGTGGCGAGGACGGCGTCTCGTGTCAGATAGGGCGTGACCCCGAGCCACATGAAGAACGCCGCTCGGGTGCGGTCCAGGCCGGCCGAGTCCAAGGCCTCGGCGAGGGTGTCGCGTTCGAAGTCGATCGGGGCGAAGGTCAACGACGGTGGGCGGGCGATGCCGGCCGCTGCCATCTGCTGCCGCTTCCACTCCTGGGTGTCCGGGTGATCCACCTCGAACACCGTCAGGCCGGGGTGGGGGTTGCGGTAGGCGAAGGTGTCCAGGCCGGCGCCGAGGACCACGATCTGCCGGGTGCCGGCGGTCACGGCGGAGGCGAGCGAGTCCTCGGCGAAGCGGCTGCGTGCGGCGACGAACCGGGTGTTGTACCGGGCGACCGGGTCGTCGGGCAGCGGCATCGGCGCCTCGGGGCCGAGGTGGAGGATCTTCGACGCCAGGGGGTCGGTGAAGACCCGCCGGGGATCGGCCTGGTGGCGGGCACGGGCGTGCGCCGCCCGCATCGCGGTCCGACTCGGCTGACCGGCTTCCATGAGACCTCCTCGACTTCCTGCGCAGTGACCGCAGTCTTTCGTGAGTGACGCCGTCCGTACGGGCTTCGGCCGGATCCGCGCCCGCTGCGACAGCACGGACGGCAGCCCACTCGGCACGCCCCGAGGGAGCGGGTCAGCCTTCGGGGTGGGAGGCCGCCCAGCCGTGTTCGAGCAGCGCGAAGGCCTCGTCGGCGGCGCGTCGCGGGTCGGGGTGCCGCTGGATGAGCCCGCGGGCTTCCAGGGCGAAACGGGCCAGGGCGGCGCAGGTGAGGTCGTCCTCGGGGGCGCCGGCCTCGTCGGCGATGGCCCGTGCCACGGCCGCTTCGTGGCGCATCCACATGCGGTGGGCGTAGTCGCGCAGCGCCGGGGTGTCCGCCACCAGGCGCATGAACGCGGCGAACCGCGGGTCCGCGGCATGGGTCTGCGTCAACAGGACGTGCTCGCGCAGCGCTTGCGGGATCGACTGCCCGGGGGTGCGGTCCCGCACGGCGGCGACGAGCGCTGCCTCGATGTCGTCCTCCTGGTCGAAAACCAGCGCTTCCTTGCTGGGGAAGTGCTTGAACAGGGTGGTCACCGACACATCGGCGGCGTCGGCGACGTCCTTGACGCCCACCCGGTCGTAGCCGCGGTCGAGGAAGAGCTGCAGCGCGGCTTCGGCCAGGGATGTGCGGGTCTGGGCCTTCTTGCGCTCACGGCGCCCGGTCGGTTCGGTCACGGGCACACCGTATCCCGAAGTGGACCCACTGCGAAAGTTTAGTGATTGCGCTTATTTAGTGAGTGTGCTTTCTTGGTGGTGCCGGACATCCCGGCACTCACCCACCTTCCGAGGGGACAGCCCCATGAACTCCGCTCGTGACCCCCGCGTCGCGGTCGTCGGCGCCGGCCTGGGCGGCCTGGTCTGCGCCCGCGTCCTGCAGCGCCACGGCCGCTCCGTCACCGTCTTCGAACGCGAGGCTTCCGCCGCGGCCCGCGCTCAGGGCGGGACTCTCGACATGCACGCCGGCACCGGTCAGACCGCCCTGCGCGCGGCCGGCCTGCTCGACCGGTTCCACGCCCTCTCCCGTCCCGAAGGCCAGGAGTGGCGCCTGCTCGACCCCGCCACCGCCACCGCCCTGCCCCCTCAGGGGCCCCCGGCGGACCACGGCGAGGACGACCGGCCGGAGATCGACCGAGGTCAGTTGCGCGGTCTGCTCCTGGAGTCCCTCACGGCGGGAAGCGTGCGGTGGGACCGCAGCGTCAGCGGGGTCACCCCGCTCGGGGAGGGCACCGGCCGCCTGTTCTTCGGTGACGGCACCTCCGAGGACTTCGACCTGGTGGTCGGCGCCGACGGCGCCTGGTCACGGGTCCGCCCGGCCCTGTCGGACGCCACACCCGACTACACCGGTGTCGCCTTCGTCGAGGCCGGCTTCGACGACTGCGACACCCGCCATGCCGGCCTCGCGCGGATGGTCGGCGCCGGCACGATGGTGGCGAAGGGCGGTGGCAAGGCCCTGTTCGCCCAGCGCAACAGCAACGGCCATATCCGCGCCTACATAGCCTTCCGCGCCCCGGAGAACTGGCACCTGACCGCCGGTGTGGAGCTCGATGACACGGCGGCCGTGCGGACGCACCTGCTGACGATGTTCGACGGCTGGGACGAGCGCCTGCTCCGTCTCCTGCGGTACAACGACGGCGCGTTCGCCAACCGGCCGCTGTTCGCGCTGCCCGCCCCGCACACCTGGGAGCACGTCCCCGGCGTCACCCTGCTGGGCGACGCCGCGCACCTGATGCCGCCCCTCGGGCTGGGCGCCAACCTCGCCATGCTCGATGGTGCCGACCTCGCCCACGCCCTCCTCGGCGAACCCACCGTCGACGACGCCGTCCGTGCTTACGAGAGCGTCATGCTGCCGCGCTCGGCCGAGGCCGCCAAGGGCTGCGCGGAGGGGCTGGAGCACCTCATTCCGTCGACGGGCGGCTGAGCACGCCCCGCTGCCGCTGCGTACGGACGGCGCTCAGCCGTCCGTAGTGCGGGGCACGGGCCCGCCCGGCCGACGGTCGGGCAGCGAGGTCAGGAACGCGGTCCGCCGGGCTGCTCGTCCCGCGCCGCGTTCTTCTCCTTGATCCGCGCCGCCTCCTTCCGGACCTCGGCCTGGGTGGCGCGCTCCTGCTGCAGCCACTCGGGACCGTCCTGCTTCAACGCGTCGATCTGTTCCGTGGTGAGGGGCTCGGTGACACCGCCCCGCGCGAGGCCCGAGATGGAGATGCCCAGCTTCGCCGCGACCACCGGCCGGGGGTGCGGGCCGTTGCGTCGCAGGTCCTGCAGCCACTGGGGCGGATCGGCCTGCAACGCGTTCAATTCGGTGCGCGAGACGACACCCTCCTGGAACTCGGCGGGGGTGGCCTCGAGGTACACACCCAGCTTCTTCGCCGCGGTCGCGGGCTTCATCGTCTGGGTGGTCTGGTGCGACGTCATGGTGTCAAGGGTATCGATCGTGTGCGCTACCTCCGACCACGACCGGTAGCCTGTCCACGTGACTGGCTCGGAAGTATCCCCTTCGTTCCGGCTCGCGTACGTCCCGGGGGTGACGCCCGCGAAGTGGGTGCGGATCTGGAACGAGCGGCTGCCCGACGTCCCCCTGACCCTCGTCGCGGTGTCCGCCGCCGAGGCGTTCGACGTCTTGCGGGGCGGTGGCGCCGACGCGGGTTTCGTGCGGCTGCCGGTCGACCGGACGGACCTCAGCGCGATCCCCCTCTACACCGAGACGACCGTGGTCGTGATCCCGAAGGACCACGTCGTCACGGCCGCCGACGAGGTGTCCGCCGCGGACCTGGCCGATGAGATCGTGCTGCATCCCCTCGACGACACCCTCGACTGGGAACACCGTCCGGGACGGCCCGCGAACGAGCGCCCCGCCACGACGGCGGACGCCGTGGAACTGGTGGCGGCAGGAGTGGGAGTCCTCCTCGTCCCGCAGTCCCTCGCCCGACTGCACCACCGCAGGGACCTCACGTACCGGCCGGTGTCGGACGCCCCGGCGTCACGTGTCGCGCTGTCGTGGCCGCAGGACGAGACCACCGATCTGGTGGAGGACTTCATCGGGATCGTCCGCGGGCGGACCGTCAACAGCTCGCGAGGGCGCCGCCCCGGCCCGGCCCCGGCGCAGCCGAAGGGCAAGCGCCCCGATACGGGCGGTGCGCGGCGCAAGCCCGCGGCCGGCAAGTCGGCCGGCAAGAGCCCCCGGAGCGGTGCCGGCGGTGCGAAGGGCGGCAAACGCGGCAAGCCTCGCCGCCGTTCGTAGCCCGCACCCGCCGCGGTACGTACGCTCGCCCGCACCCGGACACCAAGGGGCCGCCGCCCCGGGTCAGGGGCGGCGTGCCGCTGTCCCGCACCTCAGGCGTGCTGCGGTACCTCGTCCTTCATGGACGCCCTGATCTGTTGCCGCAGCTCCGGGCTGTCCTCGTGCCCGTGGACGGATATGGCGTGCTCGCTGGCGGCGCGGACCACTTCCTCCTCCTCGCCGGCGATGACGAGGGTGCAGTTCATTTCACTGGGGTAATCCCGGCAGTCGACCTTCTTGCGCATGGTGCACCTCCTCCCCTCCAGTGTCGGCCGCTGCCGTCACCTCGCCGTATACGGCGAATCCCGTATGGCGCGCGGGGCGGCCGCCCTGCTGCAGTGAGAGGACGAGGAAGTGGGAGAGGGAGGTGAGAGCCATGACGACCTCCGCCGATGTCACACCCGGCGTGGTGGACGAAGACCGGGTGCAGCAGTTCCTGGAGAAAGTGATCACCGACAGCGGGGCCGCGGTCGCCGGCCTGTGCACCTCGCTCGGCGACCGGCTCGGCCTCTACAAAGCCATGGCGGGCGCCGGTCCGCTCACCTCCGCACAGCTCGCCGCCCGCACCGGGCTGAACGAGCGCTACGTCCGCGAATGGCTCGCCGCCCAGGTCGCCGGCGAGTACCTCGACTACGCGCCCGGCACCGACACGTATCTGCTGCCCGACGAGCACGCCGCCGTGCTGGCGGACCCGGAACGGGCGACGTACGCGGCGGGCTTCTTCACCGTGCTGCAGGCGCTCTACGCCACCGAGGACACCCTCATGGAGGCCTTCCGCACCGGCGAGGGCGTCGGCTGGGAGGAACACGGCCCGGCGCTGTTCGCCGGCACCGCGAAGTTCTTCCGCCCCGGTTACTCGGCCGCGCTGGTACCGGAGTGGCTGACCGCGCTGGACGGCATGGTGGAGAAGCTGGAGCGTGGCGCGCGCGTCGCGGACGTCGGATGCGGCTACGGCTACTCCACGACGCTCATGGCACAGGCCTTCCCCCACTCGCACTTCGAGGGCTTCGACTTCCACCGCCCGTCCATCGAAGCGGCCCGCGACATCGTGGCCGAGCAGGGACTGGACGACCGGGTCAGCTTCCGGGTCGCCACCGCCCAGGACTTCCCCGGCGAGGACTTCGACCTGATCACGTTCTTCGACTGCCTGCACGACACCGGCGATCCGGGCGGCGCACTGCACCACGCCGAGCAGGCACTGGCCGACGGCGGAACATGCATGGTCGTCGAGCCGAACGCCTCGGCGAACGCCCAGGAGAACGCCAACCCCATCGGCCGGGCGGCGACCGCCTCCTCGGTCGCCATCTGTCTGCCGTCCGCGCTGGCCCAGCACGGTCCGCAGGCACTGGGAAACCACGCGGGTGAGGAGGCGATGCGGCAGATCGCCGAGGAAGCCGGGCTCCACCACTGGCGACTCGCCGCAGAGAGCCCCGTCAACCGCGTCTATGCCGTCGGGCGTTAACCCGCCTGACGCGCCCCCGGCCGGTCTTCCCCCGGCCGGCCGGGCGGCCCTCGCTTGACTGGCCCGGACCCCCTCGGCACGCTGGATGTATGAGCGCGGCCGCGGAGGCCGGCCTGCGACGCATTCTCGCCGTCGTGGACCTCCTGATCGATGCCGTCGACGAGGACACCCTTGTCCCGGCACTGCTGCCGCTGTTGCTCGGTGCGGTTCCCGGCGACAGCATCATCTGGTCCCCCCGCGCCGGCTCCGCCGACCGGCCGCTCACCCTGCCCGCAGACCTCCTGACCCAGGACGTACGGGACGCCTTCGCCCGCGAATCGGCGGCCGACTCCCTCGTCACCCACACCACCCTCGGCTCCGGCACCCCGATGCGCCGCTCGACGCTGCAGACCCGCGGCGAATTCCACGCCCTCGCCGCCTATACCGATGTCTACCGGCCGCTGGACGCCGAGCAGCAGCTCGCGATGTCGTTCCCGGCGGGCTACGCCGCCGGCGTTCCGCGGAAGGTGTGCGTGGCGATCAGTCGCAGCGGCAGCGACTTCTCCGACGACGATGTGGCGGCCGCCGCCCTGCTGCGCACCCGGCTCAGCCACGTCCTCAACCGGCTCGCTCCGCCGACGTCTCCGCCGTCCCCCGTCACCCACCGCGAATCCGCCGTACTCGCCCTGCTCGCCCGCGGCCTGACGAACCAGCAGATCGCCAGCCGACTGGCGATCAGCCCGCGCACCGTCGACAAGCATCTGGAACACGCCTACGCAAAGCTGCAGGTGGGCGGCCGGGTCGAGGCGGCGAACGCCTGGCTGACCCGGGGGCCGGCGGCGGTGCGGCTCGCGCCGTAGGGCCGGCCCCGCCGCACGTGGTTCCGCCGAGGCCCGAAAGCGCTCCCGCCTAGGCGCAGGCGTCTACCCGTTGCACGGAGATTCCGGGCGCCGCGGCGCCGTCCGACGGGAGGGCCCCTCATGACCACCGACATCGCACGTAAAGCGGACGAGGCGCAGATCAGGGAGCTGCTGGAGGACCGGGCGGCCGCAACTACGGAGCGGGACGCGCGGCGGTTCCTCTCCTCCTGCGCGCCGGACATGGTGGACTTCAGCCTCGCCCCTCCGCTGCAGTTCACGGGTCCGGAGGCGCTGGACCGACATGCCGTCGAGGCCTGGTACGCGACCTGGAAGGGTCCGATCGAGGTGTCGCTGACCCAGGTCGAGATCACGGTCGGCGACGATGTCGCGTTCAGCCACAGCATCAACCGGATGCACGGGACGAAGGCGGACGGCTTCGAGGTGGAGCTGTGGAGCCGGGCCACCGTCGGACTCCGCAAGATCGACGGCACCTGGAAGATCACGCATACGCACAGCTCGGTGCCGTTCCTGATGGACGGGTCGGGACTGGCTGCCCTGGACCTCACGCCATAGGGCGACCGGGGCCTCCTTGCGCCCCGGCGGCCGACGCCGCTCAGCGCGGCAGCGAGTGGCGCCGGTAGGTGACCTGATTGTGGCGGACGCGGGTGACCTCGACGGTCAGGTGGCGGTCCTGGCCGAGCGGGAAGTGCGCCGTACAGCGCACCTCGGCATACGGCACGGGCCGGAGGTCGTCGGAGCAGTGCACCGCGTCGGGCCCGTTGCGGAAGGGCAGGGTGAGCTGGCCGCTGAGCGTTCTGGCGATCTCGGTGCGCAACACGGTGTGGGTCCCGCCGTCGAGTTCACTGGTGGCGTCGCGGTCGCGGAGACGGACGGCGGCGAACGCGAGCACGCCCGCCATGGCGAGGGCGGTGACGAGGCCGAAGACGAGGCCGCGCCGTGGTGGATCTGCGAACACCGCCGTCAGCTCCGGGTGCCGCGGGTGCGCCCCCGGCGGGCGAGGGCTCCCCAGCCGGCCGCGGCCAGCAACAGCACACCGCCCAGGGTCGTGGCGGCCCGGCCGGTGCCGGCCGCGCCGCCGAGGCCGGTGTCCGCGCCGCCCTGGGGCACGACCTCCTCGGCACCGGAGACCATCATGGTGCCGGTGAGGGTCTTCCGGCCGTCGCCGGATTCCTGCCCGTGCCCCTCGTCGCGTCCGCTGCCGTGGTCGTCGCCGTCCGCGCTGCCGCGTGCCTCGCCTTGTTCCTCCTCGCCCGCCGGGCCGGTGTCCAGGGCGCTCTGCCGGGCTCCGGAGGCGCTGCCACAGGTGACGGTGACCTGGTAGGAGCCGGGCGCGGTGCCCTCCGGCACGACCGCGGTGCCACCGAGCCGGCTGCTCTGGGCGGAGAGCTGCATCGTGGGGATGTCCGCGTCGTCGAAGGTGACCTCCGCGGTGTCACCGGAGCAACTGCCGCCGTCGGAGACGGAGAAGGCGGCGCCCGGTGCCACCGGGTCGGGCTGGATGACCACCGCATTCGCGGTGACCGGCGCGGGGCCGGCCTCGGCCGCCGTCCCGGTGACGGCCTCGGTGGCGGCGTCGGCACCGTCGCCGTCACCGAAGAGCGTGACGGACAGCGCCAGGGCGCCGGCCGCCAGCGCGTAGAGAGGAATGTGGCGTATGTGCATAACCCGAGACAAGCGCCCGCCCCGGCGGTGCGCACCTCGATGGTGTGCCGCGTCCGGGGCAACTTCCGGGGAAGACGCCGTAGTGCCGACTGTTCTCGCAGGTCACACGGGTGCGTACGCCCCGGACGGCGGAACGTGCGGGATGGGCTTTCCGGGTGGTGCACCAGGGCGGCCCCGGGACGTGCACCTCACACCGCGTGAGGATGCCCCGCCGCTCACGCCTCCAGCTGGAGGTCCCATTTGCCGGACCGGCCGGTGAGCGTGGTCACCGACAGCGGCCGGACGTCTATGCGCCAGTACGAGTGCGGTGGCGCCTGGAGCGCATAGACCAGGGCGGCGCGGACGACACCGGGCTCGGCGACCGCGAGCAGCCCGTCGGCGTCCTCGACGGGCCGGGTGTCCAGCCAGCTGCCGACGCGGGTGATGAAGGCCAGCAGTGACTCCCCGCCGTGCGGTGCGGAGCGCGGGTCGGCCAGCCAGGCTTCCACCGCGCGCGGTTCGTCGGCGGCCACCTCACCCAGGGTGCGGCCGTGCCAGCGCCCCATGTCGCAGTCCCGCAGCGACGGCTGGGCCAGCGGGCCCAGGCCGAGGGCCTCGCCGGTGTCCCGGCAACGGGCGGACGGCGAGCAGTAGCGCAGTTCGGCGGCGGCGAGCCGGCACAGGACGGGCGCGGCCCGCTCGGCCTCGTGCCATCCCGCGGCGTCGAGCGGACGGTCGTCGCCGAACCGCGTGCCGAGCAGCGAGGAGCTGCGGCCCGCGGCGAGCAGCTTGAGTCGGACACTCATTCGCCGATGGTAAGAGCAGCACCGTCCGAGCGACCCCGGTTGATCAGATCTCGACAGGCCCCGGGTCGATCAGCCCCAGGGTCATCCACTGCTCCGGGGACACCAGGGTCCGGAAGCCGACCTTCTCGTACACGCCGTGGGCGTCCTTGGTGGCGAGCGTCAGCCGGCTCAGCCCGCAGGGCGTCATATGGTCGGCGATGGCCTCGACCAGGGCGGTGCCCAGGCCCTTGCCGCGGTCGTCACGGCAGATGTAGACGTCGCAGAGCCAGGCGAAGGTGGCATGGTCGGTGACCACCCGGGCGTAGCCGGCCTGACGGCCGGAACCGGCCTCGTACAGACCGAAGTTGAGCGAGCCCGCGACGGCGCGGTCATGCAGCTCCCGGGGCCGGTCCACGGCCCAGTAGGAGTCGGTGGACAGCCAGTCGTGGACCAGGCCGGCGTCCAGGCGCGCCGGATCGGTGGAGATCTCGAAGCCGTCGAGGGCGTGATCGTTCATGGCGGGAGGTTCGCAGAAGGGCGGGGGCGGCGTCGAGCCGATTGCCGACGGGCACGGTGCCGGCGGCCCGCCGCGCCCGCGCACCGCCGCCTCCTCCCCGCCCGGCCCGTCAGCGCGCGGGAACGCCCAGCTCCTCGCACGCCGTACGGAGCCTGCGGACGCCTTCGGTGATCTCGCCGGTGCCGGACGCGGCCGCGAAGCTCAGCCGCAGATGCGCGGCCGGCGGCTCGGCGGCGAAGTACGGCCGGCCGGCCGCGACCGCGACGCCCGCCCGCAGCGCCGCACCGGTCAGCGCCGCCTCGTCGGTGCCGTCCGGCAGCCGCAGCCAGAGGTGGTAGCCGCCCGGCGGGAGGTAGGGGCCGCCGGGCGCGGGGTCGTGCCCGTATGCCGCCCCGTGCGCCGGGCCCCGCTCGGCGAGCGCGGGCAGCTGCTGGTGCAGGGCCGCGGTCAGGGCATTCCGGCGGGCGGTCAACTCGGCGGCGATCAGCCGCAGATGGCGGGCCCAGGCGGGCGATCCGACGAGTTCCAGGGCGGCTTCCTGGAGCGGGCCCGGCACGAAGAAGCTGTCGACGACCTGGATGGCGCGGAGCCGGTCGAGAACCGGGCCGTGGGCGGCCAGGGCGCCCACCCGCAGGTTGGGCGAGGTCGCCTTGGTGAGCGAGCGGACATGGACGACCGTGCCGTCCCGGTCGTCCGCGCTCAGGGTCGGCGGCAGCACGGGAGCGTCGTCGTGGACCAGCAGCCGCGCGAAGTCGTCCTCGACCACGAAGGCACCGGCCGCGCGCGCCACTCGCAGCACCTCGCGGCGCCGCTCGGCGGCCAGCACCGCGCCGGTCGGGTTCTGGAACAGCGGCTGGCAGACGAACACGCGCGCGCCGCTGGCACGGAAGGCGTCGGCGAGCAGATCCGTACGGACCCCGTCAGCGTCCACCGGTACGGGCACCGGCCGCAGCCCGGAGGCGCGGGCCACGGCCAGCATGCCCGGGTAGGTCGGGGACTCGACGAGCACCGGGGCGCCGGGCGCGGCCAGGGCGCGCAGCGCGGCGGTCAGCGCGCTCTGGCCGCCCGCGGTGATCAGGACGTCGCTGGCCGCGAGCGGGCCACCGGGGCCGGTGATCTCCCGTGCGAACCAGGCGCGCAGTGCGGGCACGCCCCCGACCGGTGGCCGCGCCCAGGCACCCGGCCGGCGTCCGGCCCGTGCCAGTGCGGCGGCGAGGGCGCGTTCGGGCTGCAGATCGGGGTGCAGATAGCCGCCGTTGAGTTCGATGACGCCGGGGGCGGGGGTGGCGAGCGTGGCCAGCACTCCCGAGGCGTCGACGCTGCGTGGCACCTGGTCGCCGGCCGGCTCCGCGCTCAGCGCGATCTCCTGCCAGGAAGTGTCGGCCGGCCGGGGTGCCTCGCTGCGCGGCTCGGCCCGGAAGGCCCCCGCGCCGGGCCGGGTCACGACCAGGCCCTCCGCCGTCAGCTCGGCGAGCGCCCGGGAGACGGTCACCGGGCTGACGCGATGCCGCTCCACGAGGACACGACTCGAGGGCAGCTTCTCTCCTGGAGAGTAGCGGTTCAGCTCTCTGCGGAGAGTCGCGGCCAGTTCTGCCCCACTGCTACGCTCTTGCATGAGAGACAACGATAGCGCTACCGCTCCGGTCGCGATAGCGGTCAGCACCCCGGGCGCCCCGGCAACTCCCGCCCCGTGCACCCCGCAGACCGCCGCCACCGCCCGCAGCGCCCTCGTCGGCCGTGGCGCCCTGCTCGCCGCACTCGGCGTCGCCGCCTTCTCCCTCACGTTCCCCGCGACCGCATGGGCGCTGGAGGGCATGGGCCCCTGGACGGTGGTGATGCTGCGCAGCGTGCTGGCCACCGTGCTGGCCGGCGGCGCACTGGCCGCGTTCCGGGTACGCCTTCCCGAGCGGCGCCACTGGTCGGGCATCGCGGTCGTCGCGGGCGGTGTGGTCCTCGGTTTTCCGCTGCTGACCACCCTCGCGCTGCAGACCTCCACCACCTCGCACGCGGCCGTCGTCGTCGGCCTGCTGCCGCTGACCACCGCCGCCTTCTCGGCCGTACGGACCGGCGCCCGGCCCTCCCGTACGTTCTGGGTCGCCTCGCTGGTCGGCGCCGTCGTCGTCATCGGTTTTGCGGTGCAGCAGAGCGGCGGGGCGCCGGGTCGCGGCGATCTGCTGCTGTTCGCGGCCCTGCTGGTGTGTGCGGCCGGCTACACGGAGGGCGGCCGGCTCGCCCGCCATATGCCGGGCTGGCAGGTGATCGGCTGGGCGCTGGTGCTGGCGCTTCCGGTGACGGTGGCGGGCGCGGCGCTCGCACTGTCCACGGAGCCGCTGCGGCTCACGGTGCACTCGGTGGGCGGGCTGCTGTGGCTGGCGTTCGGCTCGCAGTTCCTCGGGATGGTCGCCTGGTACCGCGGGATGGCCGCGATCGGCATCTCCAAGGCGAGTCAGCTGCAGCTCGCCCAGCCGCTGCTGACCCTGGTCTGGTCCGTGCTGCTGCTCGGCGAGCGGCTGCCACCGGCCGCCCCCGCGGCGGCGCTGGCGGTCCTGGCGTGCATCGCGGTCACCCAGCGGGCCCGTGGCTGACCGGCCGCCGGGAGGGGATGAGACTGGCGTTACCGGGTGCGGGCGCGGTCCGCGGACGTAAACTTGCCGCGACGGCAGGTACCGCCGTCCGGGTCACGCCAGGCCCGCGAACCGTGGAAATCGTTGGCCGTTCAACCGTCGGCCGTCGCACTGTCGGCTACCGGTCGTACGGCCACCCCGAGGCGGGGAGGACCCTGATGCATGCAAACAGGGGCGACCGGCTGGTGGTGCACGGCAGGACCGTCGGGCATCACGACCGGGTCGTCGAAATAGTCGAAGTCATGGGAACGAACGGCGATCCGCCCTACCGCGTCCGCGCCGAGGACGGACATGAGGCGATCATCTCGCCCGGCCCCGACTCGGTCGTCCGGCACGGCGAGGTCAAGGACGTCAACCCTGACCGGTAGCCACCGGAGCCGGCCGGCAGGCACCGGCCCCGGCCGGTAACGGAAAACCCAGGCGGACCGTCTCAGCGGCCCGCGCGGATCCTTCCGGCACCCGCGCGGGCCGCCCTACGTCCGCGCCGTGGCGGTGTAGTGGTCGCGCACGATCCTCGCCATGGCCCCCGCCCGGTCCTTGGCCACCTCCTTCGCCGAGAAGTAGACATGGCCGCCCACCTGCGGATAGCCGTGGGCGAAGGTGAGATGGCGGGAGAGTTCGGCCGGGTCCTTCCAGGCGGCGGGCTGTGCGTCACCCGCCTTGTAGAGGGCCTCGCCGATGTAGAGGTCCACATCCGTGCCGTCGACGGTCCGCGCCCACCAGGGCACGAGTTCGGCGTAGTCGGCGGCCGTGAAGCCGAGGGGCCAGTAGACCTGCGGCACGATGTAGTCGAGCCACCCCTCGCGCACCCAGCGGCGGGTGTCGGCGTACAGGTCGTCGTAGGTCTGCACCCCGGCCTGGGTGCGGGAGCCCTGCTGGTCGGTGGTGCGATTGCGCCAGACCGCGAACGGGCTGACACCGAACCGCACCCGGCGCCCGGCCCGCCCGCTCCCGTCATGGAGCCTGGTCGCCATCTCGTACACCAGCCGGTCGATGTTGTCCCGGCGCCAGGCCGCCCGGCTCTCGAAGCCGCTGCCGAACTCGTCGAACGCCGCATCGTCGTCGAACCGCTGGCCCGCGACCGGATACGGATAGAAGTAGTCGTCGAAGTGCACGCCGTCGACGGGGTAGCGCTGCACCGCGTCGAACATGGCGTCCTGGACGAAGCCGCGCACCTCCGGCAGGCCGGGGTTGTAGTAGAGCTTGCCGCCGTACGGGAGGACCCAGCCGGGGTGCCGGCGGGCGGGGTGGTCGGGCGTGAGCCGCTTGGGATCGGTGTGGTTGGCGACCCGGTACGGGTTGAACCAGGCGTGAAGTTCGAGATTGCGCCGGTGGGCCTCGCGGACCGCGAAGTCGAGCGGGTCCCAGCCGGGGTCGCGGCCCTGCTGCCCGGTCAGGTACTGCGCCCATGGCTCGTACGGGGAGGGCCACAGGGCGTCCGCGGTGGGCCGCACCTGGAAGAACACCGTGTTCAGCTTGCGGGCGACGGCCGTGTCGAAGTGGGCGCGCAGTTCGCGCTGTTGCTCGGCGGGCTGGAGCTTCGCGCTGGAGGGCCAGTCCAGGTTGGCGACCGTCGCCAGCCACATGCCCCGCATCTCGCGTCGCGACGCGCCGTCCGCGGGCGTCGCCGCCCCCGTGGTGAGCAGCGAAGAGGCCGCGCCCAGCGCGGCCACCGCGAACCCTCTGCGTGTGATACGCCTCATCAAAAGTCCCCAGGTTGTCCGGTTTATCCCTTCCTGAGGGCTCAGAATGCCCGCCCCGGCACCCTTAGCACAGCACCGCGCGGAGTAACGTCGGGCCCGAGGCGGGCGCCGGACCCTTACGGCGTACCGCCGGTCCTGAAGATCAGCGAAAGGCACGATGTGACCGACATCGAACGCGTCGGAGTGGTCGGTTGCGGCCAGATGGGCGCAGGCATTGCCGAGGTGTGCGCCCGCGCCGGACTGGACGTCATGGTCGCGGAGACCACCGGCGAAGCTCTGGAGCTGGGTCGCACCCGTTTGACCAACTCTCTCGGCAAGGCCGCCGAGCGCGGCAAGATCACTGCCGCGGAGCGCGACGCGACGCTCGACCGCCTCAGCTTCACCACCGACCTCGGTGAGTTCGCCGACCGCGATCTCGTCATCGAGGCCGTGGTCGAGAACGAGCAGGTCAAGACCGAGATCTTCCAGGTCCTCGACCAGGTGATCACCCGGCCGGACGCCATCCTGGCGTCCAACACCTCGTCGATCCCGCTGGTGAAGCTGGCGGTCGCCACCTCCCGCCCCGACCAGGTCATCGGGATCCACTTCTTCAACCCGGCACCGGTACAGAAGCTCGTCGAGCTGATCCCCGCCCTGACCACCGGCGAGGAAACCATCAAGCGCGCCGAGGCCCTGGTGCAGGACGTGCTGGGCAAGCATGCGATCCGTGCCCAGGACCGCTCGGGCTTCGTCGTCAACGCCCTGCTCATCCCGTACCTGCTCTCCGCGATCCGGATGTTCGAGTCGGGCATCGCCAGCCGCGAGGACATCGACAACGGCATGGAGCTGGGCTGCGCCCACCCGATGGGCCCGCTCAAGCTGACCGACCTGATCGGCCTGGACACCGTGGCCTCGGTCGCCGCCTCCATGTACGAGGAGTACAAGGAGCCCCTGTACGCCGCTCCCCCGCTGCTCGCGCGGATGGTCGACGCGGGCCGGCTGGGCCGTAAGTCGGGGTCGGGGTTCTACTCGTACTGAGGGAGCGCGCCGGCACCGCCAAGTGGCGCTGTTCCAGGGTGAGTTCATTCTGGAACAGCACCGACGGCCGGCCCGCCCCGGGTGGCTCTTCGCCGCCTGTGCGACCACACGGGGCCGCGCTCTGGCCGGCCGCGAGCTCTACCTGCCCAAGTCCTGGACCGGCGACCGCAAGCCCTGCCGTGCCGCCCGCGTTCCCGGCGAGCGCAACTTCGCCCTCAAGGGCAACCTTGCCCGCGCCATGATCGGACGCCCCGCGGTCTCCCCGTTCCCCATCGCCTGGGTCACCGCCGATTGCGCCTACGGGAAGGACTCGCGTCCTCTCCCGATTCGCGGGGATCGCAGATGTCGATCTAGTATCTGACCTGCTCATGCCATGTGGTGACTGACGTACCGAGCTGCCTGGCATGCGCCGAAGTCGTGACAGGTCGACACAAGCGGGGGCGGAGCCGGATGGGCAGCGAGCTGTCGACCGGGACGACGGAACTGCGCGCGCAGATGGCCGCGTTCCTACGGGGTGAAGGGGATCCGCAGGCGCTGGTCGAGGCCGCGCAGGGCGCGGAGCTTCTGCTCCCCCTGCTCGGTGAAGGCGCCGTGTGGAGTGGCGAGTTGGACGACCTTCGCTGGCTGTTCGCGTTCACCAGCGCAGGTGAGATGCACGCCTTTCTGCAGCAGAAGTGGGAGGCAGCCGAGCCCGGCGAACTGCCCGCCGAACTGGCCCGGTACGCACGCTACCTGCGCGTGAGCGGTGAGGAGCTGTTGCAGGAGCTGCTTCCTGAGCTGGTGGAGCGGGACCGGGTGCCGATGGGGGTCGTGGTGGACGTGTCCTCCGGACTTCGCGCCTTCCTGCCACCCGTGTCCGGAATCGTGCCGGACGGTATTGCGCTCGACAAGGAATCCGTCGTCAAGGGGGAGCTTGCCGCATGGTGAGCGGTGGTGGTTTCGGGGTCGATCCGCAGATCCTGAAGCAGGTGTCCAAGGGCATCAACGATGCGCTGGACGAGCTGAAGAAGATCACGGATGCGACTGAGGCGTCCACGGGTCAGGGCTTCTCCGATCTGTCGGTGTCGCCGACCGTGATGGGGCACTCCGTTGCTTCTCAGATGCTGGACGACTTCGCCGAGCGTTGGGGCTGGGAGGTCCAGGCGCTCCTGGACGAGGGCGACGACGTGGCCGGGACGTTGGATCTGAACGCGGGCTACTACCAGGAGGCGGAAGAGTACGGCACGGGCGTCCTCAAGGACGTGGTGCTGTCCGCGACCGCGGACCCGACGCTGACCTCGGAGAAGGCGGAGAAGATGTCCTGGAGCCAGGTGGGCGGCAAGATCGAGGACGCCTACACCCCCGACTACTCCATGGACAGTTTCAAGGACGCTTCCCAGGAGAGCCGGAAGAACCTCTCCCACGCCTGGACGGACGTCACTGAGACCGGAGTGGTCGGGAGCCACATCGGGGTGGTGAAGGCCGTCGGCTCAGCAACCTTCAGCGGTGACGACGACGGGCAAGACGCCGGCACTTCGGCGAAGGAGAAGTGATGGGCTTCTTCGACGATGTGGACCGCGTCACCCAGTCGGCCCGCGACACGTTCGCCGACGGGGTGCAGACCGTCGCCCACGGTACTGCGGTGATGCTTGATGACGTGGGCGCACACGGCTGGGCGGACAAGGCCGACGCAGCCGGCTCCTGGGCGGCCGACAAACTGGGTGCCCAGACCCGCGAGCTCGAGCTGAACGAGACCGACGACCCCGCCCTGCTGCTGCACGGGGACGCCAGCAGCATCCGTAAGTCCGCCCGGCAGGTGAAGAAGTTGGGCGCGGCCTTCGAGCGTACCGGCCTTGCGCTGCGGAAGATGGATCCCTCGGACTGGCACGGAAAGGCCGCTGACCGCTTTCGCGAGAAGGTGCAGACCCACCCCAAACGCTGGCTGAGCGCCGCCGACTCGTTCGAGGACGCGGCCGATGCGCTGGATCACTACGCCGACACGGTCGAGTGGGCGGGTAAGCAGGCCCGCGAGGCGGTCGAGCGTTGGAAGCAGGCCCAGAAGCAGACCGCGGCGGCCCTGAAGCAGTACCAGCGCAAGGTCGACGAACACACCCAGCAGGCCAACGCCGCCGGGCACCAGCCGGCGCAGGAGCCGGACCCGTTCCACGACCCCGGCACCGAGGGACGCAAGTCCGCAGAGCACCTGCTCAAGACGGCCCGCAGCCAGCGCGACAGCGCCGGCGCCCAACTGACCGCGAAGCTCGCCCGAGGCATCGGCCGGGCACCTGCCGAACCCCAAGGCTTGGACCGCCTCAAGCGCGAAGCCGGCAACATGGTGAAAAACCAGCTGGTCGGGGCCGAGCACCAGCTGGGCGGCATCGTCAAGACCGGCACCTCGTTGCTGCGCCTGGTCCGCACGGTCAACCCCCAGGACCCCTACAACCTGACCCACCCGGCCGCCTACACCACCCACCTCACCAGTGTCGCCGGCGGCCTGATTCACACTGCCAACCACCCCACCGAGCTGGTCAAGGGCCTCATCGGCGAGGGTTGGAGCACCGACCGCAACCAGGCCATCGGCGCCTTCGCGACGAACTTCCTCGGCGGCGGAGGCGCCGTGAGCAAGGTCGGAGCCAAAGCCGTCGCCCACGGCATGGAAAGCGCTGCCGCCAAAGACGCCGCCAAGACCGCCGCCAAGGACTCCGCCGGCGTTGCCAAGCACGCCGATGACGCGGCCGACGCAGCTCGGCACGCCGATGATGTGGCAACGCATTCCGATGATGTGGCCGAGCACCCCGATGATGTGGCCGAGCACCCCGATGATGTGGCCGAGCACCCCGATGACGCCGCCGGGGCAGGTAAGGATCTGGACCCGGACGACCCTCGCAGCCTTCCCGCAGCCGCGGACAAGAACGTCGACGTCGACAGCATCAGCCACACGCCGGTGTGGCGCGAAGACCACGAGCCGCTGTACCGCAACGACAGCCGCCATCCCCAGGAGATCTTCGACCAGGGCTTCCATCCACGCGACCCGTCCAACGCAGACCTTTATGGCTATGTGGAGGGCAACCAGTCGTCGGCCTTTGTGGGCACCACCAAGGACGCCGATGCCGACTGGCTGACCAAATACCGGTACGAGGTGGATGCTCCCGGCGGCATCGACGTCAACCAGACCTTGCCGAACAACAAGTACCGAGGTGAGGAGGAGATCGCCTTCGCCGGCGGCATCGACCGCAAGCACATCAAGGGAGCCTGGGAGATCGACCTCCGCACCGGAACCAAGGGAGAATGGATACCGAACCCCCACTACGAGCCTCATATCCCCAAAAAACCCGTCGCTCCCGCCCCTGAAGCACCGCCCTCCAGTCAACTGCCCGAAGGATGGACCCAATGAGTGGCCACCAGGTCCCCGACCGTTTCGACGTCCTCGCCTTCAACGGCGACCAGCAGGCCGACGCCGTCCTGTGCTGGGAGGGCGAAAACTACGATTTCACCGTGACCGCCGACGGCCCTTGGGGGCATGTCACCGGCAGAGCGGATGACTGCTTCGAGGCGCTCACCCGCACCCGCGAGCAGATCGAACCCCAGGGGTGGCTCCTGGGTGTCAACGGCTCGCGTCGCGACACCTGGCCCTCCGGGATGTGCCGTGACATGGGGGGTTTCCTCGTCTACCGGCTCAGGCCCGGGCTTCGCCCCACCAGCGCCGATCGCATCCAGACATTCCACCCCGCATCCCGCGAGACGCTGGCCACTGTCGCCGAGCAGATCGCCTTCGAAGAGCAGTGGAGCCAGTCGCTGTGACCACCCCGGCCGGCCCTGCCCCCGCCGTTCCCCCGGTCACCGAGGCTCTGCGCGCCCAGGCCGCACAGCAGCGCGGCGGCTACGTGTACGCGATCGACCCGTGCTTCGACCCCGAGGGCGCCGTCCCCCCGTACGGCATCGTCGGCGGCTGGTCCGTCGGCAGCTCCGGCCAGCTCGTTTCCTTCACGCACAACCAGAACTACCGCCCGTCGCCGATGGCGTTGGAGTTCCCGTCCCCTGTCACCGCCCTGGACGAAGCCCTGCAACGCGCCGTCACCGGTTACGGCAGCGAGCAGGAACTCCTCACGGCCTTCCGCGACGCCACGCTCCTCCTGTTCGCCCAGGAGGGGCAGACCGGCTTCTACACCGTCGTCGAGGACGACGGCAGCCGCTACATCCCGGCCTTCACCCACCCCACCCATGCCCCCGACACCTGGCACCAGTGGCAAGAGACCACCGGCCGTCACCTCTCCGCCACCGGCCTCCCGGTCCGCCTCAACCCCGGCCACCGCATCAGCCTGACCATCCCGGGCGAGGCCGGGAATCAAGCCGGTGGCGAGAACGCCGGCCCCAACTCGTCGTCCCCCACCTCGTCCTCCGGCCTCCCCGAAACCCTCGTGGATGCCCCGCTGCTCGCCGCCGGCCTGCTCGCGGCGCTCGGCCGCCGACGCCGCACGGCCCTGTGGCAGTCCGCCATGGGCGCCAGGGGACGTCGCACCCCGGAGCTTCGCCGGCCAACGGGTGTCGCCGCCGATACCCAAGATGCGCTGCTCGTCGGGGCCGACCCGCAGGCCGTACGCGATCTCGACCATGCCCTGCGGGGACTGGCGTCGGCCTTGACCGTCGAATCGCGCACCCTGCCGACCGTCTATGTTGCCTGGCTCACCGACAGCGAGCTCACCCTCCAGCTCGCCCATCCCGCAGGTAAGCCCCCAGCGCCATGGCAGCTCGGTCAGGACGAGACGATCTGGCGCATCCAACGGGCCGACATCCCGGTGCACGAAACAGACACCGGCACTGCCGCCCCCTACCCGGGCCTGGTCAGCCTCGGCAGCCTCGACGGCGCGCGCCTGCTGCTGAACCTCGAAGCCGCCCCCGGACTCGTCTCACTCACCGGCACGCACGCGGACCAGAGCGCCGTCCTCACGTCGGTCGCCGCGGAACTCGCCACCAGCGGCTGGTCGGACCCAATGACAGTCACCCTCGTCGGCTTCGGCACGGAACTCACCACGCTCGACCCCACCCGCGTCCGCCACTTCGACGACATCGAAGCCCTCCTGGTAACCATGGACGCTGAAACCCGGCAGCGGCGCGGTGCCCTCGCCACGGCGGGCCACGACTCCGTACTCACCGGCCACGCCGGCTCCGCACAGCAGACCCAATGGGCGCCCCACCTGGTCCTCCTCGCCGCACAGCCGACCGAGGATCAGGCAGCGAAGATCGCCGAGCTCGTTGCCGACTCCGGCCGACTGGGCATCAGCTACCTGGCCGCCACCGAGGAGAACGGCCTGCCGGGCGCGACCTGGAAACTCGAAGTCACCCCCGACGGACGCCTCCTGGCCCCGCTCCTCGGCCTGGAACTGCAAGCACAGCTCGTGCCCCGGGCCCAGTACGATGCCGTGGTCCAGCTCTTCGCCGGCGCCACACCCGACGACGGCCGCGACCCGGACCCCAGCACCCCGCAGTTCATGGTTGACATCACCCCGAGCGGACGACCCGCGGTGTACGCACGGCTGGTCGGCACCTACGAGATCACCGGTCTCGACATACCTGACGCCGAGCACAGCCCGCTTCTCCACGAGGCGCTGGTCATGCTCCTGCTCCATCGCGAAGGCGTGCACCCGCGCGTTCTGGCCTCCGGGCTGTGGCCCAGCGGCGTAACCGAGGATGTCCGTGACGCCCTCATCGAACGCCTGCGAACCTGGCTGGGGAGCGACCCCGACGGAACCCCGCGGCTCGGCACCGACACCACCGGTCGGCTCACCCTCGCGCCGTCCGTGGTCTCCGACCTCGACGTGCTCCGCACCCTCCACTACGAGGCCACCGCGGGCAGAGGCGCAAGTAACGCACACATACGGGAACGCCTGCTCAACGACGCCCTGGCACTCGCCCACGGCCCCCTGCTCGCAAACCGCCCACAGGTCCGCTACACCTGGCTTTCCCACGAGATCAGCGAGGCCCAGCTGCCCCTACTGGTGGCAGACGTCGCACTGGCCCTGTCCGCCCACCACTTGGAGGCCGGCAACCCGACACCAGCGCTCAACGCCCTCAACACGGCCTTGACCACCACGCCGACGGACGAGCGACTCTGGAACGAACTTCTACGCGCCGCACACGCCACAGGCGATGCGGCCAAGCTCGAATCGACAGCAGCATCGCTCATTGCCCGCAATCACGAGCACAGCGGCGGCGCCCGTAGCCTCCCGCCCCGCACCGAGGCCCTCCTCGACGAGCTCTTGCCGTCCTGGCGTGACGCCCGGTCTACTGCAGACTGATGCCCCATCTGCAGCAGAACCGCGCGCAGTGGCTTGGGCACACCTCGCCGTAGGCTGGGCCGTAAGTCCGGGTCGGGCTTCTCCTCGTACTGAGCCCCGGGGCCGTCCGCCCGCCGCTCGGGGGAAAACCGGCGGGCGGACCCCGGGCCGGCGGGCGCCCGTCCGCCGGCGTCGGCCCCCGTGGCACCTTCGAGTCAACTCCCGTGCGGGCGCGTACGGGAGCGTGTGAACCGCCCCGGCCGGAGTGCGCTCTTCACACCCCGTACGAATGAGGCCCGTCCGTCACCCCGCGTCACTTCACACGGGGTGCGAACCGCAGACCCGCATATCCCCGCCGCACACGCTCCCGTCCTTCACCGCAGCGCAGTTGACTGATGCCCGTACGGACAACGAAGTCGCTGACTGAAGGAATGAGGAGCGGACCGTGACCGCCCACCCCGAACGCGATCTGGTCACCGCCGACTTAGCGGAGCTGAGGCGTCTCCTGGACGTCCGCACCGCCCGGGTCGACGGCCAACTCGCGCTGCTTGCCCAGCGCTCCGAGCAGAACACACGTGACGCGGACGACGTGCAGGTCCGCGTCACACGTTTGGAGACCACCCGCTGGCCACTGCCGTCCCTCGCCGCGCTCACGGGGCTCGCGGCGCTGGTGGTCGCAGTGTGGCAGGCCATGGGCCGATGACCGCCGGCCGCAGTCACCGGCCAGGTCCGCTCAGCCCAGCCGGATGTGATGCAGCATCAGCAATGCGGCGGCCATGTTGGCGGCCGGCACCTCCCCTCGGGCCACCATGTCGGGTACCAGCTTCAGTGACACCCACTCCCGTCGCTCGGATTCGAAACCGTCCTGGGGCGGGCCGGTGTACGCGCCCTCCTCGGACCAGTAGATGTGATGCCGTGCATCGGTGAGGCCGTTGGAGGGCTCCACCGTCAGGAGATGGTGGAGGGGTCCCGGGCGCCACCCGGTCTCCTCCTCCATCTCCCGGGCGGCCGCCGCCGCGATGTCCTCGCCGTCCTCGACGACACCGGCGGCCAGCTCCCAGCCCCAGGTGTCGGTGATGAACCGGTGCCGCCACAGCAGCAGCACCTCGTTGGCCTCATTGACCACCGTGGCCACGGCGACCGGCCGCATCCGGATCAGATAGTGATCCAGGTGACGGCCGTCGGGCAGTTCCACATCGGCCAGATTGACCCGGAACCAGGGATTCTTGTAGACGGGCTTTTCGCTGAGATTGTTCCAACGCACGTAACTGCCACCTTCCGCTGAGGAGCCGGCAAGGTGACACGAGCCCGGTCACAGCGGAACGCGCAGCACCTCGTCGATGAGATCGGCAGCCTCGTCCGTCGCGGAGCTCCCGGTCTCCGCCAGATGCTCGCGCACCGCCCGCAGCCGGTCCCGCAGCCGTTGCGACTCCATGCCCCGAGCCTGCTCCGTCATCTGCGCGGCATTGGCCACGGCCCGGTCCGCATCGCCTTGGCGCAGCTCGATATGGGTGAGCATGGCCAGCCGGTGGACCCGGCCGCGGTCGTGTGCGGGGGTGTCGACGGCGGCGTCCGCCTGCTCCCGTGCGGCCCGCAGGTCACCGAGGCTGAGCAGCGCCTCCGCCACTTGTACGTTCACCAGGCCGGGCTGGACGTAGCCCGTCTCGGCCGGCTCCAGTCCGGGCCGGATGCGCTCCGCAGCCGCCTCCGCACGCCGGATGCACGACAGCGCGCTGGCGCCGTCGCCGAGCCGGGCGTAGGACTTGGCCTGCATCGCGTAGAGGTCCGCGGAGAGCGCCGGGGTGATCTGCGGACCCGCGGCCCGCAGCGCCGCCTCCGCGAAGGCGACCGCCTGGCGGTATTCCCGTACGAAGAGGGACTGGTTGACCAGCAGCGCGATGACATACGCGCCGAGGCCGCGGTCCCCGCTGGCCTTGGCCAGCCGTAACGCCTGGTGTAAATAGCGCTGGGCCAGCCCGAGAGCGTCCGAGTCGTACGCGCAGATGCCCGCGACCGCGACCAGCCCGCCGGTCGCCCGGTGGAGCTGACGCCCCGTCGCATCGCTGTAGCTGCCCCGCAGCAGCGGCGCCGCCTCGGCATTGAGGAACCCCACGATGCGTGCTCTGGTAGCGATACCACCCGCCTTCCGGTACATCGTCTCGTAGTGCGTCCGCGCGGCGCGCAGCATCTCGATGTCGGCCATACCGACCCTCGTCACCCCGTCGCGCGACACATCGGCGTCCTCGGGAGGGTTCTCCCACTCCCACACGGGGATGACCGCCGACGTGCCGGTGAGCGCCGGGGCGTCGAGGATGTGCGGCCGTTGCTGCTCATCGGACCGCCACAGCGCGGTGGCCCGCTCGACGAAACCGGACAGCGGGGTATCGGCGGCACGCCGCGACCCCGGACCGCTGAACCCGATGTCGTCGAGTCCGACCGGCCGGTGCAGCCGTTCGCCGAGGATCTCGCAGATGAGGTCCGGCACCTGCCCGCGGGGCCGCTGCCCCTTCAACCACCGTGCCACCGCCGTGTGTTCGTACCGCAGTGCCAGACCACGACACCGGCCGAGCTGGTTGATGCGCGCCGCGAGCCCGGCATGCGAGATACCGGCCTCGTCGAGAATCGCGTCGAGCAGGGTATTGGGCTCCATACCGGCCTCCCGGTGAGCCGGGCCCGCCCACGGACCATCAGCTCATGGCCTTGTCGACTTCACCACTCCGTCAGATGAGCGTAGTCAAGCGCCCCTCACACGGGGTGTGAAGGGCGTCGACACTCAACGCGGCGCGCAACCCCGCAACATGTACGCGATCACCGCATCGAGGCCGGACTCGACCTCCTCGGCGGAGAGCACACTGCTCACCGCGAAGCTGGCGAAGCCGTGCAGGGTGGTGAACACCGGCATCCCGATGCTCTCGACGGGCCCTTCCCGCACCTCACCGCTGCGCTGCCCTTCGGCGACCAGCTCCGCCGCCATCGCCCCCAGCCGCTGCGCCGCCGTGATCAGCGCCTCGGACGCCGCCGGATCGTGCTTGACCGTGTACATGAGGTCGAGCAGCTCGGCGTTGGCGATGGCGAAGTCCACATAGGCGCGGACGAAGCCGCCGAGCCGGTCGGCGAACGTCTCGCCCGCCGACGCCCCGGACGCGGCCAGGGCCTCGTCCAGCCGCTCGAACCCGGCCAGCGCCAGCGCGTCGAGCAGCGCCTGCTTGTCCTTGAAGTGCCGGCTCGGCGCGGCATGGCTGACGCCGAGCTCACGGGCCAACTCCCGCAGGGACAGGGCGCCCGGTCCCTTCTCGCGGAGCGTCTGCTCGGCGCGGGTGAGCAGCGCGGCGCGCAGGTCTCCGTGGTGGTAACGACGAGTCTGCATGACCGCCATCCTATCCCCCGTGTATGCACTGGCTACATTGTTGGCATTGACAGCATTGTTGGCGTTGCCTACATTGGGCCCATGACTCACACCCCGAAATGGAACGCAACCGACATTCCCGACCAGACCGGCCGCACCGCGGTAGTGACCGGCGCCAACAGCGGCCTCGGCATCGCCACCGTCGACGCCCTCACCCGGGCCGGCGCCCATGTCGTCCTCGCCGTACGGGACACCGCTCGAGGGGAGGCCGCCGCCGGCACCGTGCGGGGCGCCCGGGGCAGCGTCGAGGTCCGCCGCCTCGACCTGGCCGACCTCGCCTCCGTACGCGAGTTCGCCGCCTCCTGGCAGCGCCCGCTCGATCTGCTGATCAACAACGCCGGCGTCATGAACATCCCGGAGTCCCGGACCAAGGACGGCTTCGAGATGCAGTTCGGCACCAACCACCTCGGCCACTTCGCGCTCACCGGCCTGCTGCTGCCCTACGTCACCGACCGCGTGGTGACCGTGGCCTCCGGAGCCCACCGGATGCCCGGCAACCGCATTCACTTCGAGAACCTGAACCTGACCGGCGCCTACCGTGCCGTCACCGCCTACAGCCAGTCCAAGCTGGCCAACCTGCTGTTCACCCTGGAGCTGCAACGCCGTCTCACCGCCGCGGGATCGCCGGTGCGCGCCCTCGCCGCGCACCCGGGCTGGGCCGCCACCAACCTCCAGGGCGCCGACGTCAGCGTGCTGCGGCGTGCGGTGATGCGGGTGGGCAACCGCCTGGTCGCCCAGGACAACAAGGCCGGTGCGCTCCCCACGCTCTACGCCGCCACCCAGGACCTGCCCGGCGCCTCCTACCTCGGCCCCGACGGGCTCGGCGAGATGCGCGGCGCACCGACGATGGTCGGCAGGACGGCCGCGGCCACCGACCCGGTGAACGCCAGGCGCCTGTGGCAGGCGTCCGAGGAACTGACCGGCGTCACCTTCCCCCCGTCGATCGGCCAGGAGGTCACCGCGGAAGGCGCACGCCAGTAGGCGGGGCGCCGGGCGGCTGCGCCGGCACCCGCACCCGGTCATTGCTCAGCATCACCAACGCCACGTCATCGGTGAGGCGCCCGCCCGCATGCCGCAGCAGCGCCTCCCGCACCTCCCCGACCACCCCCGCCGGCGAGGGTCCGCACGGCGCCGCGGCCGCCTCGACACTGCTGCGCAGCTGCTGCGCCAGCGGGAAGAACTCCCCCGTCGCATCCCGGGCGTCGGCCGCCCCGTCGGTGTGCAGAAACAGCCCCTCACCGGGACGCAGCCGCCCGCACCGCACCGTGGACAGCTCCTCGGGCAGCGGAAACAGCCCCAGCGGCGGCATCGGCTCGGCCGGTGCGACCGGGGCGACGGCCTGGCTGGCGACCCGGTAGGGCCATGGATGCCCGCAGTTCAGCGCCGTGACGGACCCGTCCCCCGCCACCTCCAGAAGCAACAGGGTCACGAACTCCTCCGCGAGCACACCCGCCGGCTCCCCGCCGCCGGCCGCCGGCCACCCGACGAGCGCCCGCTCCCGCAGATGCCGCTGGTGCGACCGCTCCAACCGGCGCAGCACCTCGCCCAGTTCGGGCTCGTCGTGCACCACCTCACGAAAGCTGCCGAGTATCGCCGCGACCGTACCTATCGCCTCCAGGCCGTGCCCGCGCACATCTCCGATCACCGCCCGCACCCCGTGCCGGGTCCCCACCACCTCGTACAGATCCCCGCCGACCATGGCCCCCTCGCTCGCGGACAGGTGGTCGGCCGCCAGCAGCACACCGTCGATGCGCCGGGGTAACGGCCGCAGCACCACCCGCTGCGCGGCAACGGCGACCTCCCGGGTGCGCTCCAACTCCCGTATCAGCCGCAGCCGCCGCCCGGCCGTCAGATAGCTGGCACCGATCACCGCGAGGATCGCACCGCAGGTCATCATCCGCGTCCCCGCCCCGGCCCCGGGCTCCACCTCGCCGAACGGCACCAGCGCGAGCAGCGCGCACAGCCCGCCGAGCAGCACACACTGGCGACGGCCGGTGCCCGCGCAGGCGATGGCCGGTGCGGCGGCGAGCAGTTGCAGCAACTGGCCGCTGGTCGGACGGCACAGCTCCCAGGCCACCACACCGAGTACCCAGAGGCCGGGCAGGACGAAGACGAAGGCGCGCCGGGCGGTTGCCGCTCCGGCGCGTGCTCCGCCCTTCGCCCAGGTTCGGATCATGCCGATGGCCCCCCTAGCCGGTGGTCCCCTAGCAGGCGTTGAGCGGGTCGGTCGGGCTCACTGCCGCGCTCACGCGGGCCGCCTCGACCGGGTTGATTCTCGCGACGTTACGTGGCCGTCCGACGACGATCCGTACACCATCACCCGATTGAGTGATGGTGTACGGATCTGATCGTCTGGCTGGGGCCGGCGGGCACGCCCACGGTGGCCACGAGGGCCGTCAGCGCACCCCGGCCCGCCCCACCGTGCTCACCGGACCCGCCTGCCGCACAGCGAAAAGGGTGTGGGCGCGAACGGTCTCACCGTCCGCGCCCACACCCTTCCGGCACGCCGTCGCGGGCCACGCCCACGCTCAGCCGCGCAGCGCCGCCCCCGTCCGCTCCACGGCTGCCGCGACCGCCGCGTCACGGGCCGCCGAGGCCTCCTCGGCCGTCAGCGTCCGGTCGGCGGCGCGGAAGCGCAGCGCATACGCCAGCGACTTCTTGCCCGCGCCGATCTGCTCACCGGTGAAGACGTCGAACAGCCGCAGCGACTCCAGCAGTTCACCCGCACCGTCGCGCAGCGCGCCCTCCACCTCCGCGGCCGGAACGGTGTCGTCGACCACGAGGGCGACATCCTGGGTCGCGACCGGGAACGCCGAGATCTGCGGGGCGCGCAGCGGTCCGGCGCCGGCCCGCTCCAGACGGTCCAGGTCGATCTCCATCGCGCAGGTGCGCTCGGGCAGGGCAAGCGTCTTGATGACCCGCGGGTGCAGCTCACCGGCGTTGCCCACGAGGATCTCCTCACCGTCGGCGACGGCGAGCAGCGCCGCGCAGCGGCCCGGGTGGAACGGCGCATGCTGATCCTGACGGACGATCAGCTCGACCCCCGCCTCCCGCGCGACCGCACGGCCTGCCTCGACGGCGTCCGCCCAGGTCGCCGGGTATCCGCCGCCCCACCAGCCGGCCTGCTCACGAGCTCCGGCGAGTACCACGGCGGCGCGCCGCGGCTGCTGGGGAAGGGAGGCGTCCAGCGAGGCGATCTCGTCGTCGGTCGGCCGGCGGTCGACGACCAGCCGGCTGGCCGGCTGCTCGTCACCGGTCGCCCGGAAGACCGGTCCGGTCTCGAAGAGCGCCAGATCGTGCGTGCCCCGGCCGTAGTTGCGGCGCAGCGCGTTCAGCAGACCTGGGATCAGCGTCGTGCGGAGGTCGGGCTCCTCGTCGGAGAGCGGGTTGACGAGGGTGACGGCCGCGCGGCGCGGGTCGTCGGGCTCGATGCCGAGCTGGTCGAGGACGTGCGAGCCGGTGAATGGGTAGTTCAGCGCCTCGACGTAGCCCGCGCCGGCCAGCACCCGGCCGACCCTGCGGTGCAGCCGCTGACGCTCGGTCAGCCCCCGGCCGGCCGGCGGCTTGGGGAGGGTGGAGGGCAGGTTCTCGTAACCCTCCAGCCGGATGACCTCTTCGGCCAGGTCGTTCGGCTCGCTGAGGTCCGGCCGCCAGGACGGCACGGTCACGACCAGCTCGTCCTGCCCGTAGACGTCGCAGCCGACCTGCTGGAGGCGTCGGACGACGGTCTCCCGGCCGTAGGCGACACCGGCGACCTTGTCCGGGTGGTCGGCGGAGACGGTGATCGTGCGCGGCCCGCGGGGCGTGACGATCTCGGTGACGCCTTCCTCGGCGGTGCCGCCCGCGAGCAGCACCAGCAGGTCGACGGTGCGCTGCGCCGCGGCGGAAGCGGCCTCCGGGTCCACCCCGCGCTCGAAGCGCTTGGCGGCCTCCGAGGAGAGCTTGTGCCGACGGGCCGTACGGGCGATGGAGAGCGCGTCGAAGTGCGCGGCCTCGATCACGACGTCGGTGGTGCCGCTGAGCTGACCGGTCTCGGAGTCGGTGGCCGCACCCGCGATCTCGGTGTTGGCGCCGCCCATGACACCCGCGAGGCCGATGGGGCCGCGGTTGTCGGTGATGACCAGGTCAGCGGCGTCGAGCACCCGCTTGGTGCCGTCCAGGGTGGTCAGCTTCTCGCCGGGGTTCGCCCGCCGGACGCCGATCGGGCCGTCCACGCTGGTGCGGTCGTAGGCGTGCAGCGGCTGGCCGAGCTCCAGCATCACGTAGTTGGTGATGTCGACGGCCAGCGAGACCGGACGCATCCCGGCCTTCTGCAGCCGGCGCTGCATCCACAGCGGGGTGCGCGCGCCGGGCTCCAGGCCGGTGACCGTACGGGCGGTGAAGCGGTCGCAGCCCATCGGGTCGGAGACCTGGACGGGGTAGCCGGCCGAGTTGGGCGGCGGCACATCCAGCAGCGCCGGGTCGCGCAGCGGCAGGCCGTAGGCGGTGGCGGTCTCACGGGCGACACCGCGCATCGACAGACAGTAGCCGCGGTCCGGGGTGACGGCGATGTCCAGCACCTCGTCGACGAGCTCCAGCAGCTCGATGGCGTCGGTGCCCACCTCGTGCTCGGGCGGCAGCACGATGATGCCGCCCGAGCCGTCGTCGCCCATGCCCAGCTCGTCGCCGGAGCAGATCATGCCGTGCGAGGTCTTGCCGTACGTCTTACGCGCGGCGATCTTGAAGTCGCCGGGCAGCACGGCGCCGGGGAGCACCACCACGACCTTGTCGCCGACGGAGAAGTTGCGGGCGCCACAGACGATCTCCTGCGGCTCACCGGTGCCGTTGGCGTCACCGACGTCGACGGTGCAGAAGCGGATGGGCTTCTTGAAGCCCTCCAGCTCCTCGATGGTCAGCACCTGGCCGACGACGAGCGGGCCCTTGAGGCCGTCGCCCACCCGCTCGACGGTCTCGACCTCCAGGCCGACAGCAATGAGCTTGGTCTGTACGTCACGGCCGGACTCGGTCGTCGGCAGGTCGACGTACTCCCGCAGCCAAGAAAGCGGGACCCGCATCAGATCTCCATCCCGAACGGCCGGGTGAACCGGACGTCGCCTTCGAACATGTCACGCATGTCTTCCACGTTGTGCCGGAACATCAGCATCCGGTCGATGCCGAACCCGAAGGCGAAGCCGCTGTACTTCTCCGGGTCGACGCCGCAGGCGATGAGCACCTTGGGGTTGACCATTCCGCAGCCGCCGAGCTCGATCCAGCCTTCGCTGGAGCAGGTGCGGCAGGGACGGTCGGGGTTGCCCACGGACGCGCCACGGCAGACGTAGCAGACCATGTCCATCTCGGCGGACGGCTCGGTGAACGGGAAGTAGTTCGGCCGCAGCCGGGTCTTCATGTCCGGGCCGAACAGCGCCCGGACCATGTGGTCGAGGGTGCCCTTGAGGTCGGCCATGGTCAGGCCCTCGTCGACGGCGAGCAGCTCGATCTGGTGGAAGACCGGGGAGTGCGTGGCGTCCAGCTCGTCGGTGCGGTAGACCCGCCCCGGGCAGACGACGTACACCGGCGGCTCGCGGTCGACGAGCGTACGGGCCTGGACCGGCGAGGTGTGGGTACGCAGCACGACGCCGGACTCGTCGTCGGTGCTGTTGCCCTGGACGAAGAAGGTGTCCTGCATCTGGCGCGCCGGGTGGTCGGGCACGAAGTTGAGGGCGTCGAAGTTGAACCACTCCGCCTCGACCTCGGGGCCCTCGGCGACCTCGTAGCCCATGGCCACGAAGACGTCCGCGACCCGCTCCATGAACGTGGTCAGCGGGTGCCGGGCACCGGCCGGGGTGCGGTCGTAGGGCAGCGTGACATCCACCGCCTCCTCGACCAGCACGCGGGCGTCGCGCTCCGCCTCCAGCTCCTCCTGGCGGGCCTTGAGCGCCTGGTTCACCCGGCCACGGGCCTGGCCGACGCGCTTGCCGGCGTCCGCCTTGGCGTGCGGCGGCAGGGCGCCGATCTCACGGTTGGCGAGCGCGAGCGGCGAGCGGTCGCCGGTGTGCGCGACCTTCACCTCACGCAGCTCCTCAAGATCGGCCGCGGCGGCGATGGCGGCCAGCGCCTCGTCCAGCCGTGCGGTGATCTCTTCCGGTTTCAGGGCTTCGACCTCGACAGGGTCGTACGACTTATTGGGTGCGGACATCTCTTCCCGTGCTTCCGGTGGACTGGCTTGGCTTGGCTCGCGTCGCCTCGGCTCCTCGATCACAAAGGCCGGAGGCCGAGCCCGCGCTGTGCCCGCGATGCCTGTGCGCCAAAGGTGCCAATGGTCAAGTCTAAGGGGGACGGGCCGCGCGGCCGGCCCGCACCCCGTGCGGGGCGCCCGCCGCTTCCTCCTCAGGCCATGAAGGCCGGGGCCGCGACGGGCAGGCTAAATCGGAACTGCGCGCCGCCGGCCGGCGCCCGGCCGACCGTGATCGTCCCGCCGTGGGCCTCGACGATGCCCTTGACGATGTAGAGGCCCAGGCCCGTGCCGCCGCGCTTGCTGCCCCGCCAGAAGCGGGTGAACACGCGGCTCATCGATTCCTCCGGGATGCCGGGGCCCTCGTCGCTCACGGTGACGCTCGTCCCCTCCACGCTGGTCGCATCCGATACCGGTCCGACCTCGATGGTGACGGTTCCCTCGCCGTGGCGCACCGCATTTTCCAGCAGGTTGCCCAGCACCTGGTCGACCTTGTCCGGGTCCGCCCACAGATCGGGCAGCGGTTCCAGCATCCGGATCAGGAAGCGGTCCGGGCGCTGGCCCGCCGTGGTCTGCGCCTGGACGTGCCGGCGGACCGCGGCGCTCATGTCGACCCGCTGGCGGCGCACCTCCAGCCGACCGGAGTCGATCCGGGAGATGTCCAGCAGCTCGGCGATCAGGCGGGTGACGCGGTTGGCGTCGGCGTCCACCGTCTCCAGCATCAGCCGCTTCTGGTCGTCGGTGAAGCGTTCCCACTTCTGGAGGAGGGTGGCGGTGAAGCCCTTGACGGAGGTCAGCGGCGAGCGCAGTTCATGGGCGACGGTGGCGATCAGCTCGGCGTGGCTGAGCTCCGTACGGCGCCGGGCCTCGGTGCCGCGCAGCGCGATCACCAGCCGCTGCACGGGACCCGTCGGCCGGCTGCGGACATAGCGGGCGGAGACCAGCACCTCCCGGCCGCCGAGCAGCAGATTGCGCTCGGGCTGGCCGCGGCGGATGGCGAGCCCGCCGTAGGGATCGGTGAGCCGCCACCAGCGGCGGCCCTCGATGTCCTGCAGCGGCAGGGCGTGCTCCAGGGGGCGGCCGAGCGCGTCCTCGGGGGTGATGTCGGTGATCTTGGCGGCCGCGGAGTTGAAGCAGATCACCCGGCCGGTCTCGTCGGCGACGACCAGACCGTCGGGCAGATCGTCGGGATCCAGCCCCAGACCGGCTCCCAGGGCGTCCGGTCGCGCGGCGGTGGCGGGCGACGGCCCCCGTTCCGGTCCGTCGGACGGGCAGCTGTCGGCCGTCACTGCGGTGCCGGAAGTCCTCACACTCATCCCCGTTACCCCCTTCCGGGCCCCCGAGCACGCAAGCCTACTAGCTCGGATCGGAAGTGCCGCGGAGTTCCGGAGGACGCCCCTCAGGCGGGTGACACCGCGCGGCATCCGCCGGGGCTGCGCTGGGCCCGGGCGGAGGCGTAGAGGCAGACCGCGGCGGCCGTCGCGAGGTTGAGGCTCTCGGCCCTGCCGTGGATGGGGACCCGCACCACCGCGTCCGCCAGCGCCCGGGTCTCCTCCGGCAGCCCCCATGCCTCGTTGCCGAAGACCCAGGCGGTGGGCCCGCCCATCGAGCCGGTGTCCAGCTCGGCGTCCAGGTCGCGGTCCCCCGCACCGTCGGCGGCGAGGATCCGTACGCCGGCGGCCTGGAGCCCGCCCACCACCCGCTCGACCGGGACGCCCACCGCGACCGGGAGGTGGAAGAGCGAACCCACCGAGGCCCGTACGGACTTGGGGTTGTACAGGTCCACGGAGGCGTCGGTCAGCACGACGGCGTCCGCGCCCGCGGCGTCCGCGCAGCGCAGCACCGTGCCGGCGTTGCCGGGGTCGCGGACGTTGGCCAGCACCGCGATCAACTGCGGGCGGGCGGCGAGGATTTCCTCGAACGGCGAGTCGAGGAACTCGCAGACGCCGAGAAGGCCCTGCGGGGTGACCGTCTGGGAGATGTCGGCGACGGTCCTGTCATCGGCGAAGTGGACCCGCACCCCGCCCGCGCGGGCCGCCTCGACGATCTCGGTGTGCCGGTCGGCGGCCTCGACGGTGGCGAACAGCTCGGTGAGCGTGGGCGCGCCGCCCGTGCGGTGCGCGATCGCCTCGCGTACGGCCTGCGGGCCCTCGGCGATGAACCGGCGCTCCTTGCCGCGGAAGGCGCGGCGGGCCAGCCGCCGGGCGGCGGTGACACGCGGGGAACGCGGGGAGATCAGCTCGGGGGTGCCCATGGGCGGCGGCTCGCTTCTGTGGTTCGGTGCGTGGGGGCCCGGCCCGTCGGGAGCGGGGGGGGGGCGGTTGGGTTGGGGGGGGGGGGGGGGGGCCGCCGCGCCGGGGGGGGGCGCGGCGGCCCGCGCCCACCGGGCGCCCCCCGGGCGGGGGGGGCCGGCGGCCCCCCACCACTACGTCGTCAGACCGAAGTTCAGGCAGCCTTCGGGGCGTTGACGTCGCTCGGAAGCGCCTTCTGGGCCACCTCGATGAGCGCGGCGAACGCGTTGGCGTCCGTCACCGCGAGGTCGGCCAGGATCTTGCGGTCCACCTCGACGTTGGCGGCCTTCAGACCCTGGATGAAGCGGTTGTACGTCATGCCGTTGGCGCGGGCAGCGGCGTTGATGCGCTGGATCCACAGCTGACGGAAGTCGCCCTTGCGCTTCTTGCGGTCGTTGTAGTTGTAGACGAGGGAGTGGGTGACCTGCTCCTTCGCCTTGCGGTACAGGCGGGAGCGCTGGCCACGGTAGCCGCTGGCCTGCTCGAGGATCGCCCGGCGCTTCTTGTGGGCGTTGACTGCCCGCTTGACGCGTGCCACTTGTTAACTCCTTGTAGCGGGGCCGTGGCTGTCGTCACACGGCCCGAATCGATTGAGTCCCGGTCCGAGTCGCGCGCCCCCTCTTGTCAGTGGGGCGCGGCGGCTCACTTGCCGAGAAGCTTCTTGATCTTCGCGGCGTCGCCCGGGGCCATCTCGGCGTTGCCGGTGAGGCGACGCGTCACGCGGGACGACTTGTGCTCGAGCAGGTGGCGCTTGCCGGCGCGCTCACGCAGCACCTTGCCGGAGCCGGTGATCTTGAAGCGCTTGCTGGCACCGCTGTGCGTCTTGTTCTTCGGCATGCGCCGTTCTCTCCTCGTCAGTGGCGCCCCCACCGGCACGGACCGGGCAGGCGGGAGCGTCATGTATCGATTGGTGTCCGGGCGAGGTGCCCCGGCGGCAGCCGGGGCTCACGCCTCGGGGATCACGCCTGGGCGTGCTCCTCGGTGGGCTCCTCGGCGGGCTCCTCCACGGACTGGTCCGCGGCGACTCCGCCCTGGCGCTCCGCCTTGCGGGCGGCCTGCGCCTCGCGGGCCTCGGCCATCGCCTCGGTCTTCTTCTTGTGCGGACCGAGGACCATGATCATGTTTCGGCCGTCCTGCTTCGGATTCGACTCGATGAAGCCGAGGTCCTCCACGTCGGACGCGAGCCGCTGCAGCAGCCGGAAGCCCAGCTCGGGGCGGGACTGCTCGCGACCACGGAACATGATCGTGATCTTGACCTTGTCACCCTGCTTGAGGAACCGGACGACGTGACCCTTTTTGGTGTCGTAGTCGTGCGGGTCGATCTTCGGCCGGAGCTTCATCTCCTTGATGACCGTGTGCGCCTGGTTCTTGCGCGCCTCACGGGCCTTCATGGCCGACTCGTACTTGAACTTCCCGTAGTCCATGAGCTTGCAGACGGGCGGGCGAGCGTTCGCCGCCACCTCGACCAGGTCGAGGTCGTACTCCTGAGCAAGCTCAAGGGCCTTGGCAAGCGGAACAATCCCGACCTGCTCGCCGCTGGGACCGACAAGTCGCACTTCGGGAACGCGAATCCGGTCGTTGATGCGGGGCTCGGCGCTGATGGATCCTCCTCGGTAGCACCACGCGACGGCCTGGCGGACTGCCGCGTAACGTCTTATTCGGTGTGACCAACCGCGCCGGTACATGAAAAACGCCCCGGACGGGACACAGGCGGGGCTCCACATAGATCTGGAGCACCGTCGCGAAGTCTCCGCGGGGCGCAGCCGGACCGTTGACCCGCCAACCTGAGGTCGGCCGGGTGGGAGATCGGAGCCTCCACTTGTGGGCCGGTCACATGCGTGTCCGGCCGGTCGGAACACCAGAATACACGAGTCAAGGGGGTGGCACCCACTCCTGTGCTGACGCGGCCGCGCCCCGCGTCCAGGATGACACTCCCGGACGCGGGGCCCGGTCTCCCTGCCCATAGGCTGGAGCCGACCCCTCAGCAGGAAGAAGCCCGAAGACATGAGCGACCAGACACCGCAGCAGCCCGACGTGCCGAACGCGGCGAACCCTGACTTCGACTCCATGACCCGTGACATCGCCGAGGTGCCCGCGGTCGAGGTGATCACCACGGTCGCGGTGCATCTGATGAGTTCGGCGGCGGTCAACCTCGGACTCGCCGAGGAGGGCGCGGCGCACAAGGACCTGGACGAGGCGCGCAAGCTCATCCAGGCGCTGGCCGGGCTGGTCACCGCCAGTGCCACCGAGATCGGCTCGTACCACGCGGCGCCGCTGCGGGACGGTCTGAAGTCGCTGCAGCTGGCGTTCCGCGAGGCCTCGGTCGTGCCGGACGAGCCGGGTCAGGGCCCCGGGGAGAAGTTCACCGGCCCGGTCCACGGCTGAGCCGCGCACCGAGATCGGCGGACGACGAGCCCCGGCCGGGGAACGGCCGGGGCTCGTCGTGTGTGGGGCGTCCGCCGGGCGTGCCCGTCAGTCGGATTCCGTCGTGGGTTGGTGCGGCATCGAGTCGTCGGCGACGAGGACCGGCTCGTGCGGCGGGTGGGTGATCTGGTGGACCACCGCCGCGATGGCGCCGCCGATCAGTGGCGCGATGATGAACAGCCACAGCTGGGTGATGGCCGCGCCGCCCGCGAACAGCGCCGGGCCGATGGAGCGTGCCGGGTTCACGGAGGTGCCGTCCAGGGGGATGCCGATGAGGTGGACGGTGGACAGGGCCAGGCCGATCGCCAGACCGTTGAAGCCGATCACGGCCACCTTGTGGGTGACCGACAGCCACACGTAGACCAGCAGGAAGGTCATCACTATCTCGGCGACGAACGCACCGCCGAGGTTGAGGTGCACCGCCGAGCGGTCGCCCCAGCCGTTCGTGCCGAAGGACGCATGGGTCTGCAGTCCCGGGACCTGCCGGGCCACCAGGAAGAGCAGCGCCGAGCCGACGATGGCGCCGACCACCTGGGCGATCCAGTACTCGGCGGCCGTCCGCAGCGTGAGCCGGCGGGCCAGCAGCATGCCGAGCGTCACGGCGGGGTTGAGGTGGCAGCCCGAGATCGGGCCGAGGGCGTAGGCAAGCGCCACCAAGGTGAAGCCGAAAGCCAGGGCGATGCCGAAGGTGCCGATGTATTCGCCCGCCAGCACGGCCGAGCCGACGGCGAAGAACACCAGGAGCAGCGTGCCGAGGAACTCGGATACGACCGTGCGGGTCAATACCCTCGAGATCTCCGTTTTCTCCATGGGGGGCTCTCCTCGCGTGGATCTTGAGCTCTCCTCGCATTGTGCGGCCCTGGAGACGAACCCGCCCGTCGGCGGACGGGAGCCCGGCCGTCGCACCCGCGCCCCGGCCGTGGTGGGTCAGCGCCGGTAGAGCGGTTCACCGGCCGTCGTGGCACCGGGCGGCAGCAGGGCCAGATCCAGGCCGCGTACGAGCCGGGCGCGCAGGACCTCGTCGGCGGCCAGTACCCGGGCGAGGCGCTGGGCGACCTCGGCGGCCGGGGCGTCGGGGGCGAGGCCGAGGGCGAGGGTGGCGTCGGTTTCGGCGGACGGCGCGAGACGGGCGACGAGCACACCGGGCTCGGCGTCGAGCAGGGCGCGCAGGGCGTCGGTGACGGCCGGGTCGGCGAGCGGGTCGGCGCTCGTACGGCCCTCGGCCAGTGCGCGCAGGGCCGGTCCGGTGAGCTGGTAGGTGACCGGGCCCGCCAGGTCGACGACGACGGTGTCGGCCTGCTCGTGGGAGGCGGCGAGCAGGGCCTGCGGCAGCGGGACGGCGACGGGGCGGGCGTCGGCGCGCCAGCGCTGCAGGGTCTCCATGGAGGTGAAGGCGGGGAGGGCGCGGCGGCCGTCCGGGGCCTGGAGGGTGGGGACGGCCATGTCGCTGGTCTTCTCGCGGCGCAGGCCGTCGGGTCCGGTCTCGACCTCGCCGAGGACGGCCACCACGGGCACGAGGACGCGTGCGCCGGCCAGCGCCGACAGGAGCTCGGGCTCGGTGCTCCGGTCGGATCCGTACGCCGCCAGGGCTGCCGCGAGCGCGGGGTCGGCGGAGCCGTCGTCGTCGGAGAAACCGGGGTCCGGGATGTTCTTCTGCACGACGTGAGCGTATCGGCCGGGGGTGGAGCCCTTGCCGTGCGGGCCGGTGGGGCGCCCGCGGTGGGCGGGTACCGGTCAGTGCTGCGCGGGGCGGCGGCGCCAGAGGACGACGGCGGCCGTGAGGAGGACCAGGCCGGCGGCGCCGGCGGTCCAGGGCAGCCAGGTGGCGGAGGTGTCCTCGGCGTCGTCGGCGGTGGGACCGGGGCCGAAGTAACGGGTGGCGTAGCCGGCGGGGGCCGGCTTCTGCGGGGTGGGCTTGAGGTCTGCCGCGGCCTGGAGGGCGGCGGCGGGGTCGATCAGGCCGGCGCCGTAGTCGTCGTCGCGGCCGCCCTCGGGCTTGTCCTGGGCGGTGGAGGTCAGCAGCCGGCGGATCTGGGCCGGGCTCAGATCGGGGTGTGCGGAGCGGATCAGGGCGACGGCGCCGGAGACGAACGCGGCGGCGGGGCTGGTGCCCCAGCCCGAGAGGTAGCCGTCGTCGGTGTCGGCCATGACGATGTCGAAGCCGGGCGCGCTGACCGTGGCGTACCAGTGACGGGTGGAGAACCGGGCCCGGCCCCCCAGGTGGGTGACGGCGGTGGCCGCGATCACGCCCGGGTAGGCGGCCGGGTAGGAGACGTGGTTGCCCTTCAGGCCGCCGTTGCCCGCGGAGGCGACGACGGGGATGCCCTTCCCGAGGGCGTACTGGATGGCGGCGTCCTCGCGCGGCTCGGGGTGCGCGGATTCGCTGTCGTCACCCAGCGACATATTGATCACGTCGGCGCCGTGGTCGGCGGCCCAGCGGATGCCGTCGGCGAGCGCGCCCGCCTTCTCGGTGCGGGCCCGCTCGCGCTGGGAGTCGCTGTCTTCGAGGATCACCCGTACCGGCAGGACCTTGGCGGCCGGGGCGAGTCCGAGCACTCCGTTCTCGCGGCCCGCGCCATGGCCGTGCCCCACGATGATGCTGGCCATTCCGGTGCCGTGCCGGGCCCAGGCGGAGTCCCCGGGTCCGGCGCCGAAGCCGACCAGGTCCTGCTCGGGCCGTACCTGGCCTTCGAGGTCGGGGTGGTTGGCGTCCACACCGGTGTCAAGGACCGCGACGGTGACGCCCTCGCCCTTGGTGGTGCGCCAGGCCTGCTGGGCGTGGACGGCCTGGAGGGCCCACTCCTGGGCGCGCAGGGCGTCGGCCTGTGCGGGGACGGCGGGCAGTACGGCGAGCGCCGCGGAGCCCAGGGCAAGGGCGGTGCCGCGCAGCACGGTCTTCGTCATGACGAGGCGTCCCTTTTCTGTGTCGGGCTGCCGGCCGCCTTGCGGAAGTCCGCCTCGATCCGGTCCGCCAGGTCCTTCGCGTCGTGGCCCAGGCCGGATTCGGCCGGGGCGGTGGTGGTGCCGGGCCGGATCGCGGCCTCGGCGGGCTGCGGCTCGCTGAACGTGCGGCCGTCGGCGAAGCCGGAGACGGCGTAGACGACGGCCGGGATGTCGGTGAGCACCCGGACGGTCCAGCTGGCCCGCTGGGCGCGCCCGAAGTCCGCGGCCGGGGTGTCCTTGGCCGCGTACGGCAGCGGCATCAGGTCCGTGCGGATGCCAAGGTTCTTGGTGCTGAAGCGGGTGTTGAGGGCCATCATCCCGGCCTGGTCGGCCTTGGTGATCTGCGCGCCGACCGTGATGACCGCGCTGCGGGTGGCATCGGCGTAGGTGGCGCGCAGCAGACGGACGCAGCCTGCCGGGGCGAGCGCGGTGGCCAGCTTCGGGTCGTACGCGCCGGTGCAGCCGCTGTCGGGGGCGACGGCGATCCGGGTCCAGGTCCGGTCGGCGCCGCCGGGGCCGACGCCCAGGCCGTTGACGGTGCGCGGGAAGAGCGTGTCGACGGGGGTGTCGTGCCAGACGTCCCGGCCCTTGGCGAAAACGGCCTCGGCCGTGGGCGGGGCGCCGGAGGCGTCCTCGGTGAGCCGGCTCCCGGCGACCGCGCCGCCGATGAGGCCGATGCCGAGGACCAGGCAGACCGCGGCGGCGGGCACCTGGCGGCCGGGACGGCGGGAGGGGGCGGGCGGTGCGCCGGGGGCGGGCACAACTCCCTGCGGAGGGAGCGGAGTCCGGGGCCACGGCACCGCTGACGGGCCCCCTGCCGCCGGCCTGGGCGGCACGCTGCCGGGCGCCGCGGGCGGGGTGGCGGAGGCGGACCTGCGGGTGCGCGGCCCAGTGCCCGGCCCGGCACCGGCGCCGCGTTCACCGGCCCCGCTCCACAGCTCCTGGCTGTTGGCCAGATGGAAGGCGGCGGTGTCGCGGAAGGCGGCGGGTTGTGAGCGGCCGGGGCCGGCCGGACCGGGGGCCGAGGGGCCGGGTGCGCGGTCCGGGCGGGGCGGCAGCGGCGCACCGGCGGCGGGTGGCCGGACACGGGGCGGGGCGGTGGGGCGGGGCGGGACGGTGTGCGCGCCGGGGCCGGACGGGGCGGCGGGCGCGGACGGCGGTACCGGCGGCTCGGGCGGCACCTGGCGCAGCACGGCCGTCTGCGGGTCCTCGGCCGGCTCCGGCGCCGCGGCAGCGGAGGGCCGCCGGGGTGGCTGCGGGGGTATGGGTGGGATGTGTCGCGCATCGGCGAATTCAGCGTCGGTGCTCACCCGCGCTCCCCCTTGCGCCGCTGACCTCCGGGCCCGATCCGCAATCGGGGCACGGTGGTTCGTATCCGGACAACACGCCGCTGACCTGCTGTTGCGGTGTCGAGCCACTCTAAGGGCTGGCGCCGTCGGCGCTCCAACCCATGTCCGCTCTGTCGCAATCTCCCCCCTACCCAGGGGTGGGGGTACCTCCTACACCCTTCTGGTAGTGGGGGAGGTTCTGGCAGGCTGCGGCCATGCCCCCGCACACAGTCGATACGTATGGCGACAAAGCCCGTTACGACCGGGCCACCGCCCACCTCGACGCGCCGCTGGCCGTCGTCGACCTGCAGGCCTTCGACGCCAACGCCGCCGATCTGGTGCGCCGTTCGAAGGGGAAGCCGGTCCGGGTGGCGAGCAAGTCGGTGCGCTGCCGGGCGCTGCTGGAGCGGGTGCTGGCGCGGGACGGCTTCGCGGGGGTCATGAGTTTTACGCTCGCGGAGTCGCTGTGGCTGGCGCGCTCGGGCTTCACGGACATCCTGCTGGCCTATCCGTCGGTGGACCGGGCGGGCTTCGCCGAGCTGACCGGTGACCCGAAGCTAGCCGCCGCGGTGACGGTGATGGTCGACGATCCGGCGCAGCTGGATCTGATCGATGCGGCCCGGCCGGCCGGCGGGGCGGGCGAGGAGGTGCGGGTGTGCCTCGAACTCGACACCTCCTACCGACTGATGAGCGGGAAGGTGCGGGTCGGCGCGCGCCGTTCACCGCTGCGGGCGCCCGCCCAACTGGCCGCGCTGGCCCGGGCGGTGGTGCGCCGGCCCGGTTTCCGGCTGGTGGGACTGATGGCGTACGAGGGACATGTGGCCGGTGTGGGCGACGAGGTCGCCGGCAAGCCGGTGTTCTCGCGGGCGATCCGGGTGATGCAGGCGGCGGCGCGCAAGGAGCTGGCGCAACGACGCTGGGAGGCCGTACGGGCGGTGCGGGCGGTGGCACCGCGCCTGGAGTTCGTCAACGGCGGCGGGACCGGCAGCGTGCAGCACACCGCAGCGGAGGCGGCGGTCACCGAGATCGCGGCCGGGTCGGGGCTGTACGTTCCGCGGCTGTTCGACAACTTCCGTTCGTTCAGCGGGCGTCCGGCGGCGCTGTTCGCCCAGCCCGTGGTGCGCCGCCCGGGTGCCGGAGTGGTCACGGTGCTGGGCGGCGGCTATCCGGCGTCGGGGGCGGCGGGTCCGGACCGGCTGCCGGTGCCGTATCTGCCGGCCGGGCTGCGCTACGACCCGCAGGAGGGCCCCGGCGAGGTGCAGACCCCGTTGCTGGGCCCGGCCGCCGACGGGCTGCGGATCGGCGACAAGGTGTGGTTCCGGCATGCGAAGGCCGGTGAGCTGTGTGAGCGGTTCACGGAGCTGGCGCTGATCGACGGGGACCGGGTGGTGGAGACGGTGCCGACCTACCGCGGAGAGGGCCACGCCTTTCTCTGACCTGGCGCGGCCCTCGCCCTGCGAGCGGTGCGCTCAGTACACCGTGTCCTTCTGGTCCGGGATCACCGAGCCGCCGGGGCGGTGGACCGGGCCGAGGGTGCCGTCCGGCCGGGTGTAGCCCGTGGTCGCGCACGGGTACGGGTCGGCCTGGCGCTTCTTCGGCTCGATGAACATCGGGTTGACGAGCCAGCGGTGGTCGCTGTTGTCGTACGCCCGGCACATCAGCTCGGCCTTGTTGCGGTTGATGGCCAGGTGCCCGGCGGTGGCATCGCCGACGAAGGTCACATCGGTCTCGGCGTCGCCCGCCGCGAAGGCGGGACGGTGCGCCCGGTCCTGCTTCTGCCAGGCCTTGGCGCCCTTGACGTGGAAGATCTCCTGGTTGATCCAGCAGCGCTTGCCGTCCATGTACGTCAGGACCTCGCCGTTGGTGCCCTTGACGTCGCCGCAGCCCTGGACGCCGGTGGTGAGCCGGCCGTCGCGGACGAGGTTGCGGATGCCGATGGTGTGCTCGCGGTCGATTCCCACGCCGGGCGCCCAGGCGCGGACCAGCGGCTCTGCCGAAGCGGAGACGATGTAGACGCGGAAGCCGGCCTTCTTGAGGGTGTGGATGAGGTCGCGCTGCTGGTCGTAGTAGCGGACGTACCCCTCCATCGTGTGCGTGCCGACCTTCTGCTGCGTACCGATCGGCGCGGCGAGGTTCTGGGCGCGGGCGGCGCGGGCGAACCCGGTCAGCTGCGCGGGGCTGTGCCCGGCGAACAGCTGGGTGATCCAGACGTACTCGGGGACGGTGCGGCGGTGGTTCCACTCGCCGGTGAACGCCTTCTTGCCGGTGGAGGTCTTGGCGTCCTGGTAGACGTCGAGGATCTCGTCGGTGCAGCCGGTGTCGGTCGACGTCGGCAGCGGGTGGCCGGCGGGCACGGAGGTGCCGCAGGCCTTGGTGAGGGCGCGGGCGGCGTCAGCGGTCAGCCACTTGTTGGTGGCCTTCCAGCTCGCGGGGCGCAGCACCTTGTCGTGCCGCAGCATCCAGGCCAGCGTGGCGTCGGAGATGTCGTTCTTGACGACGGTGTTGTCCCAGTCGAAGGTCGCGACCGGCCGCGCGCCGTCGGAGCCGGTGCAGGTGCCGCGCTCGTCGATCATCTTCTGCAGCTTGGCACGGTTGTCGCCGTACCAGCCCTTGGTCACATGGAGGGTGGGGCAGTGGCGCGGGGCGGGGCCCGCCGTGGCCGTTTGGGCGGCCACGACGCCGCCACCCACGACCGCGAGGGCAGCACCCGCTGCAAGCCAGCGACGCTTGGTGAGCATGGAACGCACTCCTGTCGAACGAGGATCCGAAGGCGGACGCTAGCGCATGGCGGCCGGGCGTCGTGCGACGTCCGGCCGCCATGGTGCTGACGCAGGTGAACGGCGGCCGGTTACACCGGGGTGACGTACGCGCCCGCGATACCGCCGTCGACCAGGAACTCGGCGGCGTTGACGAACGAGGAGTCGTCGCTGGCGAGGAAGGCGACGGCGGCGGCGATCTCCTCGGGCTCGGCGAACCGGCCGACGGGGACGTGCACCAGGCGGCGCGCGGCGCGCTCCGGGTCCTTGGCGAACAGCTCCTGCAGAAGCGGGGTGTTGACCGGTCCGGGGCACAGGGCGTTGACCCGGATGCCCTCGCGGGCGAACTGCACGCCCAGTTCGCGGGACATGGACAGCACGCCGCCCTTGGAGGCGGTGTAGCTGATCTGGGAGGTGGCGGCGCCCATCACGGCCACGAAGGACGCGGTGTTGATGATGGAGCCGCGGCGCTGGTCGCGCATGTAGGGCAGCGCGTGCTTGCAGCAGAGGTAGACCGAGGTGAGGTTGACCTCCTGGACGCGCTTCCAGGCGTCCAGTCCGGTGGTGAGGATCGAGTCGTCGTCGTCCGGGGAGATCCCGGCGTTGTTGAAGGCGATGTCGACCGAGCCGTAGGTGTCGAAGGCGGTCTTGTAGAGCGCCTCGACCTGGTCGGAGTCGGTCACATCGACCTGGACGAAGAGGCCGCCGACCTCCGAGGCGGCGGCCTTGCCCGCCGCCTCGTCGATGTCGGCGCAGACGACGTTGGCACCTTCGGAGGCCAGTCGGCGGGCGGTGGCCAGGCCGATGCCGCTGCCGGCTCCGGTGATCACGGCGGTACGGCCGACGAGGCGGCGGCACACTGCGGTCTGGTCGGTCACTTGGTCTCCTCTGTGCTGATGAAGATGTTCTTGGTCTCGGTGAAGGCGGTCAGCGCGTCCGGGCCCAGTTCACGGCCGAGGCCGGACTGCTTGAACCCGCCGAAGGGGGTCCAATAGCGCACCGCGCTGTGGGAGTTGACGGAGAGGTTGCCGGCCGCGACGCCGCGCGAGACCCGCAGGGCGCGGCCGACGTCACGGGTCCACAGCGAGCCGGCCAGGCCGTAGTCGCCGGCGTTGGCGAGCCGGACCGCGTCGGCCTCGTCGTCGAAGGGGAGGACGACGGCGACCGGGCCGAAGATCTCCTCGACGGCCGTACGGTCCTCGGGGCGTCCCTCCAGGACGGTGGCCGGGTACCAGAAGCCCTTGCCCGCGGGGGCCTCGCCGCGGATGGCGGCCGGGGCGTCCTCGGGGACGTAGGACCGCACCCGCTCGCGCTGGGCGGCGGAGATCAGCGGGCCCATCCGGGTCGCGGGGTCGGCCGGGTCGCCGGCGGTGAACGCCTTGACGGCGGGCTCCAGCAGCTCCATGAAGCGGTCGTAGACGGAGCGTTGGACGAGGATGCGGCTGCGGGCGCAGCAGTCCTGGCCGGTGTTGTCGAGGAAGGAGCCGGGCGCGGCGGCCGCGGCCGCTTCGAGGTCGGCGTCGGCGAAGACGATGTTGGGGCTCTTGCCGCCGAGTTCGAGGGTGAGCCGCTTGGTCTGCGCCGCGCAGCGGGCGGCGATCTGCCGGCCGGTGGTGGTGGAGCCGGTGAAGACGACCTTGGCGACGCCGGGGTGGTCGACCAGCGCGGTGCCGGTGACCGGTCCCTCGCCGGGCAGGACCTGGAAGAGGCCCTCGGGCAGCCCCGCCTCCAGGGCGAGCTCGGCGAGCCGGAGCGCGGTGAGCGGGGTGGTCTCGGCGGGCTTGAGGAGAACGGCGTTGCCGGCCGCGAGCGCGGGGGCGGTGCCCCAGGCCGCGACGGGCATCGGGAAGTTCCAGGGGGCGATGACGGCGACGACGCCCAGCGGCTCCTGGACGGTGATGTTCAGGCCGCCGGAGACCGGGATCTGGGTGCCGTTCAGGCGCTCCACTCCCCCGGCCGCGAAGTGCAGCAGATCGCGGACGTTGCCCGCTTCCCACCGGGCGTTGCCCAGCGGGTGGCCGGCCTCCTTCAGTTCGAGCGCGGCGAGCGGCTCGATGTGCGCGTCGACGACCTCGGCGAAGCGGCGCAGGATGCGGGCCCGGTCCCCGGGTGCCACCGCCGCCCAGGCCTCCTGGGCGGCGGCGGCCCGCCGGACCGCGGCGTCGACCTCTTCGGGGGAGGTGGTGGGGACGGTGGCCACCACCTCCTCGGTCGCCGGGTTGAGGATGTTCAGCTCGTGCAGACCAGTGGACACGGTCAGGTTCCTTACATGCGCTCGAAGGAGCGGAAGCGCTCCCAGTCCGTGACGGCGGCGTCGTAGGCGTCCTGCTCGACGCGCGCCATGTGGCGGTAGTGGTCGACGACCTCGTCGCCGAACGCCGCCCGGGCGATCGGGCTCTGCTCCCACAGCTCGGCGGCCTCGCGCAGCGTCGTGGGGACGTGGGCGGCGTCGCCGGTGTAGGCGTTGCCGGTGGTCGCCTCGGGGAGAGCCAGCTCGTGCTCGATGCCGTACAGGCCCGCCGCGACCATGCCGGCGACCGCGAGGTAGGGGTTCACATCGCCGCCGGGCAGGCGGTTCTCCAGACGGTGGGCGCGGCCGTGGCCGACCACCCGCAGGGCGCAGGTGCGGTTGTCGGGGCCCCAGGCGACGGCGGTGGGCGCGAAGGAGCCGGGGCGGAAGCGCTTGTAGGAGTTGATGTTGGGCGCGTAGAGGAGCGTGAAGTCACGCATCGCGGCGGCCTGGCCCGCCAGGAAGTGCTGCATGGTCTGCGACATGCCGTACGGGCCGTTCTCGTCGGCCAGCACCGGGCGGCCGTCCGCGTCCTGCAGCGAGAGGTGGATATGACAGGAGTTGCCCTCGCGCTCGTCGTACTTCGCCATGAAGGTGAGCGACATGCCCTCCTGGGCGGCGATCTCCTTGGCGCCGGTCTTGTAGATGGAGTGCTGGTCGCAGGTGGTGAGCGCCTCGTCGTACACGAACACGATCTCGTGCTGGCCGAGGTTGCACTCGCCCTTGGCGGACTCGACGGTCATGCCGGCCGCGCCCATCTCGTTGCGGATCCGGCGCAGCACGGGTTCGACCCGGCCGGTGCCGAGGACCGAGTAGTCGGCGTTGTACTGGTTGGCCGGGTTCATCTCGCGGTAGCCGCGTGACCAGGCGTCTTCGTAGGTGTCCTTGAAGAGCATGAACTCCAGCTCGGTGCCCGCGTGGGCGCTCCAGCCGCGCTCGGCGAGCCGGTCGAGCTGGCGGCGCAGGATCTGCCGCGGGGAGGCGACGACCGGCGAACCGTCGTGCCAGGCCAGGTCGGCGGTGATCAGGGCGGTGCCGGGGTTCCAGGGGGTACGGCGCAGCGTGCCGGGGTCGCCGTGCATGGCGAAGTCGCCGTAGCCGCGTTCCCAGGAGGACATCGCATAGCCCTCGACGGTGTTGAGGTCGACGTCGACGGCGAGGAGGTAGTTGCAGCCCTCCGTGCCGTGTTCGAGGACGGTGTCGAGGAAGTATCGGGCCGCGAACCGCTTGCCCTGGAGCCTGCCTTGCATATCGGTGAAGGCGAGGACGACAGTGTCGATCTCCCCGGCGTCGACGAGGACCCTGAGCTCCTCGACGGAGAGTGGGGGCGTGCGGTCTGCCACGGTATTGCCTCCTGTCACTGCATCCGGAGGTCATAAGGTAGGCACACGAACCATTGATTGGGAAGGGGTATCGATGGACGAGGCGGCTGACCGGCTGGCACCCGTACTGCGGCCGGTGCGGGCGGGCAACGGTTTCGAGGAGGCGCTGGAGCAGATACTCCAGATCGTCCGGCTCGGTCTGGTACCCCAGGGCGAACGGCTGCCCGCCGAGCGGGAGTTGGCCGAACGGCTGCAGATCAGCAGGGTCACCCTGCGCGAGGTATTGAAGGTACTGCAGGACGAGGGCCTGGTGGAGAGCCGGCGCGGGCGCTACGGCGGCACGTTCGTACGGGTGCGCACGGAGAACCACGGCGAGGCCGAGCTGCGGCGCCGGATCGAGAAGATCGACGTCGAGGACACCCTGCGCTTCCGGGAGGTGCTGGAGGTGGGCGCGGCCGGGCTGTGCGCGGCCCACGGGCTGTCCGACGAGCAGAGCGGCCGGCTGCGGGCGGCGCTCGCGGCGACCCAGGACGCGCCGCTCGCCGACTACCGCCGGCGCGACACCCTGCTGCATCTGACCCTCGCCGAGCTGTCCGGCTCACCCTCGCTGGCGGCGCAGTACGCGGCGGTACGGGCGGGCGTGAACGATCTCCTCGACTGCATTCCGCTGCTCGTCCGTAACCTGGAGCATTCCCAGACCCAGCACACCGCGCTGGTGGAGGCCGTACTGGAGGGCGATGCGGACGGCGCCCGTGAGGTGATGCGCGAGCACTGCGGCGGCACGGCGGCACTGCTGCGCGGCTTCCTCTCGTGAGGCGCGCGAAACCCGCCTGTTACGAGATTTTCCCGCCGGGGCCTTGCGCTCAGCCGACCCGGAGACAAAGGTATCGGCCCATACCTTTGTTGCGGGGCTGGTAGCGGTTCCCGTACCTGCCGCGGATTATCGAGGCCCTCGGAGGCGTTGTGTCGACCAACGAGCATGTGACGAGCCCGGACCAAGAACATCGAACCCCTCAGCTGTCCAGCGACGAACAACGCCTCCACGAGCTCGGCTACGCCCAGGAGCTGGCCCGCTCGATGTCGGCGTTCTCGAACTTCGCCGTCTCGTTCACGATCATCTCGGTCCTCTCCGGCTGTCTGACGCTGTACGGCTTCGGCATGAACACGGGCGGGCCCGCCATGATCACCTGGGGCTGGCCACTGGTCGGCCTCATGACGCTGTTCGTGGGCCTGGCGATGGCCGAGGTCTGTTCCAGCTTCCCAACGGCGGGTGGCCTGTACTACTGGGCGGCGAAGCTGGCCCCCTCGCACGGCCCGGCGTGGTCCTGGTTCACCGGCTGGTTCAATTTCCTCGGCCAGGTCGCGGTGACCGCGGGTGTCGACTTCGGCGCCGCGTCCTTCATGAACGCGCTGCTGGACCTGCAGTTCGGCTTCACCGCCACCCCGGCGCACACCATCCTGCTGTTCGGCATCGTGCTGCTGGCCCACGGCCTGCTGAACACCCTCGGCGTGAAGCTGGCCTCCCTCCTCAGCAACATCAGCGTGTGGTGGCACGTCTTCGGTGTGCTGGTCATCGTGGGCGCCCTGGTCGTGGTGCCCTCGAAGCACCAGTCCGCCTCCTTCGTCTTCACCCACTTCACCAACAACACCGGCTGGCACTCCAGCCTCTACGTCGGACTGCTGGGGCTGCTGCTCGCGCAGTACACCTTCACCGGCTATGACGCCTCGGCGCACATGACCGAGGAGACGCACGACGCGGCCAAGGCCGGCCCCCGCGGCATCGTGATGTCGATCCTGGTCTCCCTGGTCGCCGGCTGGGTGCTGCTGGTCGGCATCACCTTCGCCATCCAGAACTACGACGGCGCGCTGGCCAGCAAGACCGGCGTGCCCCCGGCACAGATCTTCATCGACGCGCTGGGCGCCACCGGCGGCAAGCTGCTCCTCCTGGTCGCCATCGGCGCCCAGTTCTTCTGCGGCATGTCGTCGGTCACCGCCAACTCGCGCATGATCTACGCCTTCTCGCGGGACGGCGCGCTGCCCGGCTCGCAGCTGTGGCACCGCATCAACAAGCGGACCAAGACGCCGACCAACGCGGTGTGGCTGGCCGCCGGCGGCGCCTTCGTGCTGGGCCTGCCGTACCTGTGGAACGCCACGGCGTACGCGGCCGTCACCTCGATCGCCGTGATCGGCCTCTACATCGCCTACGTCCTGCCGGTCATCCTCCGCCTGCTCCAGGGCGACCGCTTCGAGCGCGGGCCCTGGCACCTCGGCCGCTGGAGCAAGCCCATCGGCGTCATCGCCGTCGGCTGGACGCTGATCATCTCCGTCCTCTTCATGCTCCCGACCACCAGCCCGGTCACGGCGGAGACCTTCAACTACACCCCGCTCGCCGTCCTCCTGGTCCTCGGCTTCGCCGGCACCTGGTGGCTGGTGTCGGCCCGCAAGTGGTTCACCGGCCCGAAGGTCCAGGGCACGGCGGAGGAGCTGGCCGCCATCGAGCACGAACTGGAATTCTGACGGCCGAGCCGGAACGCAGAGCAGGAACGCACCAGCGCCACATCGGAGGATCCGTGTCCCAGCCCCTCATCGGCATCAGCACGTACCAGGAAGAGGCCCGGTGGGGGGTGTGGACCCTGCCCGCCGCTCTGGTGCCCGCCGGATATCCGAAGCTGGTGCAGCGCTCGGGCGGGCTGGCCGCGCTGCTGCCGCCGGGCGATCCGGCCACGGCCGCCGCGGCCGTGGCCCGCCTGGACGGGCTGGTGATCGCCGGCGGCGCGGATGTGCAGCCGGCGCGCTACGGCGCGGAGCCGCACCCCAGGACCGGCCCGCCCGCCCTGGACCGGGACGCCTGGGAACTGGCCCTGATCGAGGCCGCGTTGGCGGGCGGAGTACCGCTGCTGGGCATCTGCCGCGGGCTCCAGCTGCTGAACGTGGTGCTGGGCGGCACCCTCGTCCAGCACCTCGACGGGCATGCCGGTGCCCCCGGAGTCTTCGACCGGCACGACATCAAGCCGGTCCCCGGGACGCTGCTCGGCCGGACGCTGCCCGAGCCGGTCTCCGTGCCGACCTACCACCACCAGGCCGTGGACCGGATCGGCCGCGGGCTGGTGCCGTCCGCCCATGCGGAGGACGGCACCATCGAGGCGCTGGAACTCCCGGGCGCGTACGGCTTCACCCTGGCGGTGCAGTGGCACCCGGAGGCCGGGGACGACACCCGGGTGATGGACGCCCTGGTGGCGGCGGCGCGCGGGGCGGCCCCCGGGCAGTGACCGGGACGGGCCGGTCCGAAGGGCCGCGGCGGCCCGCTCACGGCGCCCGGCGGGTCAGCCCCAGCAGCTCGCGGGCCGGTCCTGCGGGCCGCTGACCGGCGGGCCACACGGCGCGCAGCTCGCGGGCGAGCCGCAGCTCGCGCACCGGAATCTCGACCAGCCGACGAGCGGTCAGCTCCTCACCGACGGCGAGCTCGCTGAGGACGGACGGTGCCGCCTCGCTCACCACGGCCGCCTTCACGGCGGTGGTCGAGGCGAGTTCGAGGAGCGGTTCGGCCAGCCCGCCGTGCCGGGCGAGCGCCGCATCCAGTACCTGGCGGGTCCCCGAGCCCCGCTCGCGCAGGATCAGCGGGGTGGCGGCGAGTTCGGCGGCGGTCAGGTCCGTCCGGCGCCGGGCCCAGGGGTGGGACGGGGCGGCGACCACGACCAGCCGGTCATGCCCGATGACCGTCCCGTCCAGCCCCGCCGGGATCTGCAGCCCCTCCACGAATCCGAGGTCCGCCTCACCCCCCAGCAGCCGCTCGGCCACCGCGCTGGAATTGCCCGCAAGCAGCGATACGGCGGTCCCGGGCCGCTGCGCGCGCAGGGCGATCAGCCACCCCGGGAGCAGATACTCGGCGATGGTCATGCTGGCCGCGACCCGCAGCCGCGAATCGCGCTGCCCCCGCAGCGCCTGCGCACCGGCGTCGAAGGCCTCGGCGGCCTCCACCACCCGGCGCGCCCAGTCCGTCACCAGGGCGCCGGCGTCCGTCAACCGGGAGCCGCGCGGCGAGCGTTCGACCAGCGCCACCCCCAACTGCCGCTCCATCGACCGGATCCGGCTGCTGGCCGCGGGCTGGGAGATGCCCCGCGCCCTTGCGGCCCGCCCCAGACTGCCGAGCCGGGCGACGGCGAGCAGCAGCTCCAGCGCACCGAGATCCGGGACCCGGTGCGACAGCGACACGACGGCGGGCTCGGCCTCACCACCCATAAGTCCCCCTGCACATAACCCCAGCTTATGCCCTCATAGACACGAGGTCCCTGGTGGCGGCCGTTCGGGGCGACGACGCTGTTCTCATGGCAACCCTCGCGCAAGCACCTTCCCGCAGCACCGCCGCCACCGGTCCCCGCGTACCCGGCTCCGCGGCCTCGGTCCGCCATCTCGGGCCGAACTGGTACGCCGCCGTCATGGGCACCGCGATCGTCGCCAACGCCGGCGCGGTCCTGCCGCTCACCGCACCCGGCCTGCATACCGCCTACCAGGTCGTCTGGGCCCTGTCGGCGCTGATGCTGCTGACGCTGCTGACCGCCCGAACCGTGCACTGGGTCCGCCACGGCGACCAGGCGCGCCGCCATCTCCTCGACCCGGCCGTCGCCCCCTTCTACGGGTGTCTGGCGATGGCGCTGCTGGCGGTGGGCGGCGGCACCCTCACCGTGGGCCGGGAGGTCATCGGCGAGCCGGCCGCGCTGGCCGCCGACGCCGTCCTGTGGACCCTGGGCACCCTCGTCGGCCTCACCTGCGCCGCGGCGATCCCGTACCTGATGGTGACCCGGCACCGTATCGAGACCGGCAGCGCCACTCCCGTCTGGCTCCTGCCGCTGGTCGCCCCCATGGTCTCGGCGGCGCTGGGCCCGGCCCTGGTGCCGCATCTGCCGGGCGGCCAGTGGCAGGCGGCCCTGCTGTTCGCCTGCTACGCCCTGTTCGGGATGTCCCTGCTGGCCACGCTGCTCGTCCTGCCGCTGATCCTTTCCCGGCTGATCCACCACGGCCCCCTCCCCCTGGCGCTCACCCCCACGCTGTTCCTCGTCCTGGGCCCCCTGGGGCAGTCCACCACCGCGCTGGCCAACCTCGCCCATGTCGCACCGGGCGTCGTGGACGCCTCCTCCGCACACGCCATGGGCGCCTTCGCGGTGCTCTACGGCATCCCGGTGATGGGCTTTGCCCTCCTCTGGCTGGCGATCGCGACCGCGCTGGTGGTACGCGCCTTCCGCAACGGCATGGGTTTCGCGCTGACCTGGTGGGGGTTCACCTTCCCCGTCGGGACCTGCGTCACGGGCGCCGCGGGCCTGGCCCGCCGCACCGGCCTCGACGCCTTCGACTGGCTCGCGGTGGGCCTGTTCGCGCTCCTCGTGGCCGCCGTGGCGGTGGCCGGCACCCGCACCGTCGTCGGCCTGGCCCGCGGACGCCTGCCGGCGCCGCCCCGGCCGGTCACGGCGTAGCCGTCGCCCGCCCCCTCAGCGGGCCCCGGCCAAGGCCTGGGCCAGGACGTCCGGAGCACACCCCAGCGACGGCCCGTACCAGGTCAGATACCGGCCGCTGACCAGCGCGGCGGGCAGGCCGGGGAACGCCTCGGGACCGTCCTCGGCGCTGAAGCGGTACGGCTCGTCGGGCAGCACCACCAGGTCGGCGGCGCAGGCGTGGAGGACGTCCAGCGGGACACGGGGGTAGCGCTCGGCATGGTCCGCGTAGAGATTGCGCACGCCCAGGCGGGCCAGGACATCGCCGGCGAAGGTGTCCCGGCCCAGCACCATCCACGGGCGGCGCCAGACCGGCACCACCGCGGTCCGCTCCGCCGTCCGGGCCGGCAGCTCCCGCCAGGCGGCCTCGGCGGCGTCCAGCCAGCCGGGCCGGGCCAGCCCGCAGCCGTGTACGAGGACCCGCTCCAGCTCCCGGAACGCCTGCGGCAGGGTCCGTACTTCGGTGACCAGCACCGCGATCCCGGCGGCGCGCAACGCGGCGAGATCCGGCTCCCGGTTCTCCTCCTCGTTGGCGATCACGAGGTCGGGGGCGAGGGCGGCGATCCGCTCCGTGTCGGGGTTCTTGGTGCCGCCGACGCGCACCACATCGAGTCCGGCCGGCTCGCTGCACCAGTCGGTGGCCCCCACCAGCAGGCCGGGCGCGGTGCGGGCGACCGCCTCGGTCAGTGAGGGAACGAGCGAGACCACGCGGCGTGGCGGAGTGCGGCTCATCATGGTGCCAGCGTACGCAATTCACCGTCGGCGACGGGTGGTGATGCACCATCGGACAATAGCGGCGGAAGTCCTCGCGTCCTTAGGATGACGGTGAGTTGATCAAGCATCCGCAAGGGAGAACAGAGGGATTTTCTGCATGCACAGCCACCGCCGAAAGGGCACTCTCCTCAGCGTGTTGGCCACGGGCTTCGCGCTCGTTTCGCCTTTGGCTCTCAGTGCGCCGGCGCATGCCGCGCCGGTCAAGGGATTCCATTCCAAGTCGGACGGCACGGGCTGCCCGGCCGCCGATGACACGGCGTTCATCTACGTCAAGGGCGCCGCGAAATTCCGGGTCAGCTGGCGGGTACCCAGCGGGAAGGTGCACACCCAGGAGTACTGGAACGACCCCGCCGGTATCTCGTCCAAGGCCATTCCGACCTGGCGGCACCAGGTCTTCTGGAAAGTGACATCGGTCTGGGGCACGAAGAAGAACCTGGTCAAGGTGTACGGATTCTGCAGCGAGAAGGGAAACCGGTGACGCCCCGCACGAAGAAGAAGTTCACTGCGGTGCTGGCCGCCGCCGGTGCCACGCTGCTCCTCGCACCGGGCGCCGCGCACGCCACCGAGAAGGAAGGCGGCTACAAGCGCTGCGGCAAGGGCCAGGAAGTCATCATCACGTCCAAGGCCGTCGGCCACATCGTGCACAAGTTCAAGATCCCGGGTAAGGGACACCACGTCTACACCCAGGATTTCGGCCGCAAGAGCTATCTGCTCTCGGACCGGCCCACCCCGACCGGACTGCGTTCGGTGAAATACCGGATCTATGCGCTGGACGTGCCGGGAAAGTTCGACGGGGCCAAAGTCCAGAGCTTCAAGCTGCTGTGCCGCACGTTCTGAGGAATGTCCCACCGCACCGCTGATCCGTGCGCACCGCATCGCGCACCGCGGGCCGGAAACAGCCGGGCCCCGCCACCGAAGTCCGGTGGCGGGGCCCGCCGTGGCGAAGTGGGAGCCGATCAGGCTTACTTCACGGGTGCCATCTTGTCGACGATGCCCGGATGGGCATCGATCCACTTCTGGACGCCCTTGTCCTCGTTGCCCTTGCCGGCCGCCTGAATATCCTTCTCCAGGCTGCCGAGCTCATCGGAACTCATCTTCCAGTTCTTCAACCAGCCGTTGAACTCCTGGAATTTCTTCGGGAAGCTCTTGTTGCCGATCGTCTTGATCTGGTTGTTGGCGCCCCACGTACCCTGCGGGTCCTTGAGCTTGGTGAGGTGGTACTTGCTGTACGCCCAGTGCGGGGACCAGAGGACCACCGCGATGGGCTCCTTCTGCGCGTAGGCCCGCTCCAGCTCGGTGAGCATGGCGCTGGTGCCCGCCTCGGTGACGTCGAAGCCGCCCAGACCGTACGCGGGAGACACCACGCTCTTGAGGCGCTTCATCTCGCCGGTGCCCGGCTCGATTCCGATGATCTTCCCGCCGAAGGTGTCCTTGTGCTTGCGCAGATCGTCGAGGGTCTTCACGCCCTTGACGTAGGACGGTACGGCGATCTCCAGTGAGGTCTTGTCGTACCAGGCGCCGACATCGACAAGATCGTCTTTGTACTTGTCCCAGTACTGCTTCTGCGCCACCGGAAGCCAGGCGTCGGTTTCGACGTCGATCTGCCCCGTCGACAAGCCGGTCCACATCGGGCCGACATCGAGGTTCTGCATCTTCGGCCGGTAGCCCCGCTTCTCCAGAATGTTCTTCCAGAGGTAGGTGGTGGCAATGCCCTCGTCCCACGCCGGGTAGCCCATGGTCGGGGTCTTGCCCGCGTCCTTGCCCTTGGCGTAGTCGGCCTTCGCGGACGGCGCCAGCTTGTTGACCATGCCGGGGTGCTGCTTGAGCCAGGCGCGCACGCCCTCCTGCTCATGCCCCGTACCGGCGTTCTTGACCTCGCTCTCCAGGCTGGTGAGCTGCTTCTCGTCCAGATGGAACTTCTTCATCCAGGCGGCGACCTGCGGCTCGTCATGGGAGAAGCCCTTGCGGCCCAGCATGTGCAGGCTGTCCCCGGAGCCGAAGGAGCCCTTGGGGTCCTTGAGCTTGGTCAGCTTGTACTTGTCGTAGGCCCAGTGAGGCGACCAGAGGGTGACGGCGATCGGCTTCTTGTCGTGGATCGAGCGGTCCAGCTCGGTGAGCATGGAGGAGGTGCTCGACTCCACGACCTTGTACTCGCCGCCGAGGCCGTAATCCTTGAGGACCTTGTCCTTGAGGATCTTCATCTCGCCCGCGCCCGGCTCGATACCGACGATCTTGCCGCCGAACGTGCCGCCCTTGCCCTTGAGGTCGTCCAGGGTCTTGACGTCCTTCATGTAGGACGGGACCGCGATCTCCAGGGAGGTCTTGTCGTACCAGGCGCCCAGGTCCTCGAGCTTGTCCTTGTACTTCTTCCAGTACTCCGCGTGGGTCGTCGGCAGCCAGGCGTTGGTCTGCACGTCGATGTCACCACGGGCCTGGCCGGTGAAGAGCGGGCCGGCGTCCAGGGCCTGGGCCCTGGGCTTGTATCCGCGCTGTTCGAGGATCTCCTTCCACAGGAACGTGGTGGACTTGCCCTCGTCCCAGTTGACGTAACCGAGGCTGATCGGCCGCCCGTTGCCGTCGGTGCCCCCCGCGCCGCTGCCGCTGTCCTTGCCGAAGACACTCAGCCCGCCGGCGACCAGCGCGAGCACGACCACGGCGACCGTCGCCAGGGAAGTGGCGGGCTTCCAGTGGAGGAACTTCAGACCGCCGAGCGCGGCCTGCGCCTTCGCCAGCGCGCGCCGGCCGAGCGGGGAGACCCGCTGGTTGAGCGCGCTGGTCATCCGGTCCAGGTACACCGCGAGGATGACGACCGCGAGACCGCCCTCCGCGCCCAGCTTCACATCGACCGAGCTGAGCGAGAGGTAGACGGTGCCGCCGAGACCGGCGCCGCCGACCATGCCGGCGATGACGACCATGGACAGCGCCAGCATGATGACCTGGTTGATACCGGCCATGATCGTCGGCAGGGCGAGCGGCAGCTGTACGCGGAAGAGCGTGCGCCGTGGGTGCGTACCGAACGCGTCGGCGGCCTCGACCAGTTCACCGTCGACCTGCCGGATGCCCAGTTCGGTCATGCGGACCGCGGGCGGCATGGAGAAGACGATGGTCGACACGATGCCGGGCACCGCACCCAGGCCGAAGAAGAGGATGCCCGGGATCAGGTAGACCATCGCGGGCATCGTCTGCATCAGGTCCAGAACCGGACGCACCGCTCCGCTGACGGCGCGGCTGCGGGCCGCCCAGATACCCAGGGGTACGGCGACCGCGATCGTGATGATGCAGGCCACGAGCACCAGCGAGAGCGACTGCACGGTCTGGTGCCACTGCTCGATCGAATCGATCAGCGCGAAGCCGATGAACGTCAGCAGGGCGGCCGGCAGACCCCGCAGCCACCAGGCGATCACCGCGAAGATGCCCGTCAGGAGCAGCGGCGCGGGACCGGAGAGGACCGTGAGGATGGCGTCGTAGAAACCGCCCAGCACGGTCGTGACGAAGTGGAAGAGCCACTCGGCATGGTCCCGCAGCCATTCGACCAGGCTGTCGGCCCAACTGCCTATCGGAATCCTAGGCACCGGCGCTCACCTTGTCCTCGGGGTCGTTGTCGCCCGTGTTCCCGGAGGTGGGCACGGATGTCTTGTCCGCCGGGGTCGCGTCCGCGGGTATCGCGTCGCCGGTCCCGTCCTGGCCGGGGACGGCCGGCGTCGGGCTCTCCTCCGCGGATTCACCGAGGACGGCGAGCAGTCGCTCGGCCGTGACGGCACCGACCAGACCGCCCTTGTCATCGATCACGGCGACCGGAACGGTGCTGGCCGAACAGGGCGTGAACAGCTCGACGAGCGGGGTGTCCACACCGACCGTCGCAGGCGCGGCGGCCCGGAACTCCGCCGCGGTGGCGAGCTTGTCGCCCTCCGGGGTCGTGGCGCCGAGCACGGTCCCGACCTCGGCCATGATCGCGCCCGCGGTCAGCACCCGGGAACGGTCCACGTCCTGGGTGAAGGAGGCGACATAGTCATTGGCCGGTGTGACGAGGATGTCCTCGGCGCTGCCGATCTGCACGATCCGGCCGTCGCGCATCACGGCGATCCGGTCGCCGAGCCGCATGGCCTCGTTCAGGTCGTGGGTGATGAAGACGATGGTCTTCTTCAGCGACTTCTGCAGCTCCAGCAGCTGGTCCTGCATATCGCGGCGGATCAGTGGGTCGAGCGCGCTGAAGGACTCGTCCATCAGCAGCAGATCGGCGTTGGTGGCCAGCGCACGGGCCAGGCCCACGCGCTGCTGCATGCCGCCGGACAGCTCGTCGGGCCAGGACTTCTCCCAGCCCTTGAGGCCGGTGAGTTCGAGCGCTTCGGTGGCGCGCGCGATGCGCTCGGCACGCGGTACGCCCTGCACTTCGAGGCCGTAGGCGGCGTTCTCCAGGACGCTCCGGTGCGGGAAGAGCGCGAAGTGCTGGAAGACCATGGAGATCTTCTCGGAGCGGACCTTGCGCAGTTCCCTGTCGCTGAGCGAGGTGAGGTCCTGGCCGTCGATGCGGACGGTTCCCGAGGTCGGCTCCAGCAGCCCGTTGAGCGTGCGCAGCAGCGTGGACTTGCCCGATCCGGAGAGACCCATGACGACGAATATCTGGCCTTCATCCACCTCGATCGAAGCGTCGATCACCGCAGCGGTGGTGCCTTCGGCCCGCAGCTCCTCCCGGCTCGCGCCGGCTTCGAGCCTGCGGACCGCGTCCTCCGGTCGTCTGCCGAACACTTTGTACAGGTGCTCGGCTTGCAGCCTGGACACATATGCCTCTCTTGTCGATCGAGTGACGACCTGCCACCCCCGTAGCCAGGTCGTGGAGCGGCACGGATTCCGCCCGCCTTTACCGGTCGAATAGTTGAATCCCGACCGGGTCCACTCCGGATGCGCGCCTGCCCTTCTTTATCTGGCTCAAACAAGGCAGTGATCCAGCTCACATCCGCGTGACGTATGGGGCATACGGCAAGATGCGGGATGTGACTCGACGCCTGATGCTCCTCGACACCGCCTCTCTCTACTTCCGCGCCTATTTCGGAGTACCGGAATCAGTCAGGGCCCCGGACGGCACCCCGGTGAACGCGGTACGCGGCCTGCTGGACTTCATCGCCCGGCTCGTCCAGGACCACCACCCCGATGACCTGGTCGCCTGCATGGACTTCGACTGGCGCCCCCAGTGGCGGGTCGATCTGATCCCCTCCTACAAGGCGCACCGGGTCGCCGAGGAGGCCCCGGCGGGCTCCGCGGAGCCCGACGAGGAGGAGATCCCCGACACCCTCTCGCCGCAGGTCCCGGTCATCGAGGACGTCCTGGACGCCCTGGGCATCGCCTGTATCGGGGCGGCCGGCTACGAGGCCGACGACGTCATCGGCACCCTGACCGCTCAGGCGAAGGGCCCGGTGGACATCGTCACCGGCGACCGCGACCTCTTCCAGCTCGTCGACGACCGGCGCGGCATCCGCATCCTGTATCCGCTCAAGGGCGTCGGCACCCTCCAGATCACCGACGAGGCGCTGTTGCGCGAGAAGTACGGCGTGGACGGCCCCGGTTACGCCGATCTGGCGCTGCTGCGCGGCGACCCCAGCGACGGCCTGCCCGGCGTACCGGGGATCGGCGAGAAGACCGCGGCCAAACTCCTGGCCGGCTACGGCGATCTGGCGGGCATCATGGCCGCCGCCGACGACCCCGCCTCGAAGGTGACCCCCGCTCAGCGCAAGCGGCTGCTGGAGGCGCGCCCCTATGTCGCGATCGCGCCGAAGGTCGTGAAGGTGGCCACCGACGTGCCCGTCCCCGCCCTCGACCACGCCCTGCCGGCCGAACCGGCCGACCCCGAGCGCCTGGAAGCACTGGCCGCCCAATGGGGCCTCGGCGGCGCCCTGCAGCGCCTGCTCCTCACCCTCCGCCGATGACCTGTTAAGTTAGGTATACCTAATAAATATCGCGTCAGGGGAGATCGCCGTGGCAGCAGAGCGTCCGTCCCGCAAGAAGCCCACCCTGCACCTCGCCCGGGTGCAGCGCACCGAGCAACTCACCCCGCACATGGTCCGCGTGGTGCTGGGCGGTGAAGGGCTGGCGGAGTTCACGGCGGGCGAGTACTCCGACCATTACGTCAAGCTGGTCTTTCCGCTGCCCGGCGTGCGCTACCCCGAGCCGTTCGACATCACGCAGATCCGCGCCGAGTTCCCGCGCGACCAGTGGCCCAGAACCCGTACGTACACCGTCCGCGCCTGGGATGCCGAAACCCGCGAGCTGAGCGTGGACTTCGTGGTGCACGGCGACGAGGGCCTGGCCGGCCCGTGGGCAGCCGCGGCGAAGCCGGGCGACGAGATCCGCTTCCTCGGCCCCGGCGGCGCCTACGTCCCGGAGGCCGGCGCCGACTGGCATCTGCTGGCGGGCGACGAGAGCGCGCTGCCGGCCATCGCGGCCTCCCTGGCCCGGATGCCCGCGGGCGTGCCGGTGCACGCCTTCATCGAGGTGGCGGGCCCGGAGGAGCGCCAGGAACTGGACGTACCGGCCGGCGCCGAGGTCAGCTGGCTGTACCGCGGCGCCACACCGGTCGGCCGCGAACTGGCCGCCGCCGTACGGGCGCTGGAGTTCCCGGCCGGCCAGGTCCAGGCGTTCGTGCACGGCGAGGCCGGCTTCGTGAAGGAGCTGCGCCGCCTGCTCCGCGTCGAGCGCGAGATCCCCCGCGAGGCGCTGTCCATCTCCGGCTACTGGCGCACCGGTCACGACGAGGACGGCTGGCAGGCCGCCAAGCGCGACTGGAACCAGCAGGTCGAGGCGGAGCAGGAGTCCGCGACAGCGGCGGCCTCCTGAACCGGCCACCTCCGGGCCGACATGACGGCCACCACCCGGACGGACGGATTCCGCTGCCCCCACCGCCGGCCATGTCGGCTGGCCCTCTCCACGGCCTTCCGCCCCGCCTCCGCGCCGCCTCCCGGTGCGGAGGCGGGGCGGTCGGCCGATCGCCCCTCCCCCGCGCCGGGCCCGTGCCCGGCGCTTCGTCGTTTCCGGGGCGCGCCGACCGGCCCTCTCACACCCCATGCCCCTCATGCCCCGGCAAGCTCCCCACCGGCATCCACACCGACAACATTTTCAATCCTTGACAAGAAAGTTTTTCGGTCGCACTCTGAGGGCGTGATGGATGTAGCAGTGATCGACGACCCGGCCGCCGCCGGAGTCTCGCTGGATCCGGTGCGGGCGCGGCTGCTGGCCCTGCTCGCCGCACCGGGTTCGGCGACGACGCTGGCCGCGCAGGCCGGACTGTCCCGGCAGAAGGTCAACTACCACCTGCGGGCCCTGGAGCGGCACGGTCTGCTCGAGCTGGTCGAGGAGCGCCGCAAGGGCAATGTCATGGAGCGGATCGTGCAGGCGACGGCCGCGTCCTATGTGATCTCGCCCGCCGCGCTGGCCGACGTCGCGCCCGACCCCGGCCGGGCGCCGGACCAGCTCTCCGCCCGGTGGCTGCTGGCTCTCGCGGCCCGGCTGGTGCGCGAGGTGGGTGAGCTCATCAAGCGCTCGACCAAGGCCGAGCAGCGGCTGGCGACCTTCGCCATCGACGGCGAGATCCGGTTCGCCTCGGCCGCCGACCGGGCCGCGTTCGCCGAAGAGCTCGGCGCCACCGTGAACCACCTCGTCGCCAGGTACCACGACGAAAAGGCGGCGGGCGGACGGAAGCACCGCCTGATCGTCGCCCTGCACCCCAGCATCACCCGCCCCGCCGACGGGCCCGGCCCGGCCGCCGCGCCCGGCCCCACCGCACCCACCGAGGAGTAGTCATGCCCAGAGAGTTCGAGCTCCGCCGGGAGGTCGTGCTGCCGGCCGCCCCCGAAGAGGTCTTCGCGGCCGTCACCACCGGCACGGGCGGGTGGATGTTCCCCACGGAGAAGGTCTCCGGCGTCGGGGGCAGCGGCCCGGAGGACTCCCCGGTCACCGCCTGGGAGCCGCCGCACCGTTTCGCGGTCCGTGTGGAGGGTGAGGACGGCTGGTTCAACGCGCTGGAGTACCTCATCGAGGCCCGCGATGGCGGCACCGCCGTACTCCGTTACGTCCACAGCGGCGTGATGAACGACGACGACTGGGACGGCCAGTACGACGGCGCCTCGCTGCACACCGACTTCTATCTGCACACCCTCGGGCAGTACCTCCGGTACTTCAGCGGCCGTCCCGCGGCCTTCGCCGACATCCAGGGCCCGGCGGCGTCGCTCACCCACGACGGGTTCGAGGTGCTGCTGCGCGCCCTGGGCGTCACGGCCGCGATGGCGGCGGGCGACCGACTGCGCGTCGAACTGCCGGGCGTGGACCCGCTGGACGCGGTCATCGACTACCGCACCGAGCACTTCCTCGGCCTGCGGACCGAGGGCGGGCTGTACCGCTTCTTCGGCCGCAACGCCTTCAAGGCACCGGTCGGCATCTCGCTCCATCTGTTCGACGGCACCGGCGACCGCGAGAAGGCGGGACAGGCGTGGCAGAGCTGGCTGGACGGGGTCTATGCGACGGACAGCACCGGCTGACGGGCCGCGCACCGGGCGCCGGGCCGGGTGACACGCGCGCAAGCAGAAGACGCACGTTCACCGAAGAACGGCGGGCGGCGTGGCCGGCGCACCTGGACCGGGATCGCCACGCCGCCCCGGGGGGGGCCGCCGCGGGGCTACGGCGTATGACAGACCGCCTCGATGTTGTTGCCGTCGGGGTCACGGACGAAGGCCCCGTAGTACGACGCGTGGTACTCGGGCCACAAGCCTGGCGCGTGCAGGGACTCGGCGCCGGCCGCAACGGCGGCGGCGTGGAAGGCGTCGACGGCCGGGCGGCCGGCAGCGGCGAAGGCGAGGTGCACCTCGCGGGCCGGGCCGTCCTCGGTGGCAGGGACGAGCCAGAGGGTGTGCCCGGTGGTACCGAAGCTGATGAACTCGCCGAACTCCTTGGTCCGTTCGCCCCCGAGCGGCGCGAGGACACGGTCGTAGAAGTCCGCGCTCGCCGCGACATTGCTGACCTGGATCGCGATGTGATCAATCATGCCGTCAGCGTTTCACCGGCCCCGGGAGCCTGTCGCGGCGTTTTCCGCCGGGGACGGCACCGGCCGGCTCAGTCGTGGTGGAAGACCTCCCGCATCGGCGTCCACCACTCCCCCGGTACGGCGCCCGCGGTCTGCTCCTGACAGGGGTCGGTGAGCTGCCACCACCGCCGGGTCACGGGGTCGGCGGCCATCCTCGCCATGTCGGCGGCGTAGTCCTCACCGACGTACTCGGCATACGAGAACAGCACCTCGCCCTCAAGGAAGATCGAGTAGTTGCGGAGATGGCAGGCGCTGATCATCTCCAGCACCTCCGGCCAGACCTCCGCATGCAGCCGCAGATACTCCGCACGCTGTTCCGGGCGCAGCTTGATGAGCTTTCCCAGGCGCCGCACCGGGGCGGCGCCCTCGTCGCTTGTCGCAGGCATGGCGGCATCCTCCCCCACCGCCCCGGACACCGCACCCGGTCGTCCGAACCGCCGTGAACTCATCGCGCCGCGGCAGGAATTGGTTGACGGCACATACATCTACCTGTTCCACTGAGCCCATGCGTCCTCAGCAGCGGCTGGTCACCCGTGACCACATCGACTTCGGTCGGGTGTGGTCGGCCTCCTGTTGCCGCTGACTTCTTCGTAGCGCAGCACCCCCTCCCCGTACGGCGATTCCGTACGCCCGCATGCCCCACGCGCATGCCCATGAGCGCACGACCTACGAGAAGACGAGGCCCTACCCATGCCTGTCGAGTTCCTCGGCATTGCCGCCACCAACGACGGTTCCGAAGTCACCCCCCGCTCCGGGGCATCCTTCGACAAGGACTACACGCTGAAACTGGCCCGGGCCCACGAGGAGTACGGCTGGGACCGGGTCTTGTTCGCCTACGGTTCCGGCTCCCCCGATCCCTCCCCGGCCGCCGCCTATGTCGCGGCCCGCACCGAGACCCTGCAGATCCTGGTGGCGCACCGCCCCAACGTCTCGTATCCCACGTTCGCCGCGAAGACCTTCGCGACGCTGGACCGGATCAGCGACGGGCGGCTCGCGGTGCACTTCATCACCGGCGGCAACGACCACGAGCAGGGCCGGGAGGGCGACACGCTCACCAAGGACGAGCGCTACGACCGCACCCGCGAATACATCCGCCTCGTCAAGAAGATCTGGACCACCCACGAGCCCTTCGACCACGAGGGCACCCACTACCGCTTCCATGACTTCGTCTCGGACACCTTCCCCGTCCAACAGCCGCACCCGCAGGTGTCGTTCGGGGGTTCCTCGGCGGCGGCGTACGCGGCGGGCGGCGCCGAGGCGGACATCTACTGCCTGTGGGGCGAGCCGCTGGCGCAGACCGCCGAACAGATCGCCTCGGTGCGGGCCGCGGCGCAGGCGGCGGGCCGCAGCGAACTGCCCAGGATCCAGGTCGCGTTCCGGCCGATCATTGCGCCCACGGAGGAGCTGGCCTGGGAGAAGGCTCATCGCACCCTGGAGCGGATCAAGGCCCGCAAGGCGGGCGGCACGCTCAGCCGCCGGCACCCGCTGACGAGCCCGCAGAACGCCGGTTCACAGCGGCTGCTCGCGGTGGCCGCCGAGGGCGAGCGGCACGACCGGGCGCTGTGGACCCCGACCGCAGCGGAGACCGGCGGCGCGGGCAACTCCACCGCCCTGGTCGGCACGCCGGAGACCGTCGCGCGGGCCCTGCTCGACTACTACGACCTGGGCGTGGACATCCTCTCCGCGCGCGGCTACGACCTGCTCGACGACGCCATCGACTTCGGCCGGAATGTCATCCCGCTCGTACGCGAGGAAGTCGCCAAGCGCGACGCGGAGCGGGCGGCCACCGACGGCCGGCAGGCGTCGTAACGTCCCTTTGGCGACAGCAGTCGGCGCCGCACCCCGCCGAAGGGGGGGGGGGCGCCCGTGGCCACGCCGGGGCGGGCCCCGCCCCGGGGGGCAGCGCCCCCCCCAAAAACCCCCCACCCCCCCCCCCACCCCCGGCCGAAGGGGGGTGCGGCGCCGTTGCACTGCCAGGGCCGGGCCCGGCCCTGGGGCTCAGCGCACCGACGAATACGCCACCACGCCGCGCAGCACGCCGTCCACGGCCTTGCGGGCCGTACGCGCCACCGTGCCGCCGGGCGGGGCCGCCGCCGCGATCTGGCCGAGGACATCGATCAGCTGCTTGCACCAGCGGACGAAGTCACCGGCCGGCATCTCCGCCTCCCTGAGCACCTCGTCGAGGCCGAAGCCGGAGGCCCAGCGGTACGCGGCCCAGGCGAAGCCGAGGTCCGGCTCGCGCTGGCCGACGCCCTCCGCCTGGTTGATCCTGTGGTCCTCCTCCAGGGCGTCCAGGCGGCCCCAGATGCGGACCATCTCGCCCAGCGCGTCCCTGGCCTTGCCGGCCGGCAGCTTGGGAGCCACCGCATCGTCCGCCTGCCGTGCCTCGTACACCAGCGCCGAGGCACAGGCCGCCAGCTCCGCCGGGCCGAGGCCCTCCCAGACGCCCTCGCGCAGGCACTCGCTCGCCAGCAGATCCAGCTCGCCGTAGAGGCGGGCCAGCCGGCGGCCCTCGTCGGTGACCGTGTCGCCTTCGAGGTAGTCCAGCTCGGTCAGCAGGGCGCAGATCCGGTCGAAGGTACGGGCGATGGTGTTCGTCCGGCCCTCGATCCGGCGCTCCAACTGGCGGGTGTCCCGCTGCAGCCGGTGGTAGCGCTCGGCCCAGCGGGCGTGATCCTCGCGCTCGTCACAGCCATGGCAGGGATGCGCCCGGATCTCCGTACGCAGCCGGGAGATCTCCCGGTCGTCGGCCGCCACCGAACGGGGCTTGCGATGCCGCGACGGCACGACATGGCCGGCCTTCGTCCGCAGCGCGGACGCCAGATCGCGGCGCGACTGCGGGCTGCGGGCGTTGAAGGACTTGGGGATCCGCATCCGGTCCAGCGCCTCGACCGGCACCGGGAAATCGATCGAGGCCAGCCGCTTGACCTGCCGCTCGGCGGTCAGCACCAACGGCCGGGGGCCGTCCTGCGCGTCGAAGCCGCGATGGCCGTTCGTCCGTCCCGAGGGCATACCGGGGTCGAGGACCAGCGCGAGGCCCGCGTACTTGCCGGTCGGCACATGGATGACGTCGCCGGGCTTCAGCTTCTCCAGAGCCGTCGCTGCCGCCACCCGCCGCTGTGCCGCGCCCTGCTTGGCCAGCTCCGTCTCACGCTCCTTCAACTCCCGCCGTAGCCCGGAGTACTCCTCGAAGTCGCCGAGGTGACAGGTCATCGACTCGCGGTAGCCCTCGAGCCCCTCCTCGTTCTTCTGTACCTGCCGCGAGATCCCGACCACCGACTTGTCGGCCTGGAACTGCGCGAAGGACATTTCCAGCAGCTCCCGCGAACGGTGCCTGCCGAACTGCGAGACGAGGTTGACCGCCATGTTGTACGACGGCTTGAAGGAGGACCGCAGCGGATACGTACGTGTCCCGGCGAGCCCGGCCAGCGCGCCCGGGTTCATCCCCCGCTGCCACAGGACCACCGCATGGCCCTCGACGTCGATCCCGCGACGCCCGGCGCGGCCGGTCAGCTGGGTGTACTCGCCGGGCGTGATGTCGGCGTGCTGCTCGCCGTTCCACTTCACGAGCTTTTCCAACACCACGGACCGCGCGGGCATGTTGATGCCCAGGGCCAGCGTCTCGGTGGCGAAGACGGCCTTGACCAGCCCCTTCACGAACAGCTCCTCGACGACCTCCTTGAACGTCGGCAGCATGCCGGCGTGGTGCGCCGCGATGCCCCGCTCCAGGCCCTCCAACCACTCGTAGTAGCCCAGCACATGGAGGTCGTCGTCCGCGATTCCGGCCGTCCGCGCCTCCACTATGCGACGGACCTCCTCGCGGCCCTCCTGGTCATTGAGCCGCAGGCCCGAATACAGGCACTGCTGGACGGCGGACTCACAGCCGGCGCGGCTGAAGATGAAGGTGATCGCGGGCAGCAGGCCCTCGTTGTCGAGGCGGTCGATGACCTCGGGACGGCTCGGCGTCCAGATCCGGGCACGCTGGCGCCGCTCACGCTCGCGGTCCGCCTCGCGCAGATTGCGGCCCCGGCGCTTGTCCCGGCCGAACGTCGGCCGGCTGTTCTCCATCCGCGCCAGCCGCTCCAGATCGGGATTGACCTCGCGGCGGCCGCCGCTCTGGCCGTCCCGCTCCTCGAACAGGTCGTATATCCGGCGGCCCGCGAGGACGTGCTGCCACAACGGCACCGGCCGGTGCTCGGAGACGATCACGGCCGTGTCGCCACGGACCGTGTCCAGCCAGTCACCGAACTCCTCGGCGTTGGAAACCGTCGCCGACAGCGAGACCAGCGTCACCGACTCGGGGAGATGGATGATCACCTCTTCCCAGACGGCGCCACGGAAGCGGTCGGAGAGGTAGTGCACCTCGTCCATGACCACATAGCCGAGGCCGGCCAGCGACCGGGAGCCGGCATAGAGCATGTTCCGCAGCACTTCGGTGGTCATCACGACCACCGGAGCCTCGGAGTTGACACTGTTGTCGCCGGTCAGCAGACCGACCTTCTCGGGGCCGTAACGCTTGACCAGGTCCTGGTACTTCTGGTTGGACAGCGCCTTGATGGGCGTGGTGTAGAAGCATTTTCGGCCCTGCTCCAGGGCCAGGTGGACGGCGAATTCGCCGACGATCGTCTTTCCGGATCCGGTGGGGGCCGCGACCAGCACGCCCTTGCCGGCCTCCAGGGCCTGGCACGCCTCGACCTGGAACCGATCCAGACCAAAGTCGTACATTTCCCGGAAAGGGGCGAGTGCGGTGGCCTGCTCGGCCGCCCGGAGCTTGGCGGCGGCATAGCGCTCAGCAGGGGACATGTCCTCGGTCATCGTGTCTACGAGCCTACCGGCCGCCTCTGACAACGACCCGATCTTTATGTCGGCCCGTTACCGAGTGGGCTCCACCGGGTCGCACACTGCCACGTTGGCCTGGACCGGGGCGGATGCTTCGCGGCAGGAGTCGAAGTGGGTGCTTCGCGGCAGGAGCCGATACACGTTGTGTACCGCCGGGGCTGTTGCGGCTGCGGTGGTATGTGGCTGAAGGCGGGGCGAGGCTGTCGCTTCACGGTCGGGGCCGGTGGCCGGGACCGGGGCAAAGTCGCTTCGCGGCTGGGGCTGGTGCACGTTGCCGGTGGCCGGGGCCGGGCGCCCAGTCATCGTGAGTGGTGGGTTGGAGGGGACGCCCGGTAACCCGTCCTCGGCGCGGGCGGCTCTGGTCCATAGGAAAGGAGCCCCGGCGTTCGCTCCGGTCCTGCGGGCGGGTCACCGGACATCCCCTCCAACCGCCGCACGTTGGCGGCTCTCCCGCCGTACCCATGACCGTCACAACCCCCATCGGCAGGTCCTGGCAGGAACCGGCCAGACGCCGCGCCCGGGAGCCGCCAGCCACGCCGACCATCCCCGCCCCGGGCTTTGGGTCGGCCGGGGTCCGGCAGAGCACTGGGCGATGGCCGGACTCGACCCGCACCAGGACGTGTCAGGGCACTGGCCGGGCAGGAGGGACCGCAACCTCAGGTAGGGAACACGGCCGGCTCGGGCACGGGTGATGCTGGGCCGGACCAGGGCTTGTGGTCGGTGACGGACGGTGCCGCCGGGCTGCAGCCGGGGACGGGCTTAGGCCGGAGGGGATGTACCGGGGACCGCCCGCAGGACCGGAGCGAACGCCGGGGTGCCTTCTGCTCGTACCAGGGCCGCCCGCGCCGAGGACGGGCCCCGGTGCGTCCCCTCCGGCCCCCGAGGCAACCACCAACCCCGCACGCCCCCGGCCCCCACCGACCCCACGCCCCCCACGAAACCCACGCCCAATGCGCCGGCCCCCACGAACCGGACGGCCAAACGGGAACCACACCCAGTACACCGGCCCCCACCCCACCGGAGGCCACACGAAACCCCACGCCCCCACCCCCACCAGCCACAAGGGCACAAGCCACACACAGCCCACCCAAGCAAACGACCCCCGGGCTCAAAGAGCACAGGGGCCGTCCGCACACAACCAGGGCGCCGGATGACGCCGGGTAACCAAGCGTCACGTAACGTCGTCGTAGCCACCGGGACGTCGCGATTCGCTGTCGGCCGCGTCACCGCTCGCCTGCTCCGGCAGCATCCGGCCGGAGGAGACCGACTCGATCTCGCCGACCGCGGAGGGTGCCAGATCGAGCTCAGAGGCCTCGTCGTCGCTCAGCCCGGCATCGGGATTGCCCCGCTTGCGGCGGCGGTCGTTGAACAGGCAGATGCCGACGGCACCGAAGTACAGCACCACGATCGGAGCGGCCAGCAGCCCCATGGTCAGCGGGTCACCGGTCGGGGTGGCGATGGCCGCGAAGACCGTGATGCCCAGCACCATGAACCGCCACCAGCTCAGGATCCGGTGCCCGGTCAGCACCCCTCCGAAGTTGAGCAGCACCAGGAGCAGCGGCAGTTCGAAGGCGAGACCGAAGACCACGATCATGCGCGTGACGATGTCGAAGAAATCGTCGGCAGGGAAGAAGTTGGCCCAGTCGTCAGGGGTCAGGCCGACCAGGGCACCGGCCGTGGTGGGCAACACCGCGTAGGCAAGGTAGGCGCCGGCGAGGAAGAGCGGTACTCCGGCGCCGACGAAGCTCAGCGCGTACTTCTTCTCGCTCCTGTGCAGACCTGGCGCGAGGAAGGCCCAGAGCTGGTAGAGCCAGACCGGGCTGGCGCCGACGACGCCTGTCGTGAGGGACAGCTTGAGCAGGATGGTGAACGGTGCCAGCAGGCCGTTCGCCGTGACCTGCGCACACGGGTGATCGCGCGGGGTGGTGGCCGTGGTACCGCGGGGACAGCCGACCGTGTCGATCACCGGCCCCGTGATGAAGTGGGCGATGGCGTCGTACTGCCACATCGCGATGGCGGTGATCACACCCATCGCCAGCACCGACTTCAGCAGCCGGTTGCGCAGCTCACGCAGATGCGCCGCGAGCGGCATCCGCCCCTCGGGGTCCTTCTCCTGCTTGCGGGCAGACTTCGGCAACCCACGTCCTCGTCTCGTGCGTCAGCCTGTCCCGAAACGGATCGGTGCGGCTGGATCGGTTCGGCTCAGCTCTGGTTGGTGCGGTGCGGCTCGGCCACCGGGCGCGAGCTGTTCACATCACCGGGAGCTGCCTGAATCGTGCGAGGAGCCTGCTGCGCGGCGTCGGCGGGCGCTTCGGACGTGGTGCCGGTCGTGGCACCGTCCGTCTCACCCTCCTTCTTCATCGCCTTGGCCTCACTCTTGAGGATGCGGGCCGACTTACCGAGCGACCGCGCCATGTCAGGCAGTTTCTTCGCGCCGAAGAGCAGCACAATCACGACGAGGATCAGGATGATCTCGGGGGCCCTCAGGTTGCTGAGCATCTGCGACTACCTTCTCGCCGGGGCGGCGTCTGCTGTGGTGCCTGCCGATAGTGGTCGGACTGGCGTCCTGGTGCTAGCTCGATCGTAACGTTCGGTGGTGAACGCCGGGCAATCCCCTCACATACTCCCGATTGCCTCGACCGCCGCGCTGTCTGAACCGCGGATGCAGCGTACCTCTCCGCCCAGCCCCGCAGCAGAGGGCCGACGCCCTGGGCCACCTCTTCAGTCCCTGCCGGTCTCGTGCGTCCGGGACGCGAGCGGAACGGCCGCCCGCTCCAGGTCCTCGGCGGCCCGCTGGATCCGCTCCGAGGACGCACCGACCTGACGGGCCAGCCGCCGCACCTCGGCGAAGACCCGGACGGCCAGGACACCGAGCACGGCGATCCCGGCGAAGCCGAGGGCGATTGCGATCATGGGCCAGAGCATGGGGCGAGCCTATCCGTCAGCCCGTGTGCAGCCGCAGCGTGCGGACCCCGCCGCCGGTGAGCAGCTCGATGATCCGCTCGCCGGCCGGTTTGCGCACCGCACGGCGGCAGTCGGGGCAGGTGAAGGAGTAGAACGTGGTGCGGCTGCTGGCGCCGATCGCCAGCCGGAAGGCCTCCGAGGCCAGTTCGAAGCGGCCCCGGCAGTCCGGGCAGGCCGCTTTGAAGAGCACCGGAGCGGTCGTGCCCGCCAGGGCGGTGGTCGCCATCGTGGTCGTCATCCTTCGCTGCCTCCTCCTTCTCCCCCCGCGGAACGGCGCGCCGCCCGGTTCGCCGCGTTCACTCGCCGTACGCCGCGAGCGCCTGGTCGGCGGCCTGCCGCGCACTGTCCGCGAGCTCCTGCGGCGCCACGATCCGCCCGTCGCGGCCCAGTCGCAGCGCCAGCCGCCGCAGCGAGGCCGGGTCGGGGGTGCGCAGGGTGATGCGCAGTCCGCCGTCGGGGAGCTCCTCGGCGCTGTCGTGCGGGTAGTACTCGGCGACCCAGCGGCCACCGGGCCCGACCTCGATGGACACCTCGGGGTCCTCGGCCGCGGGCTGCACCAGTCCCTCCGACAGATCGCGCAGCTCGACCGGCGGCGGGTCGGACGGGGCGTCCAGCAGCTTGATCTCGGCGACCCGGTCGAGCCGGAAGGTCCGCCGGGCCTCCGAGAGCCGGCACCACGCCTCCATATAGGTGTGGCCGACGGCGAACAGCCGGATCGGGTCGACCTCGCGCTCGGTCAGCTCGTCGCGGGCCGGGGAGTAGTAGCGCAGCCACAGGCGGCGCCGCTCGGCGATGGCGCGGTCCACGTCGGCGAAGACCCCGCCCTCGGACTCGAAGGTCACCGACAGCCGGGCGCTGGCGCCGGCCGCCTCTCCGGCCGCCGCCTCCAGCTTGGCGGTGGCACGCAGCAGCGCCTGCCGGTCGCCCTCGCGCAGCCCGGGGAGGGTGGCCACCGCGCGGGCCGCGACCAGCAGGGCGGTCGCCTCGTCGGCGGCCAGCCGCAGCGGCTCGGCGACATCGTCGGGGTTGTGCCACCAGATGCGGTCGCCGTCGGTGTCGATGTCCAGGAGGTCGCCGCCGCGGAAGCTCGTACCGCACATCGGCAGGACGTCGAGGTCGGCGATCAGCTCGTCCTCGGTGATGCCGAAGGCGCGGGCGACATCCCCGACGCGGGCGCCGGGGCGCTCACGCAGATAGGTCACCAGGGACAGCATCCGGCGGGTCTGGTCGATCGCGTTCGTCGCCATGGTCTCGTATCCCTCTCAGCCCTTGGCCACGGCACGCAGCCGGTCGATGACCTCGGCGCGCAGTTCCGCGGGTTCCAGTACGACCACATCAGGCCCGAACTCCACCAGCCAGGCGTCGAGTCCATGGCCGCTGGGGATCTCCAGCTCGTCCCAGCCGCCGCCCAGCTCGCGGACGCTGAGCGCACGGGCGCGCAGCGGATAGCCGTGCTCGGCGCGGAGCTTGATCCTGGCGGTGCCGGTCGCGGTCTCGCCGGCCCAGCTCTCGACGGTCTCGCGGACGGTGACGTGATCGGGCACCGGCGCGGTGAACGCCCCTTGCCGGGAACGGACCTTGCCGGTGATCCGGGAGAGCCGGAAGACCCGCTCCGCCTGTCGCTCGCGGTCCCAGCCGGCGACGTACCAATGGCCCCGCCAGCATTCGAGGATCCACGGTTCGACCTGCCGCTGCTCGGGGCGGGCGGCATTCGACTTGTGGTAGTCGAAGACGACCGGGCGGCGGTCGCGGCAGGCCAGCATCAACGGCTCGAAGGCGGCTTCATGGGCGGGGATACGGGGTTCCAGAGCGCTGTGCGGCTGCCCGGCGTCGTAGTCCGGGCCGTCCCCGAGCGGCATACCGGCCGCGCGCAGCTTCTGGAGCGCACCGCTGGCGGCACCGGCCAGCCGGGCCTGCTGCCAGATCTTCGCGGCGAGCCCCAGGGCGGCGGCCTCCTCGGCGTCCAGCGTGATCGGGGGCAGCCGGTTGCTGTCGCGGCGGGCGAGATAGCCGATGTCGCCCTCGATGCCTTCGACGGTCTCGATGACCAGGCCGAGCTCGCGCAGATCGTCCTTGTCGCGCTCGAACATGCGGTTGAAGGAGTCGTCGCTGTTGGCCTCGATATAGGCCTCGATGGACGACCTCAGCTCACGCTTGGTCAGCGGGCGTCGCGTCCCCAGCAGGCACAGCGCCAGATTCATCAGCCGCTCGGCCTTGGCAATGGCCATCGACGCCCTTTCTCGTTGAACTCCCGATCGTTGACCGTACCGCTCGGGGAGGTCAGGGCAAAAGCCGGACGGGTAAGCCCTCCCTCCCTTCATCCGCCCGCAGGGCCGGAAGGGAACGAGGGCTTACCCGTCCCGGGGCCCGTGCCATCGCGGCACCGGCCCCGGAATACGTCAGCAGCGGGCGCGCACGGCGACCGGCAGCGGTCTCAGACGGAGACCAGGTCGCAGACGAAGATCAGCGTCTCGCCCGGGGCGATCCGGCCGCCGCCGGCGCCGCGGTCGCCGTACGCGAGGTGCGCGGGGATGGTCAGCCGGCGACGGCCGCCGACCTTCATGCCCTGCACGCCCTGGTCCCAGCCGGCGATGACCTGGCCGGCGCCCAGCTGGAACTGCAGCGGCTTGCCGCGGTTCCAGCTCGCGTCGAACTCCTCGCCGGTGCTGAACGACACGCCGACGTAGTGGACGGAGACGGTGTCCCCGGCCTTGGCGACCGGCCCGTCGCCCTCCGTCAGGTCCACGACCTCGAGCTCGGTGGGAGCCGGGCCCTCAGGAAAGTCGATCTCGGGCTTGTCGATGCTCACGAATGTGCTCCTACTTACGAATCTTTACGATTACCGGGCCAGTCTTGCAGATCTTGTAGGTGCCGCCGTCAGACCGTGCCGACGATGTCGACCGAGAAGACCAGAGTGTTCTTGTCCAGCCCGCTCTGCGGGTTCCCGCCGTAGGCCAGCTTCGGCGGAATCACGATCTCCACCCGGTCACCGACGTGCTTGCCGACCAGCGCCTTGTCCCAGCCCGGGACGACGCTCCCGGTGCCGATCTGGAAGGCGGTCGCGCCACCGTGGTCCCAGGACGAGTCGAACTTCTTGCCGTCCTCCCACTTCACACCGGTGTACTGCGCGATCAGCCCCTCGCCCGCCTTCACCTCGGGGCCCTTGCCCTTGATCAGGACCTGCTCCTTGAGGCCCGTGGGTGCCTTCTCCCCCTTGGGAATGGTGATCTTCGCGGCCTTCTCGTCCGCGGCCGTCACCTCGGGCATCCCGCTCTCCGGCGCCGCCTGCTCGCCCTCGACCTTCGCCTTCTTGTTGATCTTCTTCGCGCCGACCACATCGATGACCCACACCAGGCCGTCCGACGGCTTGATACCGGACTTCGGGTTCAGGCCCGCACCGATCAGCGCCTTGGCGGTGCCCTCGACCTCGAAACGGCTGCCGACCTTCTGCCCGGCGACCGCGGACATCACCTTCGGCGGCAGCATCTGCTGCGTCGGCTGGTCGGAGACCTCCCCGACAACCTGGGTGCGCGGGCCTCCCGGCTTGGCACCGGGCCGCGGCGCCCAGCTGCTGCCCAGGTTCTGACCCTTCATCGACTTCGCCGCGAAGTCCAGCCGGACCACATCGCCCTTCTTGACCGTGGCGCCCTTGCCCTCGACGAGGGTCTTGGTGACGACCTTGTCGGACGGCTTGGCGCCCTTGGGCACCGTAATCTTGGGCTCTGCCCCTGCCTTGCCCTCGACCTTGACGACGGCATCGCCCGACGTGCTCTTGCTGTCCTCGGACCCGCAGGCGGCGGTGAACAGCAGGATGGGCACGGTCAGCGCAGCGGCGGCGGCGCGACGGGTGTTCTTCGTGAGGTTCATTCGACCAACTCGGGCTCGTGGGGTGGGTGGGCAATGCCTGCCACTCTACGACCTGACCCGCCGGAGGATTCTCAGCACAACACGGCAATGTGCCGGGAGCTTCCGCTCCCGGCACACCACCGCATTCCCCGCGGGTCACATACCTGCGATCAGCTTCTCCACCCGGTCGTCCACCGAGCGGAACGGGTCCTTGCACAGGACCGTGCGCTGCGCCTGGTCATTCAGCTTGAGATGCACCCAGTCCACGGTGAAATCACGGCGCTGCTCCTGCGCCCGGCGAATGAAGTCACCACGCAGCCTGGCGCGAGTGGTCTGCGGCGGCACCGACTTGCCCTCGAAGATCTTCAAGTCGTTGCAGATCCGCGCCGCTTGCCCCTTCCGCTCCAGGAGGTAGTAAAGCCCCCGGCGGCGGTGGATGTCGTGATACGCGAGGTCTATCTGCGCCACCCGAGGGTGGGACATGGTGATGTTGTTCTTTGTGCGATAGCGCTCGATGAGCTGATGTTTCATCACCCAGTCGATCTCGGTGGAGATACGGTCGAGATCCTCGTCCCGGATGGCCTCGAGCGTACGGCCCCACAGTTCGAGGACCCGCTCGACGGTGCCCGTACGGATTCCGCGACGGTCGCAGAAATCCACGGCCTTCTCGTAGTACTCCTGCTGGACTTCGAGCGCCGATGCCTCGCGCCCACTGGCCAGCCGCACCTTGCGCTGGCCCGTAATGTCATGACTGACCTCACGGATGGCCCGGATCGGGTTCTCCAGCGTCAGATCCCGCATGACCGTGCCCGCCTCGATCATGCGCAGGACGAGGTCGGTGGCGCCGACCTTCAGCATCATGGTCGTCTCGGACATATTGGAGTCACCGACGATGACATGCAACCGGCGATAACGCTCGGCATCCGCATGCGGTTCGTCGCGGGTATTGATAATCGGCCGGGAACGGGTCGTCGCCGACGAGACACCCTCCCAGATGTGCTCCGCACGCTGGCTGACGCAGTAGACGGCGCCCCGCGGAGTCTGCAGCACCTTGCCCGCGCCGCACAGCAGCTGACGGGTGACGAGGAACGGAATGAGGATGTCCGCGAGCCGGGAGAACTCACCATGGCGGGCGACGAGGTAATTCTCGTGACACCCGTAGGAGTTTCCCGCCGAATCGGTGTTGTTCTTGAAGAGATAGACGTCGCCCGCGATTCCCTCCTCATGCAGGCGGCGCTCGGCGTCGACGAGCAGGCCTTCGAGAATGCGCTCGCCGGCCTTGTCGTGAGTGACCAGTTCGGTCACGTTGTCGCACTCGGGAGTTGCGTATTCCGGGTGCGAACCCACGTCCAAGTACAGGCGGGCGCCGTTCCGCAGGAAGACATTGCTGCTGCGGCCCCATGACACGACACGGCGGAAGAGGTACCGCGCCACTTCGTCAGGCGACAGTCGGCGCTGTCCCCTGAACGTGCACGTGACGCCGTACTCGTTCTCCAGCCCGAAAATGCGGCGGTCCATGACTGAACATTACGCCTGATGCCCTGCTCTGAAACCGGGTTCGACGGCCTCGTTTCGATCATTTTCCGCCGGGGCCGCATCCGCCGTACGCAGCACGGGATCCCCGAGAAATCGCTTCGTCGACAAAAGGACGAGCAGCGCGGCGAGCCCACCGGCGCCGGCCACCGCGAAACCCGCCACCGCGCCACCGTTCTCCACGGCCGGACCCACCACCGATGCGCCCACCGCCGACCCGACACCGAACGTCGTCACCAGCCAGGAAAACGCCTCCGTCACCGTGCCCTGGGGCGCATGACGGTCCACCACCACGAACGCACAGGCCAGGGCCGGCGCCAGGAACACCCCCGCGACACCGGTCAACGCCGTCATCCCGACGACACCCGGCACCAGCACCAGTGGCAGATACCCCAGCGCCAGCAGGCCGATCAGCAGCCGCAGCCGGCTCTCCGGCCGCCCCGGCCACTCGCGGGCGCCGTAGACGAGGCCACCGGCCAGCGCGCCGAAACCGAGCGCGGACAGCAGCCAGCTGGAGACCATCCCCCCGCCGTGCTCATCGGCGTACGCCACCGCCGCGACCGCGATCGACCCGAGCGCCAGCCCCACGAAGAAGAACGCCCCGATCAGCACCAGCATCCCGGCCGAGCGCAATGCCCCCAGCCAGTGCGCCTCACGCGGCCCGCTGCGCCACCGCCGGGACGGCTCGGAGACGACCACGGAGAGCGCTCCGAGCACCCCGAGCAGGTTGATCACCAACAGTGCCGCCCCCGCCGACCAGGCCGCCACGCACAGCGTCACCAGCAGCGGTCCCACCGCGAACATGAGCTCCTGCGCCACCGCGTCCAGCGCATAGGCGGCGTGCACCCGGTCCGCGCGCTGGAGGACCCCGGGCCACAGTGCCCGCAGGCCACCCTCCAGGGGCGGGGTGAAGAAACCGGCGATCACCATGGCGGCGTAGGCCAGCCACAGCACGTCCAGGCCGACGGCCGCGAGCAACGCCATACCGAGCGCCGAGAGCACCGAGGCGGGCAGCATCACTCGCGGCTGGCCCCAGAGGTCCACCGCCCGGCCCAGCAGCGGCTGGCCGATGGCGTTGCAGACGCCGTAGACCGCGGAGAGCGCGCCGGCCAGGGCGTAGCTGCCGCCCTCGGCGCGCACGAAGAGCACCACGGCCAGCGCCGCGGTGGCGTTCGGCAGCCTGCCGACCAGAGTCCCCGTCAGGAGCCGGGCCGCGTGCCGGGTTCTGAGCAGCTCCGCATATCCCGCGGCCATCCCTGCCCCTTTCCCGCCCGGACCGGCCGGACGTGTTACGTATAACCTGTGCCGTTATACGTACCATGACCTTCACCCGCAGTCCACCCCGCAACGGCCGAACGCGAGGAGCGAAACACCCGGTGACCAGCAACGAGACCACCACGCCCGGCCGGCGCCCGGCCGGCGGCCGCACGACCAGCCGGGACGTGGCCCGCGCCGCCGGGGTCTCCCAGGCCACCGTCTCACTCGTCCTGGGCGACAAATGGCACGGCCGGGTCTCCCCCGCCAAGGCCGAAGCCGTCCGCACCGCCGCCCGCGAGCTGGGCTACCGCCCCAACCTCGCCGCCCGCAGCCTGCGGATGGGCCGTACCCGCACCGCACTCCTGGTCGTCCCCGCCCTGACCACCGAATTCTTCGCGCGCGTCTACACCGGCGCGGCCCGGGTCGCCGCCGACCACGACTTCGGAGTGGTCCTCTACCCCTCCCCCGAGGGCATCGGCCCGGCCCGCGACCCCTTCGACTCCGCCGCGGCCACCCTGGACGGCGTGATCGCCTCCTCCATGGCCGCCGAGGCCCTCACCGCGCTCCGCGACGCGGACCTGCCCCTGGTCATGCTGGACAGCGACCCCGACGACGACCGGGCCACCGCCACCGTCAACCTCGACATCGCCGACGGCGTACGACAGTTGACCACCCATCTGACGGCCCTGGGCCACCGCCGCATCACCCACCTCGCCGCCGATGTGGACTCCTGGACCTTCGAGCTACGCGCCCGCGCCGTCACCGAAGCACTGGAGGGCATCCCCGGCGCGGTGCTGCGCCGGCAACCGGCCGCCCTCGGCGTCGATGCCGGGCTGCACGCCGCACACGCCGCCCTGACCGCCCCCGGTCCCCGCCCCACGGCGCTGCTCTGCGACGACGACATCATCGCCGCGGGCGCCTGCAAAGCCGTTCGCCGACTGGGCCTGCGGGTCCCCGAGGACGTCTCCGTCACCGGCTTCGACGACCTGGCCCTGGCCCTCGCCGTCGAGCCGGAGCTGACGACCGTACGACTGCCCGCCGAGGAGTTCGGCGAAGCCGGGATGCGGGCCCTCATGAGCGTGCTCGACGGCCGCCCGGCCGAGGCCCCCACCCTGCCGGTCGAACTGGTCACCCGCGGCTCCACCGCCCCGCCCGCAACCGCCCCCGCAAACGCAGCGCGCCCCGGCGGGCAGTGAGCCACCGGGGCGCGCGATCGGGGCACACAGCCCCTCAGCAGTACGTCAGAGCAGGGGCTCCCCTTCGGGGCCGTCCTCGCCCGAAGCACCCTTGCTCTTGCTTCCGTTGTCCTTGCTTCCGTTGTCCTCGGAGCCCTTGCCCTTGTCGCCGGCTGCCTCGGCGGTGGTCCCGGACTCCCCGGCACCGGCGCCCTCATCGGCGTCCGCGTCCCCGGCGGCCGCTCCACCGCTCTCGTCCAGCAACCGGGACAGCTGCCGGCCCAGGATCCGCTTGAACTTGCGCTGCTGCGGGCGCGTACGGTCCAGCGTCGCGACCTCCAGCTGCTCGGCGGTCAGCGTGCGCTCACCGCCGTTGTTGTCGCGCGACAGCGACTCCATCGCCAGCTTGAGCGCCTCGGCCAGCGTCATACCGTCGCGGTGGCGTTGGTCGAGATAGGTGCTGATCTGGTCCGCATTGCCGCCGACGGCCACCGAGCCGTGCTCGTCGACGATCGAGCCGTCGTGCGGCAGCCGGTAGATCTGGTCGTCCTCGGCGGCCGCGCCCACCTCGGCGACGATCAGCTCGACCTCGTACGGCTTCTCGGCGGCGCTGGAGAAAATCGTGCCCAGCGTCTGGGCATAGACATTCGCCAGGCCCCGCGCGGTCACATCCTCACGGTCGTAGGTGTAGCCCCGCAGATCGGCGTAGCGCACACCGCCGATCCGCAGATTCTCGAACTCGTTGTATTTGCCGACCGCCGCAAAGGCGATCCGGTCATAAATCTCGCTGACCTTGTGCAGGGCGCGGGAGGGATTCTCGGCGACGAAGACCACGCCGTCGGTGTACTGCAGCACCACGACACTGCGGCCCCGCGCGATGCCCTTGCGGGCGTACTCGGCACGGTCGGCCATGGCCTGCTGGGGTGAGACATAGAACGGCGTCGACACCGGCTATCCGTCCCTTCCTGTCAAAAGCTCTCTCGGTAGCTGGGGGAGCATTGCGGAACATCCGTCCCGTCAGAGCAGCGCGGCGCGCGGGCCGTCGGGCTGTTCGAGGCGGCGTTCATGCACGGCACGGGCGATCTCCGAGACCTCGTCCTCGGTGAGCCTTCTGAAGCCGTCTTCGGTGATCACCGTGACGATGGGGTAGATCCTCCGCGCCATATCGGGTCCGCCGGTCGCGGAGTCGTCGTCAGCCGCGTCATAGAGCGCCTGGACGACAGCGGTGGCGGCCTGCTCCTCCGTGAAATCTTCCCGGAAGAGCTTCTTCAGCGCGCTGCGCGCGAAGACCGAGCCGGAACCCGTCGCCGCGAAGCCGTGCTCCTCCGAGCGCCCGCCGGTCACGTCGTACGAGAAGATGCGGCCCTTCTCGCGGTCGAGGTCATAGCCGGCGAACAACGGCACCACGGCCAGGCCCTGCATGGCCATCCCCAGATTGCTGCGAATCATCGTCGACAGACGATTCGCCTTGCCCTCCAAGGAGAGTTGGGCACCCTCGACCTTCTCGAAGTGCTCCAGCTCCAGCTGGAAAAGCTTGACCATCTCCACCGCGAGGCCCGCCGTACCCGCGATGCCGACCGCCGAATACTCGTCGGCCGGGAAAACCTTCTCGATATCACGCTGCGCGATGACATTGCCCATCGTCGCCCGCCGGTCGCCGGCGAGCACCACGCCTCCGGGGAACCCCGCGGCAACGATCGTCGTGCCGTGCGGCGCCTCAATGGCACCCTGCACCGGCGGCAACGGGCGGTTGCCCGGCAGCAGGGCGGGCGAGTGCTCGCCGAGGAAATCCATGAAGGACGAGGATCCAGGCGTCAGGAAGGCAGCTGGTAGACGCCCGGTGCTTCGAGTATTGGCTTCCACACGATTCCTTCCAGATATGCGATCGCCCCCGAGCGTGGCGCCGGGGACATCCCTCAACTTGCCGAGTGCCGAGTCGCAGTTGAAGCACAGTACGACTCGGACCTTACCCGTATCGCGGTCGTGATCCACCTGCCCGGGCACCGGCCCGGGGCGGATCGCGAACTGCTCCTTGCTCACTGCGTCACGCCCGGTCACGACGGTGCCGCGGGGCACCGGGCCGGCAGCCCCTCGCAAGCGGAGCCGTTCCGGTGCCCTGCGGTGTACCGAGCGAGTGCGCCGCGGGTGACCGGGTGCCCGTGGAGGACCGGCCGGCAGCGCACGGAATCCTTCGCCCGTACGCCCGTCCCGCGCCGAAATGCTTTTCCGGACGGGCGCCACGCGGCGGCCCTGACGGTCGTCGGGCCCCCCGCCTGTCGCCCGAAGGCCGCGCACGGTCAGGCTTTCCCGCACCGCGCGCAACGCTTCGGCCCCCCTGAATCGAGCACGTCCGGGTCGCTCTACTCCCCGCCCTTTTGCACGAAGCTTCGAACGAAATCCTCGGCGTTCTCTTCGAGTACGTCATCGATTTCGTCCAGGACGGAATCCACGTCGTCCGACAACTTTTCCTGGCGTTCCTTGAGGTCCTCCGAAGCCTGCGCGTCCTCGGTCTGTTCCTCGACCTCTTCGGTGGAACGCGTGGCCTTGGCCTGTCCGCCGCCGCTGTCCTTGGTCGCCATGTCCCTCACCCCGCTCGGTTCGCCCCGCTCGATGTGACCTTCAAGATCCGACCCTACAAGCAGGGTCCGACATCGGCCCTGCACTTGGTGCAAAGCCCGGGAGTCACCTCGATGATTCCCGCACCGCGACGATTTCAGCCGCGGATCGGCTGTGGATCGTGACGAATTCTGTCGTGCACCTGCCGAAGCTCAGCGGCCGGACAGCGTCCTCACCAGCTCCTCTGCGGTACGGCAGCGGTCCAGCAGCTCCTTCACGTGCTTACGGGTCCCCCGCAGTGGCTCCAGCGTGGGAACCCGTTGCAGGGAGTCACGTCCGGGCAGGTCGAAGATGACCGAATCCCACGAGGCGGCCGCGACATCGTCCGCGTACTGCTCCAGGCAGCGACCGCGGAAGTAGGCCCTGGTGTCCTCTGGGGGCTTCTGCTCGGCCCGCTGCACCTGTGGCTCGTCCAGGAGCCGCTTCATCTTGCCGCGGGCCGCCAGACGGTTGTACAGGCCCTTCTCGGGCCGTACGTCGGCGTACTGCAGGTCGATGAGGTGCAGTCGCGCCGCGTCCCACTCCAGGCCGTCGCGGCGCCGGTAGCCCTCCATCAGCTCCCGCTTGGCGACCCAGTCCAGCTCACCGGACAGGCTCATCGGATCGTTCTCCAGCCGGCCGAGCACGTCTTCCCACCGGGTCAGGACGTCCTTGGTCTGCTCGTCCGCATCCGCTCCGTAGCGGTCCTCGACATATTTGCGGGCCAGCTCGAAGTACTCCATTTGGAGCTGTACGCCGGTGAGCGTGCGGCCGCTGCGGAGCGTGATCAGATGTTGCAGGGTCGGGTCGTGCGAGACCTGATGGAGGGTGCGGACGGGCTGGTCGACGGCCAGGTCGACGGCGATGAAGCCGTCCTCGATCATGGAGAGCACCAGCGAGGTGGTGCCCAGCTTCAGATACGTCGAGATCTCGGAGAGGTTCGCGTCCCCGATGATCACGTGGAGCCGGCGGTACTTCTCCGCGTCCGCGTGCGGTTCGTCGCGGGTGTTGATGATGGGCCGTTTGAGGGTCGTCTCCAGCCCGACCTCCACCTCGAAGTAGTCGGCGCGCTGGCTGAGCTGGAAGCCGTGATCGTGGCCGTCCTGGCCGATACCGACCCGTCCGGCGCCGGTGACCACCTGGCGGGAGACGAAGAACGGCGTCAGGTGCCGCACGATGTCCGAGAAGGGGGTCTCCCGCTTCATCAGGTAGTTCTCGTGCGTCCCGTAGGAGGCGCCCTTGTTGTCGGTGTTGTTCTTGTAGAGGTGGATGGGCTGGGCGCCGGGGACCTGGGCGGCCCGTTCGGCCGCCTCGGCCATGATCCGCTCGCCGGCCTTGTCCCACAGCACGGCGTCACGCGGATTGGTGACCTCGGGGGCGCTGTACTCGGGGTGGGCGTGGTCGACGTAGAGCCTGGCGCCATTGGTCAGGATCACGTTGGCCAGGCCGATGTCCTCGTCCGTGAGCTGGCTGCCGTCCGCATTTTCGCGTGCGAGGTCGAAGCCGCGGGCGTCACGCAGCGGGTTCTCCTCCTCGAAATCCCAGCGGGCACGGCGTGCCCGGTGCATCGCGGCCGCGTAGGCGTTGACGACCTGGGACGAGGTGAGCATGGCATTGGCGTTCGGGTGGCCGGGGACGGAGATCCCGTACTCCGTCTCGATTCCCATTACTCGCCGTACGGTCATGCGGCCCTCCTTGCCCGGCGACGCCCCCGGATGGGGTCGGCGCTCAAGTACCGCTGCGCTTCCGGTCCGTGTGCGTGCCCCACGCCCGCACAGCGTGACGCAGCGGTACCGAAGAGCCTAGAACGCCTTTGCGGCGCTGTGGAGATCATTACAGTCATTGCTCCAGTCCGGTTTTCCCTGGTCCACCGCGCCCTTATGGGGTGCGGCTCTGGCGCCCCCGGAAAAGCGTCCGGCTGCGGACGCCCCGTGCAGGACATCCGCAGCCGGAGAGCGGTGTTACAGGTATTGGCCGGTATTCGCCACCGTGTCGATGGAGCGACCGGTGTCTGCGCCCTGCTTTCCGGTGACAAGCGTACGGATGTATACGATCCGCTCGCCCTTCTTTCCGGAGATCCGGGCCCAGTCGTCCGGGTTGGTGGTGTTGGGCAGGTCCTCGTTCTCCTTGAACTCATCCACGCAGGCCTGGAGGAGGTGGGAGACGCGAAGCCCCTTCTGATTGTGTTCGAGGAAGGCCTTGATGGCCATCTTCTTTGCGCGTCCTACGATGTTTTCGATCATCGCGCCGGAATTGAAGTCCTTGAAGTAAAGGACTTCCTTGTCACCATTGGCGTAGGTGACCTCCAGGAAGCGATTCTCCTCGGATTCCGCGTACATCTGCTCAACGACCGATTGGATCATCCCGCTGACCGCGGCCTTCCGCGAGTCTCCGTGCTCGGAGAGATCGTCGGTGTGCAGCGGCAGACGCTCCGTGAGGTACTTGGAGAAGATGTCCTTGGCGGCCTCCGCGTCCGGACGCTCGATCTTGATCTTCACGTCGAGACGGCCGGGGCGCAGGATCGCCGGGTCGATCATGTCCTCGCGGTTCGAGGCACCGATCACGATCACGTTTTCGAGGCCCTCGACGCCGTCGATCTCGGAGAGCAGCTGCGGGACGATGGTGTTCTCCACGTCCGAGCTGACACCGGACCCCCGGGTACGGAAGAGGGAGTCCATCTCGTCGAAGAAGACGATGACGGGGGTGCCCTCGCTCGCCTTCTCCCTGGCGCGCTGGAAGACCAGGCGGATGTGCCGCTCCGTCTCACCGACGTACTTGTTGAGCAGCTCGGGGCCCTTGATGTTGAGGAAGAAGCTCTTCCCCGCGGGCTGCCCGGTCACCTCGGCGACCTTTTTGGCAAGGGAGTTGGCGACGGCCTTGGCGATGAGAGTCTTGCCGCAGCCCGGCGGGCCGTAGAGCAAGACGCCCTTGGGCGGGCGGAGTTCGTGCTCCTTGAAGAGGTCGGGGTAGAGGTACGGAAGCTCGACCGCGTCCCGGATCAGTTCGATCTGGCCGCCCAGACCGCCGATCTTGGTGTAGTCGATGTCCGGGACCTCTTCGAGGACGAGTTCCTCGACCTCGCTCTTCGGGATGACTTCGTAGACGTAGCCGGAGCGGGGCTCGAGGAGCAGGGCGTCCCCGGGCCGGATGGTGATGTCCAGCAGTGGCTCGGCGAGCCTCACCACTCGTTCCTCGTCGGTGTGCCCGATCACCAGGGCGCGCTCGCCGTCCTCAAGGATCTCCTTGAGGGTGACGATGTCGCCGGCGCTCTCGTACCTCATGGCCTCGACCACGTTGAGCGCTTCATTGAGCATGACCTCTTGGCCACGCCTGAGGTCCTCGGTCTCCACACTGGGGCTGACGTTCACCCGGAGTTTTCTGCCTCCGGTGAAAATGTCGACCGTGTCGTCCTCGTTCGCCTGCAGGAAGACACCGAAGCCGGCCGGCGGCTGCGCGAGCCGGTCGACCTCCTCCTTGAGCGCGACGATCTGGTCGCGGGCCTCGCGGAGAGTATTGGCGAGACGCTCGTTCTGCGCCGAGACGCCGGCCAGGTTGGTCTGCAGCTCGACGATCCGCTCTTCGAGAATCCTCGTGTGACGCGGAGAGTCGGCGAGCTTGCGTCGCAGGACGGCGATCTCCTGCTCGAGATAGGCAACCTGACCGGCGGGATCTTCAGACCCTCGCCCCGGCCGGATGCCGCGGTTGATGTCGTCGTCGTGGGCTGCCACGGTCCTCACCTCCTCCAAGGAGCTGGACGCTTCCTGACCCTACCTGGGCCGGTGCAGGTTGAAACCCCTAGATCGAAAAGACTGTCGGGGTGTGTCCGATCTTCACCCTTGCGCACGTCCTCACGCCAAGGGAATACCCACCCAACAACATCGGAAAGCGAGCGGTTGTATCGTCGAGTCGGTCAACACCCGTCAGGGCTGGCGCCACTTAGGCAAAAACGGTTCACGTACGCAGGAACGGCAGGCGAGATGACCGCGCAGGACGAAGCCCCAGAGCTGGAAGTGTGGATCGACCAGGATCTGTGCACCGGGGACGGCATCTGTGCGCAGTACGCGCCGGAGGTCTTCGAGCTCGACATCGACGGGCTGGCTTATGTGAAGAGCACCGATGACGAGCTGCTGCAGGACAAGGGCGCCACAACGCCCGTCCCGCTGAAGCTGCTCAATGACGTCCGGGACTCCGCGAAGGAGTGCCCCGGGGACTGCATCCACGTCCGCCGCGCCAAGGACCTCGTCGAGGTCTACGGCCCGGACGCGGAGTAGCCGGTGCGGCGCGGAACGCGTCGGCCGGGCACATCATGTGACCGGTTACACACGACCAGTACTCATGGCCGCGGGGGGTTCGCTCTGAACGAACTTCCCGCCCTTCCATTGCCACTTGACGCTCTTGTGCACGTCCGGGCAGCAGCGCGGAACGTCGAGCGTGGAGTAGCCCAGGAGGGCCGCTGAGATCGCGCCATCCTTGATGGTGAGGGTTTGGACGCTGCGCTGCCGGGCGGGCGCGAGGAGTGTCGCCACGATGCGTGGAGCGGCCTTGGCCTCGGTCGGCTGCGCCAGGACGTAGACGCCGCTGGGCGGGGTGCCGGTCCCGCTGTGACAGCGGACCACCGCAACGGTCTCGGTCGTCCCGTCGCCGTCGAGGTCGCCGGAGGCCTTCTTCACCACGTCGAGGCGGTTGGGCCCGCAGTCGACCGGAAAGGTCACCCTGCTCGGGTCAGGGGCGGCCGTGAGGCGGTGGCCGGACGTGGCATCGGGGGAGGTCGTGGCCTTGGCGTCGGGGGGCTGGATGAAGGACGCGGCCGCGACGACCGCCGAGACGGCAGTGGCGGTGGCGAGCCAGTGCATGGGGCGCGGCTGGGTGTGCATGAGGTCCTGGCCTGCCATGGGCTGCACGCGGGGTAACTCCTGTGAAGTGCTGTACCGGTGGGAGTGCCCAGCATCGTTCCACAGGAGGGTGCGCCAAGGAACCGGCCGGGCCGGAGTTTTCCGTGCAGATCCGGTGGTGGAAACGAAGGGGCGCCGCCGGCGGTTCCCGGTGCGGGAACTCGTCGGCGGCGCCTGATGGTTCGATGGCCGGATCCGGGCGGTCAGCCCTGCTCGGCGGAGCTGTCTCCGGAGGCGGCTGCCTGGTCCTTGGCGGGGGCGGCGGCCGCGGCTGTCTCCCGGCCGCCCGACGCGGCTGCTTCCCGCCCACCCGACGCGGCTGCTTCCCGCCCACCCGACGCGGCTGCTTCCCGCCCACCCGGCCCTGTGTAGTCCTCGCCGTAGGCGCCCTTGGCGGGGCGGCGGCGGCGCAGCGGGGGCTCGACGCCGTCGGCGAGGCGGCGGGCGGTCAGCAGGAAGCCGGTGTGGCCGATCATGCGGTGGTCGGGGCGGACGGCGAGGCCCTCGACGTGCCAGGTGCGGACCATGGTTTCCCAGGCCGACGGCTCGTTGAAGGTGCCGTGCTCGCGGATCGCCTCGACGGTGCGGGCCATCTGCGTCGTCGTCGCGACGTAGGCGCAGAGGATGCCACCGGGGACCAGGGCCTTGGAGACGGCCTCCAGGCACTCCCAGGGGGCGAGCATGTCGAGAATGACGCGGTCGACGTCGGCGTCGGAGAGGTTGTCCTGGAGGTCACCTACGGTGAGCGTCCATGCGGGGTGCGGGCCGCCGAAGTAGCGCTCGACGTTCTGCGTGGCGATCTCGGCGAAGTCGGCGCGGCGCTCGTAGGAGTGCAGCATGCCGTCGTCGCCGATGGCGCGCAGCAGGAAGCTGCTGAGCGAGCCGGAGCCCACACCGGCCTCGACGACGCGGGCGCCGGGGAAGATGTCGGCCATCGCCAGGATCTGCCCCGCGTCCTTGGGGTAGACCACGGCGGCGCCGCGGGGCATGGACAGGACGTAGTCGGGGAGCAGCGGGCGCAGCGCGAGGTAGGCGACGTTCCCGGTGGTACGGACAACGCTGCCCTCGGGAGCACCGATCAGCTCGTCGTGGGGGAAAGCTCCCTTGTGGGTGTGGAAGCTTTTTCCCTCTTCGAGCGTGAAGGTGTAGTGGCGTCCCTTGGGATCGGTGAGCTGGACCTGGTCCCCGACCTTGAAGGGCCCGCGACGGCGGGCGGCACCGGTCGGTTCGGACATGTGACCAGCCTACCGGCCCGTTGGGACGCGGCGGACCAGTGGGCGGCCCGGAGGCGGCCGGCGGGGGGTCAGGGCTTACGGGCCATGGCGGAGACGAAGGCCCGCTCGACGTCGGCGGTGGACAGCACGCCGTAGATCTCACCGGTCTCCTCGACGACGAGGTACTCGGTGGCGGGGGTGGCGCGCAGGTACTCCAGGAGGTCCTCACCGGCGAATTCGGCGGAGACCCGCATGCCCTCCTTGAGGTCCTGGGCGAGGGTGCCCACGAAGACCCAGGGGCGGCGGTGGTCGGGGACGCCGACGATGGCTGCCTCACGGACGAGGGCGGTGGGGGTGCCCTGGCGGTCGACGACGACCAGGGCGCGGGCCCCGGAGTCATTGGCGCGGCGCAGCGCCTCGGAGAGCGGGGTGTCGGCCTCGACGGGTACGGCGCGCCGGGTCAGGGTGCGGGCGGTGAGGTCGGGGAGCCGTTCCCGGAGCCGGGCCATGCGCAGGCTGTTGCCGGCGCCGGTCCAGATGATGGCGGCGAGGATCGCGGCGAGCAGGGCGTCGGTGAGCGAGTCGGCGCCGCCGATCTCGGGGCGGGCGGTGCCCAGGACGCCGGTGTGGGTGAGCAACGGCAGGCCGATGAGGACGGTGACGGCGAGCGCGCGGCCGACCCAGGCGGCGGCGATGGTGCCGCTCATGGGCCTGCCGGTGATCTTCCAGACGATGGCGCGCAGCATCCGGCCGCCGTCCAGGGGGAGGCCGGGCAGCAGGTTGAAGATCGCGACGATGAGGTTGGAGATCATCAGGCCGGCCACCAGGACGCCGGGGACGGTGCCGGGTTCGACCAGCTGCATCCCGGCGTAGAAGACCCCGGCGAGGGCGAGCGAGAGCAGCGGGCCGACGAAGGCGAGGATGAACTCCCTGCCGGGGGTCTCGGTCTCCTTCTCGATCTCCGAGACGCCGCCGAAGAACTGCAGCTGGATGCGCCGTACGGGGAGTTTGAAGCGGAGCGCGGCGACGGTGTGGGCCAGCTCGTGGACGAGCACCGAGGCGTAGAAGGCGACCGCGAAGAAGAGCGAGACGAGGTAGCGGGCGGCGCCGAGCTCGGGCAGTACGCGCTCCAGCTGGCCGCCGAAGACCCAGGTGATCAGGGCGGCGACGAGGAACCAGCTGGGGGCGACGTAGACCGGTACGCCGAAGGGACGGCCCATCAGGATGCCGCCGCCGCTGCCCTTCTTCCTGCCCGGTGCGGGTGCCTTGGGCTCCTTGCCGTTCTTGGGCGGCTCGGGCGGCTCGGGCTGCTCGGGCGGCTGGGGCCGCACGGACTCCTCGGGGTCCTGCGACTTCCCGCTCTCGTCCACGGCGTCCCCTCATCGAATACGGCATTCGCCCCTGCTCGGCCTGATATCCCGATCAGACAGGGCGCAGGGGTCCAGGCTCGATGGTATGCGGAGTGCCCTGCCCCGATCCGCTGCGGGGCCCTGCGCCGGTGACCCGTCCGCGCTTGTCAGTGGCGGGCCGTAGGGTTTTGTGGCATGGGATGGAGCACGGAGCAGGCCGAGGCGGGCACACAGGGTGGGGAAGCCGGGTCCGGCGGGGAGGCTGCCGGGGCGCAGGCGCGGAGCGAGGTGCAGCCGCGGCCGCCGGTGGCACTGTCGCCGTCGCGGGCGAGCGATTTCATGCAGTGTCCGCTGCTGTACCGCTTCCGGGTGATCGACAGGCTGCCGGAGAAGCCGAGCGCGGCGGCGACGCGCGGCACGGTCGTGCATGCCGTGCTGGAGCGGCTCTTCGACGCTCCGGCGGCGGAGCGTACGGCCGTCGAGGCGCGGGCGATGGTGCCGGGCGAGTGGGAGAAGCTGCTGGCCAAGCGGCCGGAGCTGGCAGAGCTGTTCGCGGACGACGCGGAGGGCGAGCGGCTGGCGCAGTGGCTGGCGGAGGCCGAGGCGCTGGTGGAGCGGTGGTTCTCGCTGGAGGATCCGACGCGGCTGGAGCCGGCGGACCGTGAGCTCTATGTCGAGACGGTGCTGGATTCGGGGCTGCGGCTGCGGGGGTTCATCGACCGGGTCGATGTCGCGCCGACGGGTGAGGTGCGGATCGTCGACTACAAGACCGGCAAGGCCCCGCGGCCGCAGTTCGCCGAGGGCGCGCTGTTCCAGATGAAGTTCTATGCGCTGGTGGTGTGGCGGCTGCGCGGTGTGCTGCCGCGACGGCTGCAGCTGGTCTATCTGGGCAGCGGCGATGTGGTGACGTACGACCCGGGTGAGGCCGATCTGCGGGGCGTGGAGCGGAAGTTGCTGGCGCTGTGGGAGGCGATCCAGCTGGCGACGGCGACCGGTGACTGGCGGCCGCGGCCGACGAAACTGTGCGGCTGGTGCGACCACCAGGCGCACTGCCCGGAATTCGGCGGTACTCCCCCGGTGTATCCGCTCCGGGTCCGCCCGCCGGAGGGCGGCGGGGTGCCGCAGGGCAGAATGGGAGACATCTAGGCGCTGATCGCCCGGACAGGCCTATCAAAGGAGAGCTCGTGGCCATCCGCGTCCTGCTGGTCGACGACCAGCCCCTGCTGCGTACGGGATTCCGGATGATTCTGGAGGCGGAGCAGGACCTGGCAGTCGTCGGGGAGGCCGGTGACGGTCTGCAGGCGCTGGAGCAGGTGCGGGCCCTGCAGCCCGATGTGGTGCTGATGGACATCCGGATGCCGCGGATGGACGGCGTCGAGGCGACCCGGCAGATCACGGGTCCGGCGAAGGACGGCCCGGCGAAGGTGCTGGTGCTGACGACCTTCGACCTGGACGAGTATGTCGTCGAGGCGCTGCGGGCGGGGGCCAGCGGCTTCCTGCTCAAGGACGCGCCGGCCAACGAACTGGTACAGGCGATCCGGGTGGTGGCGGGCGGCGAGGCGATGCTCGCGCCGAGCATCACGCGCCGGCTGCTGGACAAGTACGCCGGGCATCTGCCGTCGGGCGAGGAGCCGGTCCCGGACACCCTGCACACCCTCACCGAACGCGAGGTGGAGGTGCTGAAGCTGGTGGCGCGCGGGCTGTCGAACGCGGAGATCGCCGCGGATCTGTTCGTGAGCGAGACGACGGTGAAGACACATGTGGGGCATGTGCTGACGAAGCTGGGGCTGCGCGACCGGGTGCAGGCGGCGGTGTACGCGTACGAGAGCGGGCTGGTGCGCCCCGGCGCCCAGTAGCCGGGCGGCCGCTGACAGCCCGTCACGCGCACGACGGCGGGGCCGGACCGGGTTTTGGCGGTGCCGGCCCCCACACGTGTTACACAGTACGGTCACGCCACGGACAACAATGATATAACACAGAAAAG
>NZ_JBSHAW010000019.1:0-5743 GCF_053611685.1 Streptomyces sp. NPDC054786 | reverse complement strand
GGCGGGGGGGGTTGTCCGCTTCCGTGTGGGGGGGGGGGCGCCCGGCCCCCCTGGTCCGGGGCGCCCCCTGACCCCCCTTCCGGCGCACGCGGGGGGGGCGGGCCGGGTTGTCCCGGGCCCGGCCCCGCTCTCGTGTGACAGAGTCCGGTCAGGCCTCGGACGACTTGCTGATCTCCCAGAACCGGAAGACGGTCGAGGGGTCCAGGGTCCATTCCAGGCCGGAGACCCCGTCGCGGGCCACGGCGTACTGCTTGCCCTGCCAGAGCGGGATCATCGGCACGTCCTGCGCGACGATGTCCTGCAGCTCCCGGAATTCGCCCTTGGTGGCGCCCCGGTTCGGCTGGTCGGCCGTCTTGGGCAGCAGCCGCCCGGTGATGGTGGGCGAGCTGTAGTGGTTGGCCACCACGCTGTCCTTGCCGAAGAACGGCGCGGTGAAGTTGTCGGGGTCCGGATAGTCGGGGACCCAGCCCTTGACGTAGGCACCGAACCGGCCGGAGGCCACGCCCTGCTCGTACTCCTTGGTGGGCAGGGTGCGCACCTTGGCGTCGAACAGGCCGCTGTCGTTGAGCTGTTGGGCGATTTCCTCGAAGGCCGGGACGGTGCCGGGGCCGAAGCGGTCGGGGGTGGCCCACAGGGTGAGCGGCACCTTGCCGTTGAAGCCGGCGGAGCGCAGCGCCTCCTTCGCCTTGTCGGGCTTCGGGCTGTCGCCGTAGGCGTTGAAGAAGGAGGTGCTGTGGCCGGTGATGCCGGCCGGGACGATCGAGTACAGCGGCACCGCGGTGCGCTGGTAGACGTCCCGGACCAGGGTCGAGCGGTCCAGGAGGTAGGCGATCGCCTTGCGGACGCCCAGCTTGCCGGCGACCGGGTCCTTGAGGTTGAAGACCAGGTGCATGACCTCGGCGCTGGCGCCCTCGACGACCTGGGTGCCGTGCTGCTGCTTCAGCGAGGCGTTGTCGAGTGCCGCGATGTCCTTCATGGACAGACCGCGGTAGGCGACATCGACATCGCCCTTCTCGACGGCCGTCTTGAGCTTGTCGGGGCGGTTGAAGAACTTCACGGTCATCCCGGAGTTCTTGACCTTGGCCGGACCCTTGTACGAGCCGTTGACGCCGAAGACGGCCTTCTGGGAGCTGTACTCCTTGAGGGTGTAGACGCCGGAGCCGGTGGCCTTGCCGTCGGTGCGCAACCGGTCGGCGGGGTAGTCGGCGTGATCGACGATCGAGCCGGCGCCCGAGGCTATCTTCATCGGGAACGTCGCGTCGGGCGTCTTCAGCCGGAAGATCACGGTCTTGGCGTCCGGCGCCTCGACCTTGTCGAGCGCGGAGAACATCACGGCGGGGCCGTTGCTGTCCTTGATGCGCCGGGTGCGGTCGAAGGAGTACTTGACGTCCTTGGAGGTCAGCGCGTCACCGTTGCTGAACTTGAGACCGTCCTTGAGGGTGCAGCGGTAGACCTTGCTGTCGCCGTCGGTGAAGCCACAGCGTTCGGCGGCCTCCGGCTCGGGGGTGGTGCCTCCCTTGGGGAAGCTCAGCAGGGACTGGAAGACGTTGTTGAACAACAGCCATGATCCCGGCTCGTAGCCGGATGCCGGGTCGGTCGACTGGACCTTGTCCGTCATTCCCATGACCAGGGGTTCGCCGCTGCCGGCCGCCCCCGAGTCGTCCGTGCCGCATCCGGCGAGCGCGAGCAGGGCTGTGGCCAGCCCCGCTCCGATCGGGGCGGCCAGCCACTGGTCACGCTTCCTCACTAAACGGTCCTCACGTTCTGGGTGGTGCCTGTCGGGCCGCAGCGGGGAGGCCGCGGCGGGTGTGTGCTGCATCGGCCGGGTCCCCGGGCTCAGTTCGCGACGCCGCGGCCGAGCTCCCAGATCTGCAGCGACGAGGAGGAGTTGAGGGCCCACTCGATACCGGTGACGTCATCGCGAGCGACGACGTACTGCTTGCCCTGCCACAGCGGGAGGAGCGGCACATCGTCGGCGATGAGGTCCTGCGCCTGCTTGAAGTTCGCCGCGGCGGCGTTGCGGTCGGTCTGCTGCCGGCTGTTCGGGATCAGCTGCGACTCGATCTTGGAGTTGCGGTAGGGCGAGCCGAGGAAGTTCTGCTTGCCGATGAACGGCGCAATGTAGTTGTCCGGGTCCGGGATATCGGCGAACCAACCCATGTTGTAGACGCTGTACTTGCCGTCCAGGGAGTCGGTCCGGAACTGCTGCCAGCTGTCGACGCCCTTGACCTTGATGTCGAACAGCTTGGTGCTGTTGAGCTGGCTCTGCAGCGCACGCACTTCCTTGGCGGTGCTGGAGCCGTAGTGGTTCGTGGTGTACGTGAGGGTGAACTTCACCGGGGTGGTGATATGCGCCTGCTGCAGCGTCTTGCGGGCGGCGGCGGCGCTGGGGTTCCCGTACTTGGTGAAGAACGAGTTGATGTGACCGGTGAGACCGGTGGGAACCATCGAGTAGAGGGGGTCGCCGGTGTAGGAGTAGACGTCGCGCACCAGCTCCGAGCGGTTGACGATCTGCGCCATCGCCTTCCGCACGGCCTTGTTGGAGACGGCCGGGTCCTTGGTGTTGAAGGCGAGGTAACGAATCTCCTGGCCCGGCATCTCCTGGAGCATGATGTGCTTGTCGCGGGCGTTCTCCAGGCTCCTGATCTGGTCGGGCGACAGCCCGCGGTACATCAGATCGACATCGCCCTTGCGCAGCGCCTGCTCCGTCACCTTGGAGTCGGCGAAGAAGCGCATCTCGACCTTGTCGTTCCGCACGTTCACCCCGCCCTTGTAGGTGGGGTTCTTGGTGAAGGTGGCCTTGGTGATGCGGTTGTTCTTGCGCTCCGTCTTCAGCGTGTACGGGCCGGAGCCGACCACGTCGAAGCCGCTGTAGAGGCGGCCCTTCGGGTACACCTCGCCGTCGACGATGGCGGCGGCGGGGGTGGCGAGCTTCTGCGGGAAGGTGGCGTCCGGCTTGGTGAGGTGGAAGACCACCTCCTTGTCGCTGGGCGTCTCGACCTTGTCGATGTCATCGAGCAGCGACACCGGACCGTTGGTGTTGTTGATGGTCCGCATGCGGTCGATGGAGAACTTGACGTCCTGCGCCGTCAGGGCGTGCCCGTTCGAGAACTTCAGGCCACTGCGCAGGGTGCAGCGGTACTGCTCGTTCTGGGTGTCGCGGAACCCGCAGGACTCGGCGGCCTCGGGCACCGGCGCGTTGCCGGTCCTGGGCAGCCGCATCAGGGTCTGGAGGGTGCCGCGCAGCATGTTCCACGCATCGACGTCATAGGCCTGCGACGGGTCGAGCGGGGCGGGCGCCGCCTTGGTCGCCTCGATCTGGGAGGCGACTCCCACCACGATCGGATCGCCGCCTTCGCCCGCGCCGTCCGTGCTGCCACAGGCTGCGAGAACGGGGGCGAGGAGACCGGCCAGCGCCGGCAGCACCAGGGTCTTGCGATTCATCGTCGGCAGGTTCCTTATCAGCGCAGAGGTGTTGCTCGCGTCGACATTAGTAGGAACGGCCAGCCGCGCTCAGACACAAAGGAGTTGATTCGATATGGCTTCCGGATAACCACGGGTGGGTGATCGATATCCGGACGGTGGAACGATTCGCACGTTGCTCCACCAATCCGGACACTTAACCCCGCTTAACACCCCCGACGGCCCCTCTGGAACACCACAGGGCCCCACTGTCGACGGCCCGGCACGTGAGAAACGTCACGCATTCAAGGATCCGTGACGAGGCAACAATTCGGTCAGCGCATTCGTCACGGAAAATGAGCGGGCCGCTCCCCTCAGTTCTGAGGAGCTTTCTCCGGGACACGCTCAGTGCACGACTCGACGGCTTTCCGTGATGAGCGTTCGGAGAAATGGCAGATCGACTTCTACCAGCGAGGGCACGACCGTACGGCCCGCCGCCGGCGGGATCGGTGTCACCGAGGGCACCGCGACGACCGGGCAGCCCGCCGCCTCACCTGCGGTCACGCCGGTCAGGGTGTCCTCGATGACCGCGCAGCACGCCGGGTCGGCCCCCAGCCGCGCGGCGGCCGTCAGATACGGGTCCGGGTGCGGTTTGGTGCGCTCCAGGTCATCGCCCGCCAGGGTCAGCCGGAAGTTCTCCGGGCCCAGCGAATGCAGCATCTGGTCGACGATGGCGCGGTGCGAGGCGGAGACCAGCGCGGTCGGCACCTCATGGGCGGCCAGCTCGGCCAGCAGCCTGCGGGCGCCCGGCATCAGGGAGACGCCACGCCCGATCCGGGCCAGGAAGGCGGCGTTGAGGAGCACGCTGAGCTCGGTCAGGCTGATGTCGACGCCGGTGGCTTGAATCAGATACCCGGCACTGCGGGTCATCGGTCCGCCGACCACGACCTCGCGGTGTGTGTCGTCGAGGATGTGGCCGAGTTCGGCAAAGACTTCCGCCTCCGCCTCCCACCAGAATCCCTCGGTGTCGACGAGCGTGCCGTCCAGATCGAGGAATACGGCTTGGAGGGTCGCGGCTTCGGCCGTTCGGGTGCCGACTGCGGGGATGCTGCTGGTCATCCATCCACCTCCGTTACGACGTCCCCGAAGGGACGAAAGGGCCGGCCGCCATCCCCGGCTGGGGAAACGACCGGCCACTACCGGACCGATAAGTGTACGACGGTACGGGCCGAAATGCGTGGTGCTGGAGGTCGGGGCCGTCCTGAGGGGGATCCCGGGCGGTCCCGGCCCGCGCACGCGGAATCACCGAGCGCTACAGGGATTCCCGGATTCCCGGGGCGGTCTGCTGCCGCCCCGGGAAGGGTTCACCCCGCTACCGCGCGTTGAAGTACTTCGCCTCCGGGTGGTGGATGACGATCGCGTCGGTGGACTGCTCGGGGTGCAGCTGGAACTCCTCGGAGAGCTCGACACCGATCCGCTCCGGCTGCAGCAGGTCGGCAATCTTGGCGCGGTCCTCCAGGTCGGGGCAGGCGCCGTAGCCCAACGAGAAGCGCGCGCCGCGGTACTTGAGCGCGAACATGTCCTCGACGTCGGCCGGGTCCTCGCCCGCGAAGCCCAGCTCGGCACGGACCCGGGCGTGCCAGTACTCGGCCAGGGCTTCGGCCAACTGGACGGACAGGCCGTGGAGTTCGAGGTAGTCGCGGTAGGAGTTGGCCTCGAAGAGTTCGGCGGTGGCGCCGCCGATCTTCGAGCCGACGGTGACGACCTGGAGGCCGACGACATCGGTCTCGCCGGTCTCCTCGGGGCGGAAGTAGTCGGCCAGGCACAGGCGCCGGCCGCGGCGCTGGCGGGGGAAGGTGAAGCGGGTGCGTTCGGTGCCGTCCTCGTGCAGCAGGATCAGGTCCTCGCCCTTGGACACGCACGGGAAGTAGCCGTGCACGACGGCCGCTTCCAGCAGATTCTCGGTCTGCAGCTTGTCGAGCCAGCCGCGCAGCCGGGGGCGGCCCTCGGTCTCCACCAGCTCCTCATACGTCGGCCCGTCACCGGTGCGGGCCTGCTTGAGACCCCACTGACCCTTGAACAGCGCACCCTCGTCCAGCCAGGACGCGTAGTCGGCGAGCTGGATGCCCTTGACGACGCGGGTCCCCCAGAACGGCGGCTCCGGGACCGGATTGTCGAGGGCGACGTCGGAGCGCACCGCGCCCTCGGGCTCCTCGACCTCCAGCACGGCCGTGTCCCGCTTGGGCACCCGGCGTTGCTTGAGGTCGGGGAGGGTGGCGCCGGGCACGCCGCGCTTGACGGCGATCAGGGCGTCCATCAGGCGCAGGCCCTCGAACGCGTC
>NZ_JBSHAW010000018.1:99837-158888 GCF_053611685.1 Streptomyces sp. NPDC054786 | reverse complement strand
GAGTCGACGCGGAGCGTCGGCGAGTGACGACAACGCGGCGAGCGTGCGTGCCAGACCCCGCGAGCCCGCCATGATCCAAACGACACGCCCTAGGCACCCGGTCTATACGGCACGCGTATACACCGGCAGGACACCCACGAGTAGGGTGACCCGCATGTCAATCGGTCACACGCTGCTGGGCCTCCTGGAGTCCGGTCCCCGCCATGGCTACGACCTCAAGCGGGCCTTCGACGAACGCTTCGGCCAGGACCGGCCGCTGCACTACGGGCAGGTCTACTCCACGATGTCCCGGCTGCTGAAGAACGGCCTGGTCGAGGTGGACGCCGTGGAGGCCGGCGCCGGCCCGGAACGCAAGCGGTATGCGATCACGGACGCCGGGGTCACCGATGTCGCCCAGTGGCTGGCCCGGCCGGAGAAGCCCGAGCCGTACCTCCAGTCGACGCTCTACACCAAGATCGTCCTGGCCCTGATGACCGGCCGCGACGCCGCCGAGCTGCTGGACGCCCAGCGCGCCGAACATCTGCGGCTGATGCGCGGACTGACCGAGCGCAAGCGCACCGGCGACCTCGCCGACCAGCTGATCTGCGACCACGCGCTCTTCCATCTGGAAGCCGATCTGCGCTGGCTGGAGCTGACCGCCGCCCGGCTCGACAAGCTGGCGGAAGCGGTCCGCGGATGACGCCGGAGGGATCCCTGCTCGCGGCGGAGGGGCTGTACAAGACCTACGGGGTGACACCGGCGCTGGACGGCGCGGAGTTCTCCCTCCACCCGGGTGAGGTCGTCGCCGTCATGGGCCCCTCCGGCTCCGGCAAGTCGACCCTGCTGCACTGCCTCGCCGGGATCATCCGTCCGGACGCCGGCACCGTCCGCTACGGCCCGCACACCCTGACCGCACTGAGCGACGGCCGGCGCAGCGCCCTGCGCCGTACCGACTTCGGCTTCGTCTTCCAGTTCGGCCAGCTGGTACCGGAGTTGACCGCTCTGGAGAATGTCGCGCTGCCGTTGCGGCTGAACGGCACCAAGCGCAAGGAGGCCGAGCGGCAGGCCCGCGAGTGGCTGGAGCGGCTGGAGGTCGAGAAGGTGCACGGCCGGCGGCCCGGCGAGATATCCGGCGGCCAGGGCCAGCGGATCGCGGTCGCCCGCGCCCTCGTCACCCGGCCGCGGGTCATCTTCGCGGACGAGCCGACCGGTGCCCTGGACTCGCTCAACGGCGAACGCGTACTGACCCTGCTGACCGACGCCGCCCGGGACACCAACGCCGCGGTCGTCCTGGTCACCCACGAGGCCCGGGTCGCCGCCTACTCCGACCGGGAGATCGTGGTCCGCGACGGCAAAGTGAAGGACATGCTGGCGGGCCTGGTATGAGTCTGCTGCGCCCGCACACCGGCAGCGGCCACGCGGGCGACGGCGCGCCCGCACCCCGCGACCCGCTCGCCGCACCGCGCACCGGCCCCGCGGCCTGGGCCCGGGACCTCGTGATGGGGATGCGGTTCGCGGCCGGCGGCGGCCGCGAGGGCTGGATCCGTACGGCGCTGACCGCGGCCGGCGTCGCCCTGGGCGTGGCCGTCCTGCTGCTCTGCTCGTCCGTACCGCCCCTGCTGGACTCCTGGCACGGCCGGGAGAAGGCCCGGGAGAACCTGGGCCGGCTACACCCTCCGCCGCGCTCCGGCCGCACCATGCTCTACACCTCGGCCGACACCACCTTCCGCGGTGCGCCGATCCGCGGCCGCCTGATGCGCCCGGACGGCGCGCATCCGCCCGTACCTCCCGGCATCGGTCAACTCCCGGGCCCCGGACGGATGCTGGTCTCCCCGGCGCTCAAGGAGCTGCTGGGCTCCCCGCAGGGTGCGCTGCTGCGCGACCGGCTGCACTACAAGGTGGCCGGTGTGATCGGCGACGACGGTCTGCGCGGACCGCAGGAGCTCACCTACCTCGCGCAGAGCGCCACCCTCGCCCAGGCCGACGGCTATCGCATCGACCACTTCGGCAAGGACTGGGAGCCACCGCCGATGCGGGCGCCCGTCGTGCTCCTCCTGGTCATGACGTGTGTGACGCTGATGATGCCGGTGATGGTCTTCATCGGCACGTCCGTACGGTTCGGCAATGAGCGCCGCGAGCGCCGGCTGGCCGCGCTCCGGCTGGTCGGCGCCGATGTCGGTACGACCCGCCGGATCGCCTCCGGTGAGGCGCTGTTCGGTTCGCTGCTGGGGCTGGTGGGAGGCGGCGCGCTGTTTCTGGGCGGCCGGCAGTTCGCCTCGGCGGTCACGCTGTGGGACGTCAATGTCTTCCCCTCGGACGTGACCCCCGCCCCGCTCGCCGCCGCACTGATCGCCGTGCTGGTGCCGACGGCGGCGGTCCTGGTGACGCTGTTCGCACAGCGCGGCATCACCATCGAGCCGCTGGGTATCGTCCGCAACCGCCCCGCGCTCCGCCGCCGGCTGTGGTGGCGGGTGGCGCTGCCCGCCGTGGGCACCCTGCTGCTGGTGCCGCTGGCCCGGGAACAGCCGTGGCGCGACACCCCGCTCAACACCTTCCGGCTCGCCACCGGCTCGATGCTGCTGCTGTTCGGCGTCACCGTCCTGCTGCCCTGGCTGGTGGACGCGGTGGTCGGCCGGCTGCGCGGCGGCCCGGTTCCCTGGCAACTGGCGGTCCGCCGACTGCAGTTGAACAGCAGCTCGGCCACCCGTGCGGTCAGCGGCATCACCGTCGCGGTGGCCGGTGCCATCGCGATCCATATGCTCATGACCGGTATGCAGGCCGGTTACGCCCAGGCGTACGCGGAGTCCGGCAAGCTCCCGCGGATCGGCCTGTGGGGCAACGCCCACGGCTGGCCGCACACCCAGCGGGCGCTCACCGCGCTGCGTGCCACCCCCGGAGTGACGGCGGTCCGCGGCACGATCGACGCGAACATCGGCCGGCTGCCGGCCGCCGGACGTCCCGCGTCCGATGCACCGCCCTCGACGCTCGCCGTCGGCAGCTGCGCCGAGCTGCGCCGTCTGGCCCGTCTGGACTCCTGCCGGGACGGCGAGGTGTTCCTCACCGATGCCACGGACCGGGACGCCGCCCTCGCACCCGGCGCGAGGATCAGCCTCAACACCCCGTACACCGACGAAGATCCGCAGACCCCGCACCCCTGGACGATCCCCACGGCGGCCCGCGTCGCCCGGCTCTACGACCGCGAACGCGACCCCGACCACGTCTCGTACGACCTGCTGGCCACGCCCTCCGCGATCGACACCGGCCGGCTCAGCCACCCCACCGCCGAGTTCAAGCTCGACTTCGATCGCGGCACCCCGGACGCCGTGGAGTACATCCGCAACACCGTGGCCCGTATCGACCCGACGATGAACGAGTTCTCCGCCATCGACAATCCGCATGACGCGCAGTACACCAGCGTCCGTGACGGCCTGTTCGCCGGCGCCGCCCTCACCCTGCTGCTGATCGCCTCGGGCCTGGTCATCTCCACCGTCGAGCAGCTCTCCGAGCGCCGCCGGCTGCTGTCCACCCTCGATGCGTACGGCGCCCGCCGCGCCACCCTGGGCTGGTCGGTGCTGTGGCAGACCGCCCTCCCCGTCGCGCTCGGGCTGGGCCTGGCGCTGGGCTGCGGGCTGGCGCTGGGGGCGCTGCTGCTGACGATGATCGACAACCCGGTGACGGTCGACTGGCCGGTGGTGGCGGGGATGACCGGTATCGGCGGCGGCATGATCCTCTTCGTGACGCTGCTGAGCCTGCCGCCGCTGTGGCGGATGATGCGGCCGGATGGGCTGCGTACGGAATGAATCTGCGAGATCATTTCGCCACAGCAGTGCCCATCAACTGCCCAAGGGGGACCCTTCATGCGCCGACTCGTCTACTGCATCGCTTCCACCCTCGACGGCTTCCTCGCCGGCCCTGACGGCGCGGACCCCACCGGCCCGGACGGCTTCTGGCCGATCGCCGACGACTACCTCAAGCATCTGGCCGCCGAGCTCCCCGAGATCCTGCCCGTCCAGGCCAGGTCGGCGCTCGGCATCACCGACGAGGGAACGCACTTCGACACCGTCCTGGAAGGCCGGCGCACCTACGACATCGGCCTCCGGGCCGGCATCCCCGACGCCTACCCGCACCTGCGGCACCTCGTCTTCTCCCGGACCATGACGCAGAGCCCGGCCCCGGCGGTGGAGCTGGTGGCCACCGACCCGGTCGCAAAGGCCCGCGAGCTGAAGTCCGCGGACGGCAAGGACATCTGGCTGCTGGGCGGCAGCGAACTGGCCGGTGTGCTCTACCCGGAGATCGACCAGCTGATCGTCAAGCTCAGCCCGCTCACCCTCGGCACCGGCATCCCGCTCTTCTCCCGCGACACCGCCTTCGACCCCCGCACCTGGGAGCTGACCGAGCACACGGTCCTCCAGAGCGGCGCGGCCTTCCTGACGTACGACCGGGCCGGCACGGCCTGAGAACTGCCGGAGCGCCGCAGGGCCGGCGCCTTCGCGCACGGGTGGACCCGGCCCTGCGCGGAGCGCGCCGGGCGCAGTCCCGGTGACGGCGCGCCGCCTCTCATCCCCCCACCATCCGCACCGGCAACCCCCGCAACGCCTTGCGCAGTGCCCCCGCGAACTCCTCGAACTCCCCCTGGCGTGCGGCGCCCGTCCGCATGGCGAGGGCGATCCGTCGCGAGGGTGCAGGATCGGCGAAGTAGCCGGTCGTGAGCTGGTCGTTGCGGCCGGTTTCGACCCGTAGCGCGGTGCGTGGCAGCAGCGTCACGCCGAGGCCGCCGGCCACCAGTTGCACCAGGGTGGACAGGCCCGCCGCGCTGGTCGTCACGGGGGTGTTCTCGTCCCGGCCGGCCTCCCGGCAGATGTCCAGGGCCTGGTCGCGGAGGCAGTGGCCCTCGTCGAGCAGCAGCAGGTCCAGTTCCTGGAGCGCCTGGCGCGGGATGTCGCCGCGGCCGCCGAGCCAGTGCTCCTTGGGGGCGACCAGGACGAAGTCCTCGTCGAAGAGCGGGAGTTCGGTGATCTGGGGGACGCCGAGCGGCACGGCGAGCAGGAGCAGGTCGAGGCGTCCGTGGGACAGGCCGTCCAGGAGGGAGGCGGTCTGTTCCTCATGCACCTGGAGGTCCAGGTCGGGGTAGGTCCCATGGACCAGCCGCAGGACGGCGGGCAGCAGATACGGGGCGACGGTCGGGATGACGCCGAGCCGCAGCACGCCCGTGAACGGCGCGCGGGCCGCCTCCGCCTCCTCCATCAGATCGCCGACGGCCTCCAGGACCGTGCGGGCCCGTGCGGCCACCCGCTCCCCCGCGGGCGACAGCAGCACCTTGCGCGTCGTACGCTCCAGCAGCTGCACTCCGAGGGTCTCCTCCAGTGCGGAGACCGCCCCGGACAGCGCGGGCTGGCTCATACCGATCTCGGCCGCCGCCTCGCGGAAATGCAGATGCTCGGCCACCGCCGCGAACGCCCGCAGCTGGGCCAGGCTGGGCTGGCGTGGCCGGCCGCCCTGATGCGCCGGTGAAGCCACTGATAACCACCTCCGATCAACATCAACCAGTCTAGCTATTTCCCTGATCAATGTCCGCTGTGGCACTGTGTAACCCGTCCAAGCCTCACGGAAAGACCTCAAAAGGGACTTTTCGCGCAACAAGGAGAGTACGTGCTCACTGTCGGAGACAAGTTCCCCGAGTTCGACCTGACCGCCTGCGTCTCGCTGGAGCAGGGCCAGGAGTTCGAGCAGATCAACCACAAGACCTACGAGGGCAAGTGGAAGATCGTGTTCGCGTGGCCCAAGGACTTCACCTTCGTGTGCCCCACCGAGATCGCCGCCTTCGGCAAGCTGAACGACGAGTTCGCCGACCGTGACGCCCAGGTCCTCGGCTTCTCCGGCGACTCCGAGTTCGTGCACCACGCCTGGCGCAAGGACCACCCGGACCTGACCGACCTGCCCTTCCCGATGCTCGCCGACTCCAAGCACGAGCTCATGCGCGACCTGGGCATCGAGGGCGAGGACGGCTTCGCGCAGCGCGCCGTCTTCATCGTCGACCAGAACAACGAGATCCAGTTCACCATGGTGACCGCCGGTTCCGTCGGCCGTAACCCCAAGGAGGTCCTGCGGGTCCTCGACGCCCTGCAGACCGACGAGCTGTGCCCGTGCAACTGGTCCAAGGGCGACGAGACCCTCGACCCGGTCGCGCTCCTCTCGGGCGAGTGAATCTCAGCTAGCGAACTGGAGGCTGATCTGACATGGCTCTCGACGAACTGAAGTCCGCCGTACCGGACTACGCCAAGGACCTGAAGCTGAATCTCGGCTCGGTCATCGGCAACAGCGACCTCCCGCAGCAGCAGCTGTGGGGCACCGTGCTGGCCTGCGCGATCGCCTCGCGCTCGCCGAAGGTGCTGCGCGAGCTGGAGCCGGAGGCGAAGGCGAACCTCTCCCCCGAGGCGTACACCGCCGCCAAGTCGGCCGCCGCCATCATGGCGATGAACAACGTCTTCTACCGGACCCGGCACCTGCTGTCGGACCCGGAGTACGGCAACCTGCGCGCCGGTCTGCGGATGAACGTCATCGGCAACCCGGGCGTGGACAAGGTCGACTTCGAGCTGTGGTCGCTGGCCGTCTCGGCCATCAATGGCTGCGGCATGTGCCTGGACTCGCACGAGCAGGTGCTCCGTAAGGCCGGCGTGGACCGCGAGACGATCCAGGAGGCCGTCAAGATCGCGTCCGTCCTGCAGGCCGTCGGCGCCACCCTCGACGCCGAGGCCGCGCTCGCCGAGTAAGCACGGCACGCGCGACGCACACCGACAGAACCCCGCAGACATGACGTCTGCGGGGTTCTGTGCGTCCAGGGGCCGGTGGGACTACGCCGGGGGCTCCTCGGCCCGGCGCGACACCGGGGGCGGGGTCGGCGCCACCGAGATCGCGGTGGCGCCGCGTGGAGCCACCGACATCCGGACCGCCTGTTCCCTGGAGTACGAACGCAGGTAGCCGACCACCGTGTTGGTGACCGCCACCAGAGGCACCGCGACGACCGCACCGCCGATGCCCGCGATCAGCCCGCCCGCGGCGACCGACAGGATCACCGCGAGCGGATGGACCCGCACCGCCCGGCCCAGGATGAACGGCTGCAGTACATGGCCTTCGATCTGCTGGACGGCCAGCACGACCGCCAGCACCATCAGGGCCGTGAACACGCCATTGGCGACCAGCGCGATGACACACGCCAGCGCGCCCGAGACCACCGCGCCGATCAGCGGGATGAAGGCGAACAGGAAGATGAAGACGGCGAGCGGCACGGCCAGCGGCACATTGAGGAAGTACAGGCCGATACCGATGAAGATGGCATCGATCAGGGCGACGACCACCGTGCCGCGGACATAGGCGGTCAGCGTCCGCCAGGCCCGCGGCCCGGCGCCCGCCACGCCCTCGCGGGCCGCGCTCGGGACCAGCTTGAGCAGCCAGTTCCAGATCCGCGGGCCGTCGTAGAGCAGGAAGAGCGTGGTGAACATCGCCAGCAGGATGCCGGTGAACACTTCGAGGACGACGGTGACGCCCTCCAGGCCGGCCGAGGTGATGGCCTCGGTGTTGGCGCCGATCGCGTCCTGCAGGTTCTTGGCGATGTGGTTGATCTGAGACTCGGTCACATGGAACGGGCTCTTCAGCAGCCAGCCCTTGAGCTCGGTGATGCCCTCCTGGATGCGGCTGGAGACCGAGTCGATGTTGTCCTGGACCTGCCACACCACGAACCAGCCGACCAGGCCCATGATGACGAACCCGCCGATGAAGGTCAGCGCGGTGGCCGCCCCGCGCGGCAGCCCGCGCTGACGCAGCCAGCCCACGGTGGGCTGCAGCAGCGCGGTGATCAGCGTCGCCGCGATGAAGGAGAGCACCACCAGTTCGATGGTGGTGATGACGCGCGCGAGGACCCACAGCGTGGCGGCCAGCACCAGCAGCCGCCAGCCCGCCTCGGCGGCGACCCGAACTCCCCACGGCACCGCGGCGACCGGGTCCGGGCGGGCCGCGACCGCGGGGGCGTAGGAGGGTGGCGGGGGGACGTTCTCCGGCGGTACGGCTTCGGGGGACGGCGAGACGAGCTCCGTCGCGGGGTGCGGCACCCCGTCCTTCGCCTCCGGCAGCTGCGTACGGGGGACGGTGAGCGTGCTCAGCGCACCGTCGCGCGCCGGGGAGTCGTCGGCCACGGCGTCGGCCACGGGGACGTCCGCGTGCCCGGCACGCCTCAGCTCTTCCGGGTCGACGGCCACTGCGGCGGCCTCCGCGCGGCGGCGCTGTTCCTCCAGCCGCTGCGAGAGCCGCGTCAGACCGGTGCCGAGGCCACCGACCCACTGAGGCAATCTGGACATGTTCCTTCCTCTTCCCCTCCCACGCGCCACAATCTGACGGGCACGACGTTACCTGCGCCGGACGCACGAAACCCCCGACGCTGCCGCGTTCGGGGGTTTCGGAAGTGCGGTGGTACTGCCGGCGGGCCTAGTACCAGCTGTTGGCCTGCCAGAACGACCAGGCGCCACAGGGGCTGCCGTAGCGGTCGTTCATGTAGTTCAGCCCCCACTTGATCTGGGTGGCCGGGTTGGTCTGCCAGTCGGAGCCCGCCGAGGACATCTTGGAGCCGGGCAGCGCCTGGACGAGCCCGTAGGCGCCCGAGCCGGCGTTGGTGGCCTTGTAGTTCCAGCCGGACTCGTGGTCCACGATGTTGCTGAAGCACTGGAACTGGTCGCCGGCCATCATCTGCCGCGCGATGGCCTGCGTCTCGGAAATGGAGTACGAGCTCTTGCCGAGGAGGTCGCCCACGTCGCGCGACGAGGAGCGGGACGCGGCCAGCTCCTTCTTCTTGCGCGCGTCGGCTTCCTTCTTGGCCTTCGCCTCGTCCGCCGCGTCCTTCTTGCTCTTCGCGGTCTCAGCAGCAGCCTTGCGGGCCGACTCCTGAGCGGACTTCAGCGCTGCCGTGTCCGCCTGGGTGGACTGGTCGTCCGCCTGCTGTGTCAGGGAAGCCGTCTGCACCTGGGCCTGTGCGCCCGCGGGAATGTCGGCGATCGTCGCGTCGGCAGCGGTGGCCTCGGTGTTGCCGACCGAGGCGGGCTCGTTGCCTGCAGCGACGCCGACCACGGCGCCGACGGTGGTGACCGCGGTGGCGGATGCCACGGCGAATCCCCGGACCGAGATCCGGCTCACACGATTTCCTTCCAGCATCGCCCACATAGGTGACCTCGCGGGCGCAATCGTGCCCCTGACGCTGGCCTCCCCTTGTTCCGGGCCCTGTTGAGGGGGTCCGACTGGTCACGGGAGGCACTGGCCCGGTACGTCCCCCTCGGGGTCCGCGTGGTGCTCGGGCGGCATACGGCGCATCGCTATGAAGTTCGTTGGTTCTGCACACCGCTGGGGGTGCTTGATGCCGTATGCGGGGCCTGACAGGACCCAGACTCTGCCCGACCGGGACGCCGCGAGGCAATTCCCCACTGGGTGTGAAAGCTCACACCTCGTTTACGGCAAATGATTTTCGGATATCCACTCGCAGCACTGCGCCGCCCGGCTAAGCTCCTTCGCTTTTGCCGGGCGGCGCCGTGTTCACAACCGGTCAGATCCTGCCGTCCTCCAGCAATTCGGTCACCAGTGCCGCGATCGGCGAACGCTCCGAGCGGTTCAGCGTGACGTGGGCGAACAGCGGATGCCCCTTCAGCTTCTCGACGACCGCGACCACCCCGTCGTACCGCCCGACCCGGAGGTTGTCGCGCTGCGCGACGTCGTGGGTCAGCACGACCCGGGAGTTGGCGCCAATACGGGACAGAACCGTCAAAAGGACGTTGCGCTCCAGGGACTGGGCCTCGTCCACGATGACGAACGCGTCATGCAGCGAACGCCCGCGGATATGGGTCAGCGGCAGCACCTCCAACATGCCGCGCCCCACCACCTCTTCGATGACGTCCTTGCTGGTCACCGCGGACAACGTGTCGAAGACGGCCTGGGCCCAGGGGCTCATTTTCTCCGCCTCGCTGCCCGGCAGATAGCCCAGCTCCTGCCCGCCGACGGCGTACAGCGGGCGGAACACCATCACCTTGCGGTGCTGCCGGCGCTCCAATACGGCCTCCAGGCCCGCACACAGCGCCAGCGCCGACTTGCCCGTACCGGCCCGGCCGCCCATCGAGACGATGCCGACGTCCGGGTCGAGCAGCAGATCCAGCGCGATCCGCTGCTCGGCGCTGCGGCCGTGGATCCCGAACGCCTCCCGGTCGCCCCGCACCAGCCGGACCGCACCCTCCGCGGTGACCCGGCCGAGCGCCTTGCCGCGATCGGACTGCAGCACAAGTCCGGTATGCACCGGAAGTTCGGAGACTTCCGGTACGTGGGCGGTCTCGGCGGCGAACAGGTCGTCGATCTGCTCGGCGGAGACGGTCAGCTCGGCCATCCCCGTCCAGCCGGAGTCGGTGATCGCCAGCTCGGCGCGGTACTCCTCGGCCAGCAGCCCGACCGAGGACGCCTTGATACGCAGCGGCAGATCCTTGGAGACGACCGTGACGTCGTACCCCTCGGCCTGCAGATTGCGTGCCACGGCGAGGATCCGCGAGTCGTTGTCACCGAGCCGGAAGCCCGCGGGCAGGATTCCGGGGTCGGAGTGGTTCAGCTCGACCCGGAGTGTCCCGCCGAGATCCCCGATGGGGATGGGCGCGTCCAGCCGCCCGAACTGCACCCGGTACTCGTCCAGCAGACGCAGCGCCTGCCGCGCGAAGTAGCCGAGCTCGGGGTGGTGCCTCTTGGCCTCCAGTTCCGTGACCACGACGACCGGCAGCACGACTTCGTGCTCGTCGAAGCGGGCCATGGCGCCTGGATCCGCCAGCAGCACACTGGTGTCAACGACATAAGTGCGCCGGTCGTGCTCACGGCGCTGCTTGATGTTCACCACGGGTGGACGAACCCCCTCGGATGAGGTTGGGGTGCGACGGCGTCGCGGGGCGGTGTTCTCCCGGGGCCACCGCTCGTCCAGCTACCGCTGGGCGGCGTCCCCGAGAACCCCGGCCATCTAGTGACCGGACCGGGCTCGGACCACAATGCGCGGGCCGAGCGCCGGCCCTCCGCGTCGACCGTGCGGTGCGCACGGACCTCCGTGATGTGCAAAGGGCCTCCCGGGCGGACGGCCCCATGCCGTCCGCTGAGATGCGGCGCCCGATGGCTTGTTCCGGACGCCGACCTGGAAGGGATATTCCCTCGAACCCGCGTAGCCATGCCACGGCATATGACGCACGGTCGGTGAACCTTGGGTTACACGTGCTCGCCGAGCGCCGTCGACGCAAAGGTGGTACCCGAGAGGAAGCTGCGTCAGAAGAGGCCCCGCCAGCGGCGCATGGGACCGGCGGGGCCTGGTGACACCCTGTGATATCGGGGCGTCAAGGACATCAGGGATGTAGCAGACGTATGGGGTGCAAAAGCAACTCGCCTGGCGGAACGAAGCGGAGGGCCCAGGGCCTGTCCGGCCCTGCCCGTCGGGCGCTCCCTAGAAGCCGTAGCGGCGGTGCCGGGCGGCGTAGTCGCGCAGGGCACGCAGGAAGTCGACCTTCCGGAACGCCGGCCAGAAAACTTCGCAGAAGTAGTACTCCGAATGGGCGCTCTGCCACAGCATGAAGCCCGACAGCCGCTGCTCGCCGCTCGTACGGATCACCAGATCCGGGTCGGGCTGGCCGCGGGTGTAGAGGTGTTCGGAGATCAGATCGATGTCGACGATCTCGGCGAGCTCCTCGAAGGAGGTGCCGCGCTCGGCGTGGTCCAGCAGCAGCGAGCGCACCGCATCGGCGATCTCCTGCCGGCCGCCGTAGCCGATCGCGACATTCACCAGCACGCCGGTGTTGTCACGGGTGGCCTGCTCGGACCCCTTGAGCACCTGCTGGGTGGCGGTGGGCAGCAGATCGCGGTTGCCGACGTGGTGCACCCGCCAGCGGCCGTCGGCGGCCAGATCGCGGACGGTGTTCTCGATGATGCCCAGCAGCGGCTTCAGCTCCGCCTCGGGCCGGTCGAGGTTGTCCGTCGACAGCAGCCAGAGCGTGACCACCTCGACGTCGGTCTCCTCGCACCAGCCGAGCAGCTCACTGATCTTGGCCGCGCCGGCCTGGTGGCCCTGCTCGGTCGTCCGCCCGTCGGCCCGCGCCCAGCGCCGGTTGCCGTCCAGGATGACGCCGATGTGCTTGGGCACCTGGGTGTGATCCAGGCGACCCTCCACCCTGCGCGCGTACAGCCGGTAGACCAGATTGCGCAGTGCAGGCGGATAAGGGATGCGCATCCCGGAAGATCGCAGCATGTGTGGTCCAGCCCCTCCGTGCCAATGGCGGTCGCCCCGTCGCCTCAAGTGGGCAACTTTACTTCTCGGCTGTGTCGACAGCCCAATCAGGTAGGTCACAAGTACGTGATAGGGAGATGAGCATGACTGGCACCGACTACCGCGCAGCGGATTCCCGCTACGACTCGATGAAGTACCGGAGAACGGGTCGCAGTGGACTCAAACTCCCCGCCATCTCCCTTGGACTCTGGCACAACTTCGGGGATGACCGCACCCTGAGCTCCCAGCGGGACATCCTGCGCCGCGCCTTCGACCTGGGCGTGACCCACTTCGATCTGGCCAACAACTACGGCCCGCCACCCGGGTCCGCCGAGCTGAACTTCGGAAAGATCTTCGCGCAGGACTTCCGCGGCTACCGCGACGAGATGATTCTCTCGACGAAGGCCGGATATCTGATGCACCCCGGCCCCTACGGAGAATGGGGTTCGCGGAAATATCTCCTCTCGTCGTTGGATGCCTCACTGAAGCGGATGGGCGTCGATTACGTCGATATCTTCTACTCGCACCGCTTCGATCCGGACACCCCGCTGGAGGAGACGATGGGCGCGCTGGCGTCCGCCGTCCAGCAGGGCAAGGCCCTGTATGCCGGGGTTTCCTCCTACAACGCCGACCAGACCCGTGAAGCGGCCGGAATCTTGCGCGGTATGGGGGTCCCTGCACTGATCCACCAGCCCTCGTACTCGATGATCAACCGCTGGACCGAGGACGATCTGCTGCTGGACACCCTCGAAGCCGAGGGCATGGGCTGCATCTCCTTCGCACCACTTGCGCAGGGCATGCTCACGGACAAGTACCTGCAAGGGATCCCCGAGGGCTCGCGCGCCTCCCAGGGCAAGTCCCTGGACCCGGACCTGCTGTCCGACGAGGTCGTACGCCGCCTCCGCGGCCTCAACGACATCGCGGCCCGCCGCGGCCAGTCGCTGGCCCAGCTCGCCCTGGGCTGGGTGCTCCGCGACGAGCGGATGACCTCCGCCCTGATCGGCGCCAGCAGCGTCGCCCAGCTGGAGGCCAATATCGCCGCCCTCGACGCCCCCGGGATCACGGACGCCGAGCTGGCCGAGATCGACGAGTTCGCGAAGACGACGGACGGCGTGAACATCTGGGCTCGGCGGTAGCGCCCGGCCCGGCGGAACGGGCCGAACGCCGTCACCGGGGTGTGCCGTGCAGCCGTGGGTGCCTGCGCTCCCCCGGGGTGCCCGGCGCTCTCCACGGGTGACGGCGCCGCCGGTGCACGGACCGGCCGGTGCACCGAACAAAAAGCGGGCCGGTCCGTGGGGGGGATACGGACCGGCCCGAGGGGGGGTTTCCACCATAACCCCGCGGGAGGGATGTTCCGCGCACCGGCGCGCACGACGGCGTGGCGCCGGCCCAGGAGGGGGCCGGGGCCGGGGGCAGGGCCCGCGGAGGAAATCCGTCCGTACGGCCGGGGGGCCGCGGAGGAGACCTGTCCGATACGGCCGCGGGTCCCGTGGAGGAGACCCGTCCGCCACGGCTGCAGGGCCCGCGGTCAGGCGTCCGCGGCGGCGCCCAGGAGCAGCCCGCAGAACGCCCCGAGGATCATGAAGGGCCCCAGGGGCATCGCCGTGCTCCGTGCGTCCCGCCGGACGATCATCAGCCCCGCACCGTAGAGCGCACCGATCAGCACCCCCGCCGCACCGCCGGTGACGAGGGTGCGCCAGCCGTACCACCCCAGGGCGACGCCCAGCCCGACCGCCAGCTTGACGTCGCCCAGCCCGATCCCGCGCGGGTTGACGACGTAGAGCAGGAGGTAGCCCGCGCCCAGGAACAGGCCGCCCAGCAGTGCCCGCCGCCACGCCCCGGCCTCCCCCGTGAGCCAGCCGACGGACCCCAGCAGCGCCGCCGCCACCACGGCGAGCGGCAGCGTCAGCTCGTCCGGGAGGCGCCTCACCCGCCAGTCGACGGCCACCAGCAGCACCGCGACCGGCGTCATCACCAGCCAGGCGACGAGTTCCAGCCGTGGCCCGGTGGCGGCCGCCAGGGCCGCACAGGCCAGCGCCGTGGCCGCCGCCGTCGGCAGCACTCCCGGCCCGTAGGCCCCGCAGTCCGGGCAGTGCCCCCGCCCCAGCCAGCCCCGCGCCACCCCCGTGATCGCATGCCCCCCGGGACAGACCGCGCGCCACGGCTCCTCGGGCCCGACGGCCATCCGGTGGGCGGGCCGCGGTAGGAACAGCCCGGCCGCGGTCCCGTAGACGGCGGCGAGAACCATCAGCATCACTGACACGTGCCGACCCTAGAGCCTGTCCGGCTCCAAGGTGGGGGACGGAACCGGGGCAGGGGACGGAACCGGCGCGCGGGAGCTGATAGAACGCTGTGCATGGCGCGTTGGGAGAACGGCCCGGGGATTCTGCACGGCGCGAATGCCGGCATTCCGGTGGAGATCGCGGCGTCCTACCGGGCCCGCACCCGCGGACTGCTGGGCCGCGAGGGCATCGAGGGGGCGCTGTTGCTGACCCCGGCGAGCAGTGTGCACACCTTCCGGATGCGGTTTGCGATCGATGTCGCCTATCTGAGCCGGGACTTCACAGTGCTGGCCGTACGCACCATGCGTCCGGGCCGGCTGGGGCTCCCCCGCCTCCGGGCCCGTCACGTCCTGGAGGCGGAGGCCGGTGCGATGGCGCGCTGGGGCCTGCGCCCCGGCCTCCGGCTCGGTCTCGACCCGGCCCGCTGACGGGCCGGGCACGGCGTGCTGCCGCGCCCGGGAGGCGGGCAACACCGCCGCATACGCGGGGCGGACGACGGCGGGCGCGCCGCCCCGCTCCGTCCGCCGCAGGAGGCGACCGGTCCCGCTCGGGGCGGCTCCGGCTGCGGCCGCGGTCACGAGGTGCGCGGGAAGCTGACCTCGACCCGGCGGTTCTTCTTGCGGCCCGCCTCGGTGCTGTTGTCGGCGATCGGGTACTGCTCGCCGTAGCCGCGGATCTGGAAGCTGATGGACGAGCCGAGGTCCTTGGCCAGCTCCTGTTGGACGGCGTTGGCCCGCTTCTTGGACAGGACCAGGCCGTGGCTCGCCGAGCCGAGATTGTCGGTGAAGCCGAAGACCCGGAGGCGGGTGGCGTTCTGCTTCTTGATCTCCGTCGCGATGGTGCCGATGCGCGACAGCGCGTCCGACGACAGCTTGGCGCTGTCCTTGTCGAACAGGACCTCCGCCTGGAGCGAGAAGGTCACATTGTCGTTGGTGTCCTGGCGGCGCTCGGAGCCGTCGTCGGTCTCGACGATGGACTTGATGTTGAGGACCTTGGAGGCGGCGAGCTTGGCGCCCTGGACCATCCGCAGGTCGGGGTCGTTCGGGTCGATGTGCACCGGGGGGCTGGAGTCCTCGGTCAGGCCCGGCGGATCGGCATGGGCGGCGGGGACCGTCAGCGCCGCGGTCAGCAGCAGGGCGACGGCGGCGGTGACGGCCGTACGGGGCGCGCGGCGTCCTCGGGGCATCTGGGTCGCGGTCATCGGTACCCGCTCAATCCGTGATCTGCACGTTGGCCGGGGGCATGGTCGGCAATTGGAAGTCGACCTGGGTCACCTTGGCCGGCGGCGCCGGGAACTGCGCGAAGATCGGGCGGCTGGCTCCCGGCATCAGACCGCTGAGGCCGGTGGTGCACAGGCATTCGCCATTGGTGTCGCGCAGCACCAAATACCGTTTCTTGCCCGCCTTGTCGACGAGGGTGGCTCCGGAGATGGAGGAACGGGACCGCAGCTCGGTCTCGTTGGAGCGCCAGTCGATCGCGTTGAAGGCGCGGTTGCCGTGGTTGGACACCGTGCCGTTGACGGTGACGAAGCCACCGGAGTCACGGACGACGGAGTGCAGGGTGACCACCACGCCGTCCGGCCCCTTCATCTCCCCGATCACCTTGTCGGAGTCGGCCGCCGGGCTGCCGGGGCCGCTGCCCTTGGGGGCGGTGCTGCGGGCCGGCGGCTTGTTGCCGTCCGACCCCTTCGCGCCGCCGTCGCCACCACCACAGCCGGCCACGACGAGAGCCAGGCCGACAGCGCTCGCCATGGCGACCGCTCCCCTGGCGGCCTTCGTGGTGCGCCGAATGCTCATTGGATGCGATTCCTTTGATCGTCGTCTGGTCGTCTCGGAGTGCGGGTCGGGGGGTGTGGGGGTGGCCGGTCAATGGGCGAGGCGTACGGAGAAGAGGTCGGCGGCGTCGGGGAGATGCTGGAGGTGGTCGGGGTCGAGCGTCCAGCGCTTTCCGTCGCAGGTGATCCCGATGGGCCCGGGGCCGTCCTTGCCCTTGCCGTCCTTGCCGGCCTTGTCCTTTTCCCGGCCCTTGGTGTCCGGCTCGGCCGTGCCGTCCTTGGCGGGATCGAGGGTGCAGCGGGGCGCGACGACGGACTTCGCCTCGGCCTGCGCATGGGTGCTCTTGGTGATCGGGATGACCGAATTGCCCACGGCGTTGCGGGTGGTGACCGCGACGGCGAACGAGGTGGGCCAGGAGTCCGGGGTGCAGCCGGCACCGGAGCCGGAGCCGGAGAGCCCGGCGCCGTTCCGCTCGGCGAACCAGCCCGCGCTCTCGCAGGCCGCTCCGGACGGGGCGCCGCGCCCGTTCAGCAGGTCCTTCCAGACGGTCAGGTTGCTCTCGTAGCTGCCGTCGCGCAGGCCGTCGAGAATGCCCTTGGTCAGCAGATCGCGGTACTTCTGGCCGGCGGCGAGCGCGGCCGCGTCGGCGGCGGTCTGGGCGCCGTTGCGGGTGGCCGCGGCCTGCCCGACGGCGAAGAAGGCGAGCGCGAGAAAGAGCAGGCCCCCGACCGCCACGATGTAGAGCGGGAAGGCCTGCCCGGCGTCGCGCCGGCGGCGCATGACGGTGACCGGCACGACAGTGGCGGCAGCGGCGGGGCCTAAATACCGACGACGTCGGAGATCTTGTTGGCGATGGCGTTCGCGATCTGACTGCCGAAGTCCGTGGTCGACAGGACCAGGACGATCGCCACGACCACCGCGATGATGCCGAGGTACTCGATCGAGGTCTGTCCTCGGTCGTTCCCCAAAATACGCTTCGCCATCGTCTTCCCCTCCATGGGCGGCCGTACCGCTCTGGTCCGGCTGGTCTGTCCCCGTGGTGCCGGCGCGTTCGACCGCGCTCACGACACGAGAAAAGTACGCCGGAACAGCGTGCCCGGAACAGGGATTCCGTACCCCATCCTCTTTTGGGATCACGGACGGCGGGCCCAACGGCGCATTTCGGCCACTCAGTCGCACCCCACCCACCCCCGCTCCCCCTCCGGAACCATGCCCCGTTCCGCTGCCCATCTGGACCGGGCGGCCCATCCGCACCGTAGTGCGAGCGAAACCGTCCGCCCACCCACTGTGACACAACTCGTTGCTCTTGCGAAGGAGTTGACGAGAAGCGAGCGGTGGAGCGCACTCATCCGGCCGGGTGCGGGCCACGGCCGCCGAGCGCGTACACCAGGCCCGAACAGTCGTTGCCACCAGCCGGATCGGGAGCGTACAGGGTCCACACCACGAAGGCCTCGAAGAGCAGTGGCAGCACGCCCAGAACCAGGAAGACCATGGCCGCCTCGGAGGCCCGGGACGCCGCCGGCGCCCAGCCGCGCCGGAGTGCGCCACCGTGCAGCACGGCGTACAGCAGCGGGGCGGCGAGGCCGGCACAGAGGCCCGCCCACCCGAAGATGTGCATCCGCAAGGACGGCCCGAAATAGTGACAGTCGTGGAAGGTGTCGGTGGAGAAGGCGGTGGAGAGGAAGGAAAGGGCCCCGCCGAGGAGCACCAGCGCGGGGACACCGAGCCCGGCCCAGCGGCGCCAGGCGGCCGGGGGCGGAGCGGTGGCCCGGGTCCGTGGCACGGTTCACTTCCCCATCAGCGAGCCGAAGTTGGTACCCGAGCCCAGGAAGAACCCGGCGATGAGCAGGATCATCGTGGCCGGAACCATAAAGGTGGTGACGACCATGGTGGCCTTGGGGACGGCGCGGGCGGCGCGGCGCCGGGCGTTCTGGGCGTCGGTGCGGCGCATGTCGTTGGCGATCTGGATCAGGGTCTCGACGATCGGCGAGCCGAGTTCCTCGCCCTGCTGGAGGGCGGTGACGAACTGGGCGACCTGTTCGGAGTCGTTGCGTTTGCGTAGCTCCTCGAAGGCCGCGCGACGGCTGACCCCCATGTCCATCTGCCGCAGCGTGATGCGGAGTTCATCGGCCCAGGGCCCCTCGTACTTCTCCGCGACCCGGTCCAGTGCCTGACGGAAGCTCAGGCCCGCGCTGACCACGACCGCCAGCACGTCCAGAAAGTCCGGAAGGGTGCGTTCGATGGTGTCCTTGCGCTGGCGGATCGCGGCCCAGATGCCGACCTCGGTCCAGAAGAGACCGAAGAGCACCATCAGGACGCCCAGCAGCGGCTGGCCGCGCAGGAACATCACCAGCGCGCCGAAGAAACCGAGGGCCCCGTAGACGGCGCGCCGGGCGGCGTACCGGTCGACGGTCAGCCCGCCGGGATTGCCGGCCAGGTCGATCCGCCGGCGGACCCGTGCGGTGCGCTTGTCGCCCATCAGCCGCAGCACCAGCGGCGCGTAGCGCATCCCGGTGCGGTCCACCGCCGAACCGACCACCGTGGTGCGCGTCGCGCCGACCTCCAGGGACAGCGCCAGGTCGGGCGGCAGCCGTGCCTCACGGCGGTAGAGCGCGATACCGCAGCAGATGCCGGCGACCGAGAGGGCGAAGGCCGCGGCCAGCAGAATTCCGATTCCCATTCCTGTTCCCCTGGAGATACCGATGCCGGTGCCGGTATCTAGACGTCGATCTTGGACAGCCGGCGGATGAAGAAGAACCCGAGCCCGTAGAGGGCGAAGGCCACCACGACCGCGAGCTGGCCGAGGAAGGAGGAGGTCATCCGGTCGATGGCGCCCGGGGCGATCCGGTTCATCAGCAGCAGGGTGCCGATGCCGAGCAGCGGGACGACATAGGCGGTGACGACGACCTGCGAGAGCTGGGTGCGGACCTCCCGGCGGGTCTCCTTGCGCTCCTCCAGGGTCTTGGTGAGGTTGCGCAGCGAGCCGACGACCGTGCCGCCGGCGCGGTTGGAGAGCACCAAGGTGGTGACGAGTACGACGAGTTCGCGGGACGGGAGGCGTTCGGCCAGCTCGCCGAGGGCCTCGTCGACGGAGTGGCCGACGGCGAGCTTGTCGGAGACCTTGGCCAGCTCCTCACCGGCCGGGGCCTCCAGCTCCTCGGCCGCCATGCCCAGCGCCGTCCGCAGGGCGAGCCCGGCCTGGGTGGCGTTGGCGAGGATCCGGGAGAGTTCGGGCAGCTGGTTGATGAACTTCTCGATGCGCTTCTGCCGCTGCCAGTTGAGGAAGGCGAACGCCGCCCAGACGGCGACCAGCGCGGCGATCGGGCCGAAGAACGGGGCGAGGGTGGCCTGCGCGATCAGCCACAGCGCGAGCACCGCGCCGAGCATGTAGACGAAGAATTCGCCGGGGGTGACGTCCAGGCCGGTGGCCGCCAGCCGCAGTTCCAGGCGGCGGCCGAAGCGGGTGCCGCGCAGGGTGCGGTCGACGGACGGGAAGCGGCGCCGTCGTCCGTCGGCCGGCAGCCGGCGCTCGTCGTCGAGCCGGTCGACGACGGCCTGCCGCTGGGCGCGCCCGGCCGCGTACGTCCGCACGCCGGCGATCGCGAGCAGCCCGCACAGCAGGGTGGCCCCGATGGCGAGCAGGGCGAGGTGGTTCCCGCCGGTCATGAGGTGGCCTTCCGGGTGGCGAGTTGGGCGTCATCGGTGGCGACGCCGAAGGCGGGCGGGGTGGGCTCGCTCGCCATGAAGAGGCGCTCGGCGACCCGGCGCGGCAGCGGGAAGTAGCGGAACCGCCCGTGCACGATGCGGTCGGCGCCCATCGGTTCGGCGTCGAAGCGGCAGACCGTCGCGATCCGGTAGTCCTCGTGGCCGCGCGAGTCGAGGATGGCGATCTCGCTGATCCGGCGGGAGCCGTCGGCGTGCCGGGTGAGCTGGACGATGCAGTCGACGGCGCTGTTGATCTGGTCCCGCAGCGCCTCGAAGGGGATCTTGACGTCCGACATGGAGGCCAGGGTCTGCAGCCGCATCAGGGCGTCCTCGGCGCTGTTGGCGTGGACGGTGGCGAGCGAACCGTCGTGGCCGGTCGACATCGCCTGGAGCATGTCGAGGGTCTCCCCGCCGCGCACCTCGCCGACGATGATGCGGTCGGGTCGCATCCGCAGGGAGTTGCGTACCAGGTCGCGAATGGTGATCCGGCCCTTGCCCTCCACATTGGGCGGCCGGGACTCCAGCCGGATGACATGGCTCTGCTGGAGCTGGAGTTCGGCGGCGTCCTCGACGGTGATGATCCGCTCCCCGTCCGGGATCAGGCCGGACAGCGCGTTGAGGAGCGTGGTCTTGCCCGCGCCCGTGGCACCGGAGACCACCACGTTGAACTTGGCTCGCACCAGCCCCGCCAGCATCATCAGCATCTGCTCGTCGAGCGTGCCCATGCCGATGAGTTCGGCGAGGGTGTAGGCGCGCGGGAAGCGGCGGATGGTGAGGGTGGCGCCGTTCAGCGCGAGCGGCGGGATGATGACGTTGACGCGCTCGCCGGACGGCAGCCGGGCGTCGACCATCGGATTGGACTCATCGACCCGCCGGTTGACGGTCGAGACGATCCGCTCGATGGTCTGCATCAGCTGCTCGTGCGAGGCGAAGCGCACGGGCAGCAGCTCGACCCGGCCGGCCCGCTCGACATACACCTGGTCCGGGCCGTTGACCATGATCTCGGTGATCGAGGCGTCTTCGAGCAGCGGCTCCAGCACCCCGAGGCCGAGCGCCTCGTCCACCACCCGGCGGATGAGCTGGGCGCGTTCGGCGGTGGAGAGCACCGGCCCCTCACGGCTGATGATGTGGCCCAGGACGCGCTCCAGCCGCCCGCGGCGCTCGGCCGCGGCCAGCGAGGACATCTCGGCGAGGTCGATCTCTTCGAGCAGCTTGGCGCGGTAGACGGCGACCATGTTGCTGTCCTGGCGCGCCTCACCGGCCGGCTCGGGTGCGACGATCCGGGCTTTCAGGCTCATCGCGAGGGTGCTCCTTCGTACGGGTGCGCTGCCCGGAGGCCCAGGGCGCCGGGTTTCTGCGGGCGGGGCATGGTGGCGCTGCGGGAGGCGGTGCCGAAGTCGTCGATGCCGGGCAGCAGCGAGGGGATGGTGACGCGTACGGTCGCGCGGACCGCGTCGCCCCCGCCGCCGTCCACCAGGACCTTCGCGCCGCGCGAGACCCAGCCGGTCATCGCCGCCCGCCCGGCGGCCTCCGGGCCGGTCGTGCGGTCGGCCTCGTCCATCGAGGCGGTACGAGCGGCGGCGCGCGCTCCCGTACCGGCCTGCTGGACGGCGAATGCCGCCAGTCCGAGCTGGACCACGGCCAGCCCGATGACCAGCAGGATCGGCAGGAAGCCGAGGAATTCGACGGACACCGTGCCCCGGTCGCGGCCGTGGCCGCGGAGCCGGGCGGGCAGACGTACGGCGCTCACCGGGGGACCTCCTTCGCGGCGCCGGCCGAGCCCTTTGCGGACCAGGGGAAGCTGCCCGCGCCGGGGAAGAGCACCGGGACCTCGATCTGGACCGTCGCCTTCCACACGCCTGCTTCGGGGCGGCAGGCGATGGTGGCACCGCCCCGCCAGGAGCTGGGCAGTTCGTCCTCGGCGGCGGACCGGCAGGCGCCGGAACCGCCGCCTTCCGTCGCGGTGCCGGCCCGTGCGCCCCGGTCGGCGGCGTGGGCGGCGAGCGCATAGGCGTAGCCGACCAGCACCAGCTGCCACAGCAGCGCCAGGACCAGCAGGATCAGCGGGAGCAGTCCCATGAACTCCACGGCGACCTGCCCCCGGTCGTTGCCGCCCAGTGGGCGCCGCACCGCTCAGCCCTCCTCGTACGGACCGGCCGGATCGAACGGGCCCGAGCCGCCGGCCGCCGCCGCGGAGCCGCGCCGCGCCCCGAGCCGGATGCCGGACCCTGCCCCGGCCCCGGAGGCCGACCCCGATGCCGGGCCCTGGCCTGCCCCGGAACCGGGAGCCGCCCCCGGCGTTATGGCCTTGCGCCTGCGCCCCGTCAGCGTCGGGCGGGCCCGATGGCTGCCCCGGCCCTGCCGCACGGCCGGTGACTCGACCAGGCCGAGTTCGCCCGCCAGCGCCCACAGTGCCTGCCGCACCGTCGACCGTCCGTCGAGATCCTGCATCCGGCCGGCGTCGACACAGGGCTGGAGCTCCTTGAAGGCGGCCGGCACATGGGTCCTGGCGACCTGGGTGCCGGTGGCCTTCGCGACCAGCGGCGGCTGGATCTCGGTGTTACGGGTGAGGCGGTTGACCACGGTCGTGGTGTCCTCCGCCTGACGGATCTGCAGCCGGTCCCACAGCCGCACCTGCCGCTTGGCGGCCCGTACGGCCACCACGTCCGGGGTCGTCACCAGCAGTGCCACATCGGCGAGTTCGACGGCCGCGGCGTTGGCTGACTGCATCTGGGAGCCGCAGTCGACCAGCACCACTTCGTAGCGGGAGCGCAGCGCGCCGATGATCTGGCGGGCCGCCCGGTCGTCGACCTCCTCGCCGCGCTCCCCCTCCTCGGGCGCCAGCAGCAGCCCGAGACCCGTGTGGTGGTCGTGCACCGCGTCCTGGAGGACCCGTACGGAGATGTCCTGAATGCCCGCCAGATCGACGATCGAGCGGCGGAACTGGACGTCCAGGTAGGAGGCCACATCGCCGGACTGCAGATCCAGGTCCACCAGTGCGACGCTTCGGCCCGCGGCCCGTGCGGCCAGCGCCAGCTGCACGGCGGTGACGGTGGTGCCGACCCCGCCCTTGGCGCCGGTCACGGTCACCAGGGTGCCGGCCGGTCCGGGGACCGCCTCCGGGCTGCCCCCCAGGTGTACCCGTACGCCCGCCGACCACTGGGCGGCGGCCTGCACCCGGGCGGCCAACTCGTCGTAGCCGAGCGGCAGTCCGACGATGCCGCGGGCACCGGCGTCCATCGCCGCGGAGAACAGCGCGGGCCCGGCGTCGGTGGTGATCAGTACGACGCCGACGGCGGGGAAGCGCAGCGCCACCTCGCGGATCAGCTCCAGCGCCGGCGTCGGACCGATCCGCTCATGGACGAGCACGACCTCGGGGAGCGCCTCGACGGCGGACGGCGGACCGGCCGCGGGCGGGGCGCCGGCCGAAGACCCGCCGGCGCCCTGGGCGGCGGCGCCGGCCAGCGCGTTGAGCAGCGCCGTGGAGTCGGCGACGGCGGGCGCGGGCTCGGCGTCCGGCAGCTGGTTGAGCAGCGAGGACACCGCTCGCGCGGCGTCCGGGTCGCCGATCGCCGGGAGGATACGGATGGTCACCTGAGCCTCCGGGTCACTTGTCGCCGTCGAGGGTGTAGGTGCGCTGGCCGGGCGGGATGGTGGCCTCGCTGCCGGGGGCGAGCAGGGCGAGCCGTACGTGAGAGGCGAAGGACTCGGCGTACGCGACCCGTTGGGCGTCCTGGGTGTTCAGCGCGAAGGTGATCGGGACGGCCTCACCGGCCTGCCGGCCTGCGGTGGTGGTGTCGCCGGGGTCCTTGGCCTCCAGCGGCGTCAGCTTGCCGACGTCGATCACCTGGGCGCCGGAGACGATGACCTTGGAGACCGGCTTGTCCTCGGGGCGCTTGCCCTCGAAGGTGGCGTAGATGTTCACCCGGGCACCGGGGTTGATCTTGCCGGCCACGCCGGTTGCCGCGTCGATCATGATGGCGATCTCCTGCTGGCCCGCCTTCAGCGCGGGCCGCTCGACGATCATGTCGTCCTGCAACAGCGACCCCTTCTTCAACGGAGTCACCGCGATCCTGCCGCTGACCTTGTCCAGGTCGGTCACGGCGGTGGGCGGCAGCCACCGCTGCGGCATCTTCACCTTCTCGAACTGCCCAGGATCCAGCGCTTTATAGGCCGCGACATCCGTCTTCAGCCGGTACGCCGTCTTTTCGGGACCGACCTTGGACTCGACGTTCTTGATCACCGACAGTACGCCGACGAACGCGCCGACCGCACAGAGAACCGACAGGAGCAGCAGGATCACTCCGCGGCGCTGGCGTGAGTTCATGGGGGAGGGACCTCGATCGGGACGGGGAGAAGACGGGCGGACAGGGGGCGGGCGGGCGCCGGACGGGGACGGGCCGGCGGCGGCTGACGTGGTCGGCCGGAGGGGGCGGGGGCGCGGGCGGCCCGGGTGGGCTCAGCGCACGCGGGCCACCGTCCGCGGGGTGCCGGGGGCCTCCGGCCCACCGGGCAGGTCCGGGTATCCGGGGTGCTCCGGGTGGCCGGCGAAGTCGGGGTGACCGGGCAGTTCCCAGTGCCCGGGGGCACGGGGGCCGTCGGATGCGTAGGGGTTCCCCGGTACCGGACGCCCGGACCCGTACGGGTTCCCTGACGCTGCCGGGCAGCCCGCCGCCGGATCCGGCCCGCGGACGTCCAACTGCCCCGGTTCACCGGGCCCGCCACCGCGTACGCCCGCCACGTCCGGCACACCGAGCACACCGGCCACACCAGGAGGTGCCACCGGCGAGAGGCCGCGCTCGCCCCACGGCGAGGGAGGCGGTTCGCCCCACGGCGAGGCGGGCGGTTCGGCCGGCGGCGCCGAGGGAGGTGCGGGCTCGCCCGGCCCTCCGGAGGCCGGCGGCAGTTCGGGAGCGGGACCCGGGGCCGGCGCGGACGTCGGCGGGTGCGGAGGGGCGGGGGGAGCGGCGGCAGCGGGGGAGGAAGGAGCCACGGTCGGCGGAGGGGCGGGAGCGGGAGACGGGGCAGGAGCGGCAGACGGTGCCCGCACGGCAGACGGCGCAGGAGCAGGAGCGGAAGGCAGCGCAGGGGCCGAAGCCGCCGACGGTGCGGCGGAAGGGGCGTGCGCGGTGGCGGTGCCCGGCCCGGGTTCCGGACCCGCTATGGCCGCCGGCCCCTGCCCCGAGCCGCCACCCCCCGCCGCCCGTTCCCTCGACAGCGGCGCCGCGCAGAACGCACAGTGATCGCCCAGGAGTTCCAGTCCGCACCAGCCGCACGCCTCGCGCCGTACGGAGGCCACCAGCTGGTGAAGGACCGACACATCCGGTATGGCCGCCGCGAATTCGATCAGCTTCTGGGTTCCCCACCACCGGGCGGACTCGGCGGGCAGCCGGGCCTCGTACACGCCCTGCACCCGCCAGGCCGGAGCGAGCGCCCCGGTCACCCACTCGGAGGTGAGCTGGCCGCGGGCGACCGCGAGCTGGGTGGCGAACCCGGGCGCGGGCAGTCCGGCCTCGGTGCTGTGCCGGTCCAGGTGAAGCAGCTGCGGCTCGGGATGGGCCAGCACCGCGAAGTGCGCGCCGGGCAGCCAGGACTTCACATGGGACCGCAGGTCGACCTCGATCCGGTCCAGGCCGCTGACGCTGCCCAGCAGGGCGCCGGCGTGAATGTAGTGGGGCAGCAGCCGCGCGGCGCTGGCCAGCACACCGGGGCTGAAGTCGCACAGCGACAACTGCCGCAGCTGGCGGGCCAGTAACGCCACGCCCAGTGGCGGCAGGGACAGCGGCACGATGGCGATCCGGTCGCTCTCCAGGACGGCGCGCAGGGTGTGCAGCCGGCGGACGTGTTCCGGCGGGCAGGCCGAGGAGTACAGCACGATGAGGTGGCCGTGGTGCTCCAGGACGGCGCTGGTCTCCGTCAGGGCGTCGTCCAGCGGCTGGAGATGCGGGGCCTGCAGAACGACGGCGGCGGGGGTCTGCCGGTCGGTCGCGGGCATCGCGAGGTCCGGGCTGGTGACGGCAATCGCGGTCGGCACGTCGCTCCCCCACTCCCTCCGGCCGCCGGGGGCCCCGGGACCGCGGATCGGCACAGCTCTGCGCCATAGGCGCCATACGTTCAGCACTTTATCCACAGAGATACGTCCCAGAGAACACGTTCTGGGCTACTCGTCATGACCATCACCCCGTAGGGAAAGGGCGCATACCGCCCGAGCGGCCTTCAGGGGAACATCCGCTTCCGGCAGGACTCTTGACAGGATCAATGGTCTGGACCACGTTGTACCGCACGCGCAGGGGCCCCTGAATCGCGCATCCGCACCACTCCCCTCTCCTTCCCCCCACACGGAGGCAATCGTGGTTCGCGCACGATCAGGCACGTCGAAAAACAGGCTGACGGCAAGACTCCTGGCCGCACTGGCCGCTGCGGCACTGACCTCGGCCGGCATCCTCGCGGCCGGCACCGCCCACGCCTCCGGGGACCACCCCCGGCCCGCCACCGCCGCACACACAGCGGCCGTTCCCGCGCACGCCGTCACCGGCTACTGGCAGAACTTCAACAACGGCGCCACGGTGCAGAAACTGAAGGACGTCGACGACGCCTACGACATCATCGCGGTCTCGTTCGCCGAAGCGACCGGCACGCCCGGCGCCGTCGCCTTCCACCTCGACCCGGCCGTCGGCTATGGCTCCACCGACGAATTCAAGGCAGACATCAAGGCGAAGCAGGCGGCCGGAAAGTCGGTGATCCTCTCCGTCGGCGGCGAAAAGGGCGCGGTGTCCGTCAGCGACGACACCTCCGCCAAGAACTTCGCCGACTCCCTCAACGGCCTGATGGACGAATACGGCTTCAACGGCGTCGACATCGACCTGGAGAACGGCCTCAACTCCACCTATATGACACAGGCGCTCAAGGCCGTACACGCCCGGCACGGCGACGTCGTGGTGACCATGGCGCCGCAGACCATCGATATGCAGTCACCGCAGAACGAGTACTTCAAGACAGCGCTCGGCATCAAGGACTTTCTGACCGCCGTCAATATGCAGTACTACAACAGCGGTTCGATGAACGGCTGCGACGGCAAGGTCTACTCCCAGGGCTCGGTCGACTTCCTGACCTCGCTCGCCTGTATCCAGCTGGCAGGCGGGCTCGACCCGTCCCAGGTCGGCATCGGCGTGCCGGCTTCCGCGAGCGCGGCCGGCAGCGGGTATGTCGCCCCGTCCGTCGTCAACGCCGCCCTGGACTGCCTCACCCAGGGCACCAGCTGCGGCTCCTTCAAGCCGTCCAGGACCTACCCGGGCCTGCGCGGCGCGATGACCTGGTCCACCAACTGGGATGCCGCCAACGGCAATGAGTTCGCACACCAGGTGGGCGCGCACGTCCACGGTCTCCCGTAACGGCACCACGGCACCGGCGCTCCGGTGCCCCGGCGCCACCCCCCACACACCGCCAGGTCCCGCGCACCCCGTGCACGGGACCTGGCGTCGCGCTTCGCGTCAGTTCACCTTCGGGTGGCCGCCGGCTTCGGCAGCGCACACCCGGCCGCGCTCAGATCCAGCTTGTTGCCGACACCGAAGCACTTCGGTATCCCGTACGTCTCCTCGGCGTAGTTGGTGCCCTTGTGCACCGTGACATTGCCGTTCTCGTCGACCTCGCACGGGTTGTTGACGGTGCACTTCTCGCCGTCCTCGTTGCCCGTGTTGTTGATGGCCGCGACCTTGCCGGTGGCGGTGTCGACCACCGGCGATCCGGACGTGCCGCCGATCGTCTGGCACTGCGGGGTGTAGCGGACCGAGTCCTTCCAGGTCCAGTCGCCCTCCTTGAGGGTGGGCACGAACCCGTCGATGTTGCAGGAGTAGATCTTCTTCCAGTAGCCGGAGACGACACTGATGGCCGCGCCCTTGACCGGGTGGTCGGTGGCCAGCTCCAGCGGCTTGATCCCGTACTTCTGCTCGATCTGGGCGTAGGTCGACGAGGTCTCGTAGAGCGAGACATCGGTGTCGGTCATCGTGGCGTACGCGATCTTGGTGGCCTTGATCGTGCCCGCCCGGCCGGCCGACTTGTCGAGCAGGGTGAAGCTCCGGCTGGACGGCTGGTCGACGATGACCTCGCCGGCGCCGGGCATACCGCTTTCCAGACAGTGGCCGTTGGACATCACCAGGGCCGGGTCGTTCGGCTGCGAGGTGGGCATCCGGACGACCGACCCGGAGCAGTTGCTCAGCGCGACGGTGCCGGCGAAGTCCACCGCCTTGGTCTTGTGCCGCTGGGGGAGCTGCTGCTTGAGGTGCTGCTGCTTGACGTGCTGCGTCCCGTGCTGCGGCGCCGCGTGGGCCGTTCCGACGGTGCCCGCCAGGGCTGCGGCTCCCAGCACGGCCGTGGCCAGGGTGCCGACGAGAGGTCTGTTCATGTGGGGGTCCTCTCCGCTCATGTCACCGAAGCCCCTTTGAGGAGCCTTCGGCTTTGTCGTGCGCATTGTTGGCGCCACCGCGGCATGAGGCAATGAATTTCCCGAAAACGATGGGCAGTTGCCGGGTTCACCCCGGCCGGAGCGGTCCGCCGACGGCCTCATATCTGGCTTTGCGACGCCTTGACCCGGTCATGCCAACGCACCAACACTGACGCCGTCGCTTCGCCTCACACCCCACAGGAGACCGCATGCGACCACGTATCCGCGGCGGACGCAGAACCGTCCTCACCGCGCTCCTCTCCCTCGCACTCGCCGCCCCGATCGCCGCCGCCCAGGCGCAGGACCTCCCCTCGGCCCGACCCGCGGCAGGCTCCGTGGCGAGCACCGAACTCCCCCATCAGTACGAGGTGACGGGCCTCGCCACCCCCGCCCAGCGCACCGCCCTCACCACGACCGGCGCCACCATCGACGAGGTCCACGCCCGGGCCGTCGTCATCACGGCGAACCGCACCCAGGCCGCCGCCGCCCGCCAACTCGGCTACGCGCTCCGCAGGTTGCCCGATCCCCCGGCCACCGAGCCCGCGCCCCCCGGCACCCGGGTCAAGGACTTCCCCGCCGGCTACACGAAGTACCACACCTACGACGAGGCCACGAAGGAGATCGACGCCCTCGTCGCCAAGTACCCCGCCCTCCTGAGCAAGCAGGTCATCGGCACGTCCCACGAGGGCCGCGCCCTCCTCGCCCTCAAGCTCAGCAAGAACGTCGCCAAGGACGAGGCCGAGCCCGAAGTCCTCTTCACCGCCCACCAGCACGCCAGGGAACATCTCACCGTCGAGATGGCCCTCTACCTCCTCAACGAATTCACCTCGAAGTACGGGACCGACTCCCGCATCACCAAGATGCTCGACTCCCGTGAGATCTGGATCATCCCGGACCTGAATCCGGACGGCGGCGCCTATGACATCGCCTCCGGCTCGTTCCGCAGCTGGCGCAAGAACCGCCAGCCCAACGCCGGATCCAGCAGCGTCGGCACCGACCTCAACCGCAACTGGGACTTCAAGTGGGGCTGCTGCGGCGGCTCTTCGTCCAGCCCCTCCTCCGAGACCTACCGCGGCCCGTCCGCCGCCTCCGCCCCCGAGGTCCAGGTCGTCTCGAAGTTCGTCCACAGCCGCATCGTGGGCGGCAAGCAGCAGATCAAGGCCGCCATCGACTTCCACACCTACAGCGAACTGGTCCTGTGGCCCTTCGGTTTCACCGACGACGACACCGGCCCCGGCATGACCCAGGACGACCACGACGCCTTCGCCACCATCGGCAAGAACATGGCCGCCAGCAACGGCTACACCCCCGAGCAGTCCAGCGAGCTGTACATCACCGACGGCGCGATCGACGACTGGCTGTGGGGGGACCAGAAGGTGTTCGCCTACACCTTCGAGATGTACCCGTCCTCTTCCGGCTCCGGCGGCTTCTACCCGCGTGACACGGTCATCCCGAAGGAGACGTCGCGAAACCGTGAGGCGGTGCTCCGGCTGCTGGAGATCGCGGACTGTCCTTATCGGGCGATCGGCAAGGAGGCGCAGTACTGCAGCAGCGGCAGTTGACGCACCACTGCCGGCACGAGAGGCGGGCCGCGTCACCACGACGCGGCCCGCCGCGCCCAGGCGAGGGCGGGTACACCTAGAGCAGGTGGTCGGCCTTGCCTGCCTTTATCTCACGGATGAGCGTACGGAGAGCTTCGCGGCTATCGGTGACGTAGGCGTCCTCGGCGCCCGCTACGGCGATGTAGGCGTTGCCCTGGTCGTCGGTGCCGAGACGGAAGCACGCCGAGCCTTCGGCGCAGAACGGCTCTTCCCAGCGGATGTCAGCCATGGAGTGCCCCTCAAAGTTGACGCGCAACGACCTGGATGAAGTCGCGCGAACGTTCGGGGGAGAGGCTAACCCGTTCCATTCCGTCCACCTGGGACCGGTACCGGTTCAACTGCGCCTCCAAGTGGACGAACTCCGGCCCATGCGTGCTGTCAACCTGCACGGCATCCAGTTGCGGCGCCACACCTTCCGCGTAGATCACGGTCTGCCCGGCACCCGGAAACTCGCCGGCTTCGAAAGGAATCACGCGCAAGGTCACATTGTCGCGCTCGGACATGGCGAGGAGGTGCTTCAACTGGGCGAGGGCGATCGCCCGTCCCCCGAACTGCATCCGCAGCGCGGCCTCATGGATGATGCCGACGTATCCGCACGGGTCATCGCCGTCCAGCACTTGCTGGCGTTCCATCCGGTGGGCAACCCGTAGCGCGATCTCATGCTCCGGCATAGGAGGAACGCCGACGCGAAAGATGGTGGTGGCGTGGTCGCTGGTCTGCAGCAGGCCCGGCATATGCACTGTGTGCGCGGTGCGCATGCGTACCGCGTGCCACTCGAACTCGGCGATGTCCAGCAGCCCGACAGGGAGACTGCCCCGGTACTTCTCCCACCAGCCCCGGCTGGACTGAGCCATGGCCACCAGTGCATCGACATACTTCTCATCGCGGCAGTGACAGTTGCAGGCCAGAGTGCGGAGCCGCTCCGGGCTGATGGGGCGCAGACCCGCCTCCATGTTGGAGAGCCTGCTCCGGTCGATGCCCAGCAGCCCGGCTGCGGATTCGGCGGACATGCCTGCCGCCGTCCGCAGCTTGCGGAGTTCGGCGCCCAGCCGCTGCTGGCGTTCGGTCGGCGTTGTCCTCTGCGCCATGAAGGTCCCTCCGACTTCGAGATGTTGAGAAGTCTGCCGCCTGACGGGCGAGAGGCACCACCAAGGGCCAGAAAACTCCCGACGCAGTGGCAAATTTAACCCTCACTGCCCTACAGTCAGTAACGCAGCGCTTACGCTCCACACAGCCGGAAGCGCATCGCGCGAGCCTGCCCGCATCCTCCTGCCCTGGGAGGGCAGGCCGCGCCAGGGAGACAGGCCACCGGCTGCCGCACCATCAACCACCCGTCATCAAAAGGGAGTTGCCATGCCCGCAGCCATGACCGTCTGCCCGCACCCCCTCGACACCCGCACACCTCGCGTGCCGGAAAACCTGGCCTACGGCCTCACTCTTCCCGCCGCGCTCGCCAGTCCGGCCGTCGCACGCTCCGCCGCCCGTACGATCCTGGAAGCGCACGGTCTGCATGACGTGACCGCCGCCGCCATCCAGGTGATCGGCGAACTCGCCGCCTGTGCATGCCTGTTCACGCCGTCCGACAGCGTCTACCTGTCGCTCCGCTATCGCGACGACGCCCTGCGCATCAGCCTCTACGACGGGCACCCGCGCCATACCCACCGCCGTCTCGCGGCGGCCTGCGACGGCAGGCGGCGGTCCCTGCTCTTGCTGCTCGCCTGCGTGATGGAGGCCTGCGACGGCAAGTGGGGACTCGGGTCGTCGCAGGAGCCCGGTAACGGGACGCGGATGTGGGCCGTACTGCCGCGCGAAGGGGCGCGGGGGTACGGGCACGCGGCCTGACGCCGATGGGGCGCCCGGTGCCGGGCGCCCCATCGGCGTACGTACGGAGACGGGAAGCCGCCACCCGCGCCTACACGGCCAGGCTCACCAGCGCCGCCACCGCGAACCCGGCGACCGAGAGCACCGATTCCAGCACGGTCCAGGACTTGAGCGTGTCGCGCTCCGTGATCCCGAAGTACTTGCTCACCATCCAGAACCCCCCGTCATTCACATGCGAAGCGAAGATCGACCCGGCCGAGATCGCCATGATGATCAGCGCCAGATGGGCCTGCGACATGCCCTGGCCCTCGACGAGGGGGACGACGATGCCGGCCGTGGTGACGATGGCGACCGTGGCCGAGCCCTGGGCGACGCGCAGGACAAGGGAGAGGAGATAGGCGAGGACGATGACGGGGAGGCCGACGTTGTGGAAGGTGTCGGAGAGGGCGGTGGCCACACCGCTGCCCTTGAGGACGGCGCCGAAGATACCGCCGGCGCCGACGACCAGGATGATGTTGCCGACGGGCTTGAGCGAGGCGGTGGAGACCGTCTCCAGGGACTTGCGGGACCAGCCGCGGCGGATGCCCAGCAGGTAGTACGACATCAGCAGGGCGATCGTCAGGGCGACGAAGGGGTGGCCGAAGAACTCGATCACCGACCGGCCGGTCGAGGGGGCCAGGGCGATGGAGGAGAAGGTCGCCAGGAGGATCAGGACCAGCGGGGTGCCGATGATGGTGAGGACGGTGCCCAGGGAGACCGGCGCCTCGTGCGGCTTGACGCCGGCCGCGTCCTTCTCCGCGGTGACCGCGGCCTTGGCCTCCTCCGCGGCCTCGACCATGTCCTGCGGGACGGCGACGAAGAGCCGCTTGCCGATCCAGGCCGCGTAGCCCCAGGCGGCGAGCACCGCCGGGATGCCGCAGATGATGCCCATGAGGATGATCCAGCCGAGGTCGACCTTGAAGAGGCCGGCGGCGGCGACCGGGCCGGGGTGCGGCGGCAGGAAGGCGTGGGTCATCGACAGACCGGCGAGCAGCGGCATGCAGTAGAGCAGGATCGACTTGCCGCTGCGCTTGGCGGCGGCGTAGACGATCGGCGCGAGGACGAAGATGCCGACGTCGAAGAAGACCGGGATGCCGAAGATCAGGCCGGTCAGGCCCATGGCGAGGGGTTCGCGCTTCTCGCCGAAGAGGCGGAGCAGCCGGGAGCTCAATACCTCGGCTCCGCCCGAGACTTCGAGGATCGCGCCGAGCATGGTGCCCAGGCCGATGATGATGGCGACATGCCCGAGGATGCCGCCCATACCGGTCTCGATCATCGAGACGGCGTCGGATTTCTGGACCGTGCCGAAGAGTTCGGTGACGGAGAGCCCGGCGGCCAGGCCCACCGCGATGGAGACCGTCAGCAGCGCGACGAACGGCTGCAGCCGGACCTTGATGATCAGGACGAGGAGCAGGGCGATGCCCAGGGCGGCGACCGTGAGAAGCCCCGCGGTGCCCGGTATCAGGGCGAGCAGTCCACCGGTGTGGGGTGGTGGTGGCGGGGTGGCGGGCGTGGCAGCAAGGAACATGGGGTGACTCCGTTGTCAGGCAGGGGCGGGCCCCGGGAGGTCCGGGTGGTCCCCTGGAAGGCATCTCCAGGCAGGGGGGTCCGCGGCACGGCACCCCGTCGGTACGGGGCGCCGTGCCGTGCGGCGAACAGTGCGCTCGATGGCGCTAACGGCAGGCGGGGCAAGGGGTTTGTGCCTCAGCTCAGGACCGCGAGGGCGTCGATCTCGATGAGCAGGCCCTTGGGCAGACCGACGTAGACGGTCGTACGGGCCGAGGGTGCCTCCTTGAGGCCCTGCTCCTCGAAGTAGGCGTTGTAGATCTCGTTCATCTCGGCGAAGTGATCCACGTCGGTGAGGTAGACGCGCATCATCATGACGTCGTCCCAGCTCGCGCCGCCCTCTTCGAGGATGGCCCGGACGTTGGCGAAGGTCTGCAGGGTCTGCTCGCGCAGGGTGGGGCCGGCCGGGGTGGGGGCCTGGCCCTCGACCGCGGGGAGGAAGCCGACCTGGCCGGCGATCTGAAGGATGTTGCCCTTCTTGACGCCGTGGGAGAACTTCGCGGGCGGGGTGGTGTGGGTGGCCGGGGTGAGCGCGATCTTCTCGGTCATGGTGTTCAGGCTTCCTGTACGGGACCAGTGGTTACTGGGGAATTGCGGTTCCGGAGTACTCCCGGCTGATGGTGTCGGCGGTGCGGCGTACCAGCGGGAGCAGCGTGAGGAGTTCCTCGGCGGTGACGACGACATTCGGCGCGGAGACCGACATGGCGGCGACCACGCGCCCGTCCGTGCCGCGGATGGGGGCCGCGACGCAGTTGATGGACTCCTCGTGGCCACCGAGGTCGGTGGCCCAGCCCTGTTCGCGGACCTTGGCCAGTTCGGCGAGGAAGGCCGTGGCGTGGGGAGTCGAACGGGACGTGTAGAGGGGGTAGTCGAGCTTCTCCGCGAGGGCGCGGCGCTCGGGTTCGGGCAGATCGGCGAGGAGCAGCTTGGCGACCGCGGCGACGGTGATCGCGACGGGCTTGCCGATCCGGGAGTACATCCGGACCGGGTAGCGGCTCTCCACCTTGTCGATGTAGAGGACCTCGTTCTCCTCGTAGACCGCGAGGTGGACGGTGTGTCCGCAGGTCTCGTTGAGTGCGACGAGGTGGGGGTGGGCGATCTCGCGTACGTCGAGGTTTTCGACGGCCTGCTGGGCGAGGGCGAAGAGCCGGGTGCCGAGGCGGTAGCGCTGGTCGGACTGGCGGTAGACGAGGCCGTGTTCGTGGAGGGTGCGCAGCAGCCGGAGGGCCGTGGACTTGTGGACACCGAGCCGGTCGGCGACCTGTCCCAGGTCGGCGGGTCCCTCGGCGAGCAGCGGCAGGATGCTCAGCGCTCGGTCGACGGTCTGGCTCATGCCGGAACCTCGCTTCGCTCGGCCCTGTCTTCGCCAGGGGTGCACCTCTCGATGGTTCTCTCGCGTCGCTCGTTCACCGCGTACGTACCTCCTCGCCGGCCCTGCGGCCGGATGCTTCGGCTTCGGTCCAGCCGGGGCCGAGGTGCAGTCTCCCCCAGGCCGCGTCGTCGAGGTCCGCCAGGCGGTCGGCGTGCGCGCGGGCGGGCGGCGTCGCGAGATCGCCGGGGACGGTGAGGGCGGCGGCGGCCCACAGGTGGCCGTACCGGATGCGGGTGCGGACGGGGAGGCCGCGGAGGGTGGCGGAGAGGAATCCGGCGGCGAAGGCGTCTCCGGCGCCGGTGGCTGCCACGAGGTCGACGTTCAGGGAGGGGACGAAGGTGGCGGTGCCGGCCGCGCCGTCGCGGCGCTCGCCGGTCGCGGTGGTGCGCTGGAACACGGTGGCTCCGGCCTTGCCCTGCTTGACGACCAGGACGTCCGGTTCCGGCAGCGCTTCACTGATGGCGCGTGCGTCGTACAGGCCCCATGCGTCGCGGGCCTCGTCGTCGCCCACGAAGACGAGGTCGGCGCCCCGCGCGAGTTCGAGCAGCGCCCCTGCCCGGGCCCTGTCGCGCCACAGCCCCGGCCGGTAGTTGACGTCGAACGAGAGCAGCGGACGCCCCGGGCGGCGGGCGGTCAGCTCACGCATCAGGCCGAGGCAGTCCTCGGACAGCGCCGCCGTGATGCCGGACAGGTGCAGGACCCGGCCGGAGCGGATCGCGGGCAGGTCCATGTCCGCGGCCGTCATGGCGGAGGCGGCGGAACCGGCGCGGTAGTAGGCGACCTCGTGGGTGTCGGTGGCGCGGTCGCCGGCGGTGCGGAAGTAGATGCCGGTGGGGCGCAGCGGGTCGCGCCGGACGTGGCTGACATCGACGCCGCAGTCGGCGATGGCGGCCAGCAGGTGGTCGCCGAAGCCGTCGGTGCCGACCCGGGAGACCCAGCGTGCGCTGTGGCCGGTGCGCGCGAGGGTGCAGGCGACATTGGATTCGGCGCCGCCGATGGCGCGGTCGAAGGACGGTACGTCGGCGAGCCGGCCGGGCAGGTTCGGCAGGAAGGTGACCATGGACTCGCCGAGACAGACGACGTCGACGTCCGGGACGGGTGTGCCGCCCGGGACGGGGGTGTCGCCGGCGTTCGAGGACCTGGTCACGATCGGTTCCGCTCCTTCGCTGTGGTGCGCGCCCGGGCCGGGTGCCGCACCGGGTTCCGGCCGGATGCCGCACGGTGTTGCGGCCGTTTCCTGCCGCGTTTCCCACCATTGACCGGGCGATGGCTCGGATGTTAGACAGCGGTACGCGATATACGCAATGAGTGTTGCAGATGGTGCAACAAGATCTTTTGAGGAGGCCCCATGGCCGGCGAACGGCTCGCGCAGGGACTCGAGGAGCTCGCGGACGAGCGGGTCGACCACCGCTTCAAGGCGCTCCCCCCGGACGCCGAGGGCCGGACCGTCGGTCAGCTGGCCGCCGAGCGCCGCAACCTCTTCGGCGGTGGGTTCACCACCCCCGTCCTCGCCCTCTCCGCCGAGTCGGTCGCCCACAACCTGGCGCTGATGGAGACCTACGCCGCCCGGCACGGCCTGGCCTTCGCCCCGCACGGCAAGACCTGCATGGCACCGCAGCTCTTCGCCCGCCAGCTGGAGCACGGCGCCTGGGGCATCACCGCCGCCGTCCCCCACCAGGCCCGCGTCTACCGCAGTTACGGCATCGAGCGGATCTTCCTGGCCAACGAGCTCGTGGACGCGGCCGCGCTGCACTGGCTCGCCGGTGAGCTCGCCGCCGACCCCGGCTTCCGCTTCCTTTGCTACGTCGACTCACTGCGCGGCATCGAGCTGATGGACACCGCGCTGCGCGAGGCCGGCGCCACCCGCCCCGTGGATGTCGTCGTCGAGCTCGGCGCCGGCGAGGGCGCCCGTACCGGCGTGCGTACCGAGGCCGAATGCCTCGAACTCGCCGATGCCCTCGCGGGTGTGGACACCCTCCGTCTGGTCGGCGTCGCCGGCTACGAGGGCGAGGTGCCCGACGCCACCCCCGAGCGGGTGACCGCCTGGCTGCGCCGACTGGTCGCACTGGCCGTGGAGTTCGACAAGGCGGGCCGGTTCACCGACCTCGACCAGATCGTCATCAGCGCCGGCGGCAGCGCCTGGTTCGATGCGGTGGCAGACGTCTTCGCCGAGATCCCCGAGCTGTCCGCCCCGGTCCTCAAGCTGCTGCGCTCGGGCGCCTATGTCTCGCACGACGACGGTCACTACCGTCACCTCACCCCGTTCAACCGCGTCCCGGAGGAGGGCGCGCTGCGGCCCGCCTTCCGTCTCTGGGCGCAGGTCGTCTCCCGCCCCACGCCCGAGCAGGCGTTCCTCAACGCGGGCAAGCGCGATGCGGCGTACGACCTGCATCTGCCGCAGGCCCAGGTCGTACGGTCCGGCCGGGACGGCACCCTGCGGCCGGCGGACGGCGTGACCGTCACCGGCCTGTCCGACCAGCACGCCTGGGTCAGCACCGAGCGGGCCGGCGACCTGGAGGTCGGTGACTGGGTCGGGCTGGGCCTGTCGCACCCCTGCACGTCCTTCGACAAGTGGCAGCTGATCCCGCTGGTCGAGCAGGACGGCACGGTCACCGATTTCATCCGCACCTTCTTCTAGGACCGGTCCGGCCCCGAGCCGGAAGACACCGCCCAGGCCGTGATCCGAAAGAAACGGCCCAGGCCTGGAGGGCGTGGCTTGCCCGCCCTCCTCCCCGACCCCGGCGGTGCGCGCCGATCCCCCGCGGCGCGCGCCGCCGGTCCCCCGGCCCGAGCTCCTGAGGCCCCGGGACACCGAGGCACCGAGGCACCGAGGCACCGAGGCACCGAGGCTCCGAGAAAGGCAGTCCCAGCCATGGACACCGTGCTCCGCGACGTCCGCGTCATCGACGGGTCCGGCGGTCCGTCCTACCGCGCCGATGTCGCCCTGGCCGGCGGCCGGATCGCGTCGATCCACCGCGAGACGGACGGCGGCCCGCGCCCCGGCGGCGCCCGCGTGGTGGACGGCCAGGGTCTCGCCCTCTCCCCCGGCTTCATCGATATGCACGCCCACAGCGACCTCGCGCTGCTGCGTGACCCCGCACACGAGGCGAAGGCCGCCCAGGGCGTCACCCTCGAAGTCATCGGCCAGGACGGTCTGTCGTACGCGCCGGTCGACGACCGGACCCTCGCCGAGATCCGGACCCAGATCACCGGCTGGAACGGCGGCGGGCCCAAGGACACGTCCGTCGACTTCACCTGGCGCACGGTCGGCGAGTACCTCGACCGCCTCGACCACGGCTTCGACGGCCACGGCATTGCCGTCAACGCCGCCTACCTCATCCCGCAGGGCACCGTCCGGATGCTCGCCCTCGGCTGGGACGACCGCGCCGCCACCGCCGACGAGCTGACGCGGATGAAGCAGCTGGTCGCCGAAGGCCTGGAACAGGGCGCGGTGGGGCTCTCCTCCGGTCTGACCTACACCCCCGGGATGTACGCCTCCGACGCGGAACTGACCGAACTGTGCCGGGTGGTGGCCCACTACGACGGCTACTACTGCCCGCACCACCGCTCCTACGGGGCGGGCGCCCTCCAGGCGTACGAGGAGATGGTGGCCCTCACCCGCGAGGCCGGCTGTGCGCTGCATCTGGCGCACGCCACCATGAACTTCGGCGTCAACGAGGGCCGCGCGCCGGAACTGCTCTCGCTCCTGGACGGCGCGCTGGACGACGGCGCGGACATCACCCTCGACACCTACCCGTACACCCCCGGCTGTACGACCCTGGTCGCGATGCTGCCGAGCTGGGCGAGCGAGGGCGGTCCCGAGGCGATCCTGGCCCGCCTCCGCGACGATGCGACGGCCGAGCGGATCCGCCGGGTCATGGAGGTCGACGGGGCGGACGGCTGTCACGGGGTGCCCATCGAATGGGACACCATCGAGATCTCCGGTGTCTCGGACCCCGCTCTGGCCGGCTATGTCGGCAAGACCCTCGCCCGCAGCGCGGCGGAGCGCGGCGAGGACCCGTGGGTGACCGCCCGGCGTCTGCTGACCGACGACCGTCTGGGCTCGACGATCCTGCAGCACGTCGGCCACGAGGACAACGTCCGCCGGATCATGCGCCACCGGGTGCACACCGGCGGCAGCGACGGCATCCTCCAGGGCCACAAGCCGCATCCGCGCGCGTACGGCACCTTCCCCCACTACCTCGGCAGGTACGTCCGCGAGCTGGGTGTGCTGTCGCTGGAGGAGTGCGTCGCCCATCTGACCGGCCGCCCGGCCGCCCGCCTGCGGCTCCCCGACCGCGGCCTCGTCCGCGAGGGCCACCGCGCCGACCTCGTCCTCTTCGACCCCGAAACGGTCGCCGCCGGATCCACCTTCGAGGCCCCGCGCACCCCGCCCACCGGCCTCCCGCATGTACTGATCGACGGCCGGTTCGTGATCGAGGACGGCCGGCGGACGGATGTCCTGGCGGGGCGGGCGGTACGGCGGACGGCGGCGGGCCGGGGGTAGAGGTGTCCCCCGGCCCGGGTCAGGGCAGGGGACGTTCCGCCTCGGCCGCGCGCAGGACCAGCCGCTCGATCTCGGGCCCGCTGCTCGTCAGATGCGCCCCCAACTCCTCGGCCACCGCCGATCGTTCCGGGGTGACGCGGCCCGCGTAGAAGACGAACGGGCCGTCGTAGCGGCCGTCGCGCCGCAGGCGTGCGAGGTGCTCCAGGCCCTCCCGCGGATTACCGTCCCGCTCGATGTCGGAGACGATCAGCGTCGGCCGTTCGACGGCGAGGGCGGCGTCGGCGGCTGCGGAATCCTCGGCGATCCGCACCACCGCACCGGCCGCCCGGAAGGCGTTGACCAGGGACTTGTTGTTCCGTGGGTGGTCGTCCACCCAGAGGATGCGCACGTACCGCAGCGGCGCGACGTCCGCGCCGGGCGCCGCCGTCCGCCCCGCCGGCACCGCACCGTAGGCCCCCGGCTGCATCCCGCCGTAGGCCCCCGCCGGCATCGCCCCGTACGCCCCCGTCGGCATCCCGCCGTATGCCCCGGACTGCATCCCGCCGTATGCCCCGGACTGCATCCCCCCGTACGCCCCCGCCGGCGGCTGTGCCTGAGTCGGGAGCGACTGGACGTACGCGGCGGCGGGCTCCGGCTCCACCGCGGCCGGGAGCTCGGCCCCCTCGCGCAAGCGCCGCAGCAGCTCCTCGGACCGGGACAGCGCCACCAAGCCGTCGATCAGCGAGGTGAACTCCTGGTCGCGCACCATCTCCGGGAAGGTGCTGGGCAGTTGGCGCTCCAGTCGGCTCAGTGTCGCGTCCCGGCCGTCCGCGTCCTGTTCCGGCAGGTCGTGCTCGCGCAGGAAGCGGGTCACCGTCGGCAGCTCCGCCACGGGGATCGGGTCGGGTGTCCGCAGCAGCCGGCGCACCTCCCGGTAGGTACGGAACTCGGCGATCACATCGCCCGCGCCGGACCCGGCGGCCCCGGCCACCATCCGGTAGAAGTCGGGGTAGAAGTACTGGAGCAGCAACGTCCTGACCACCGCCTCGGGCGCGAAGTCGTCCCACATCGGATTGAGCGTCGCCTCCAGCACGAAGCCGTTCACCAGGCGCTTGATGCGGCGGGGGTTACGGGCCGAGCGCTCCGCGAGCATCGTGGTCAGCCGCTCGTCCAGGAGCTGATCGATGCCGACGGTCCGGGCGCACCAGTCGATGTACGCCCGCACGCCCTGCTGGTCCGGCACCGGAATGCGGTAGCTCGTCTGGAAGATCTTCTCCATGAACGCCGAGGCGGCGGGGGACAGATCGCGTAACAGCCCGTTGGGCGCCAGCGCCGACCGGTCGCACCCGATGACGAACTCCAGGCCCGGCACGTCCAGATAGACCTTCACCGCCTCACAGACCGCGAGCACCGTCTCCTCCGGGCAGCGGTCGAGGTCGTCGATGAAGACGACCAGCAGCCGGCGCGGCCGGAAGTCATCGGTCTGCGACCACTCCTGCACCAGTTCGCCGATCGCCCCGCGCATCTCGTTGCGGGCCTGGGAGTTGACGGACAGGGTCTTCCACAGCTCGTCGACCAGTCCGGCCGCCCCGAGCGGCCCGGCGGCGACCGTCGTCACCGCGCGGACGGCCCGCAGCAGGGCGCGCCGCTCGGAGATCCGTTGCAGCGCCCGCCGCAGCACCCGCCGGTCGAACCGCATCAGGACGGACTTGATCAGGCCCTCCAGCGCATCGGCGCCCTGTGAGGTCCAGGCGTTGTACCAGACGGCGTGCGCCTCGGGGGCGTGTGCCAGCTCCGCGTCGACCAGCCGCATCAGGCTGCTCTTGCCCATCCCCCAGCCGGCGTCGACGGCGAGCGTGAACGGGGTGGAGGCGCGGGAGGCGACCAGTAGTCCGGCCAGCTGGCGGGCGGCCCGGCCGACGCCGAGCAGATCCGCGCCGGACTCGGCCACCGGTTCGTCGTTGAGCAGCACGAAAGGGCCGCGCGGCGAGGGGGCGGGCGTACCGGTGGAGGGGGAGACGGGCGGGGGTAACGGCGCCGAGGTGGACATGTGCCCGGAGCGTAGCGAGCCGCGCTCCCGGCCGCCGGGCACTCCGCGGAATCAGCGGGCGCCGCGGAATCAGCGGTGCCCCCGGGAGGGGCGCCGCGACGACCGGCCACAGAGCGTCACTACGCGTGACACACCCCACACCGTCCGCTGACCAACGTGGGGAAAAACACCGGGCGGTCGCCGAAACGCGCCCGTAAGGTGGCGGACATGCAGGTGATCCAGTCAACGAAGCTCGCCAACGTCTGCTACGAAATCCGTGGCCCGGTGCTCGAGGAGGCCATGCGGCTGGAGGCGGCGGGTCACCGCATCCTCAAGCTCAACACCGGCAACCCGGCGGCGTTCGGCTTCGAGTGCCCGCCCGAGATCCTGGAGGACATCCTCCGCTCGGTCGGCACGGCACACGGTTACGGCGACGCGAAGGGCCTGCTCTCCGCCCGCCGCGCGGTGATGCAGCACTACCAGACCAAGGGCATCGAGCTCTCCGTCGACGACATCTACCTGGGCAACGGCGTCTCCGAGCTGATCCAGATGTCGATGCAGGCGCTGCTGGACGACGGCGACGAGGTGCTGGTCCCGGCCCCGGACTACCCGCTGTGGACGGCGTCGGTCTCGCTCTCCGGCGGCACGGCCGTGCACTATCGCTGTGACGAGCAGGCGGACTGGATGCCGGACCTCGCCGATATCGAGCGCAAGGTAACCGACCGCACCAAGGCCATCGTCGTCATCAACCCCAACAACCCCACGGGTGCCGTATACGACGACGAGCTGCTGCGGGGCATCGCGGAGATCGCCCGCCGGCACAACCTGATCGTCTGCGCCGACGAGATCTACGACAAGATCCTCTACGACGGCGTCACCCACACCCCGTTCGCCTCGCTCGCTCCTGACCTGCTGACCCTGACCTTCAACGGGTTGTCGAAGTCGTACCGGGTGGCGGGCTACCGCAGCGGCTGGATGGCGGTCTGCGGCCCCAAGGCGCATGCCGCCTCGTACATCGAGGGGCTGACGATCCTCGCCAATATGCGGCTGTGCGCCAATATGCCGGCCCAGCATGCGGTCGCCACGGCCCTCGGCGGCCGTCAGTCGATCAACGAACTGGTGCTGCCCGGCGGCCGGCTGCTGGAGCAGCGCGACACGGCGTACGAGCTGCTGACGCAGATCCCCGGCGTCAGCTGCGTCAAGCCGAAGGGCGCGCTGTACGCCTTCCCGCGGCTGGACCCGAACGTGTACAAAGTCAAGGACGACCGGCAGATGGTGCTGGATCTGCTGCGCGCCGAGAAGATCATGATTGTGCACGGCACCGGCTTCAACTGGCCGGAGCCGGATCACTTCCGCCTGGTCACGCTGCCCAGCAAGGACGATCTGACGGAGGCCGTCACCCGCATCGGCTCCTTCCTGGACGGTTACGGACAGTACTGAGCCGAAGCAATTTCTATACGGACCACAACTTTAGACAATGTCTAAGCTAGGATGGTCTTCCAGACGCTTTCAGGAGGCCGTCCCATGTACGAACCGATCCGCACCAAGTCGGTCCACACCATGGCCGTCGCCCCGGAGATCCCGCACCGCTCCCGCGAGGAGGAGCTGGAGATCCGGCTCGCCGGCCAACTGACCGCGCTGCTCACCGTCACCGACGAGCTGCACGCCCTGGCGACGCGGGACGACAGCGGCGCACTGGACGACAGCGCGCTGGCCGCCGCGGCGGAGCGCATCGCCGAGCAGGTCGCGCGACTGAGCGGCGGCCACTATCCGCTGCGTGCCGAGCCCTCCGACGGCGGCAGCCCGTCCCGGACCGAGGCCCTGCACCAGCGCGCCCACACCCTGGCCGGAAACGCCCTGTCGGTCGCCACGTCCCGCGGTGACGCCGCGGCGATGGCCCTGACCGCGGAGCGGATGGAGGCACACGCCGCACCGCTCCGGGATCTCGCCACGGCGTGAGCCGCGGGGGCCGCGCCCCATCGGCCGCCCCGGCTCCCTGCCGCCGGCCCCGGCATCACTCCACCGGCCCATCCGGGCGGCACCTCTTCAGCCGGCCGACGCCTCGCACCGGTCCACGGTCCAGCCCATCGCCCGGTCACTCAGCGAGAGGCCCAGACCCGGCCGGCCCGGTACGCACATCCGCCCGTCGCGCAGCTCCAGCCGCTCGTTGAACACCGGCTCCAGCCATTCGAAGTGCTCGACCCAGGCGGTCCCGGGGTAGGCCGCGGCCAGATGGAGATGGATCTCCATCGCGAAGTGCGGAGCCAGGCTCAGCCCCTTGTGGCCGGCGAGCGCCATCACCCGCAGAAACGGGGTGATCCCGCCGACCCGCGGCGCATCCGGCTGGACGAAGTCCGCCGCGCCCGCCTCGATCAGCCGGGTGTGCTCCTCCGCGCCGGTGAGCATCTCGCCGGTGGCCACCGGGGTGTCGAGCGACGCCGCGAGCGCGGCATGCCCCTCGACGTCGTACGCATCCAACGGCTCCTCGATCCAGGTCAGTTGGAACTGCTCCAGGGTCCGTCCCAACCGCTGGGCGGTGGCCCGGTCCCACTGCTGATTGGCGTCCACCATCATCGGGACACCGTCGCCGAGATGACCGCGGACCGTCTCGACGCGCCGGAGGTCGGCCGCCGTGTCCGGCTGCCCCACCTTGATCTTGATGCCGCCGATGCCCTGCGCCAGCGCCGTATCGGCGTTCTCCAGGACCTGTTCGACCGGCGTGGACAGAAAGCCGCCGGAGGTGTTGTAGCAAGGCACGGCGGAACGGTGGGCGCCGAGGAGCTTGGCGAGCGGCAGGCCCGCGCGCCGCGCCTTGAGGTCCCACAGGGCGATGTCGAAGGCGGCGACCGCCTGAACGGCCAGTCCGCTGCGGCCCATCGAGGCGCCGGCCCAGACCAGCTTCTGCCAGAGCCGGCCGGTGTCGCTGGGGTCCTCACCGATCAGCTCCGGCGCTATCTCACGGGCATGCGCATACAGCCCGGGGCCGCCCGCCCGTTTCGCATAGCCGAAGCCCAGCCCCTCCAACCCCGCCTCGGTGACGATCCGCGCAAAGATCAACGCGACCTCGGTGAGCGGTTTCTGCCGGCCCGTGAGCACCTTGGCGTCGCTGATCGGCTCCGGCAACGGGAGCCGGACGAAGGAAACGCCGACGGTCGCAATGCGATCAGTGCTGAGGCTCATGCCCCTCAGCCTCGACCGCAACCCCACACAGGGTCAAGAGTCCGAACTGTGTTCATGGATGAGAACGCGACGTGGCGGGGACAGTGGCTTGGGATGGTGGCCTGAGATGGAGGCGGGGACGGTGAGGGGGCCGGGGCGTGGGGCGCAACGGAGGCGGGCACAGCGGCCAGGCACGACGACGGGGACGGGCCCCTGTCAACGAGCCGGGGCCCCGCACACCATGTGCGGGGCCCCGGCCGGGTGGTGAACGGTGCGGTGGTCAGCCGAGCCGCTGGACCAGTGCGCGGTACTCGTCCCACAGCTCCTTCGGCGTGTGGTCACCGAAGGTGTTGAGGTGCTCGGGGATCAGCGCCGCCTCCTCGCGCCACACGTCCTTGTCGACGGTGAGCAGGAAGTCGAGGTCGGCGTCATCGAGGTCCAGGCCCGCGGTGTCCAGCGCGGCCTTCGTGGGCAGCACGCCGATGGGGGTCTCGACGCCCTCGGCCGTGCCCTCCAGCCGCTCGACGATCCACTTGAGCACCCGGCCGTTCTCGCCGAAGCCGGGCCACACGAAGCGGCCCTTGTCGTCCTTGCGGAACCAGTTGACGTAGTAGATCTTCGGCAGCTTGGACTGGTCCTTGTCGGCACCGACCTTGACCCAATGGCCCATGTAGTCGCCCATGTTGTAGCCGCAGAACGGCAGCATGGCGAACGGGTCGCGGCGCAGCTCGCCGACCTTGCCCTCGGCCGCGGCGGTCTTCTCGCTGGCCACGTTGGCGCCGAGGAAGACGCCGTGCCGCCAGGTCAGCGACTCGGTCACCAGCGGTACGGCGCTGGCGCGGCGGCCGCCGAAGAGGATCGCGGAGATCGGCACGCCCTTGGGGTCCTCCCACTCGGGCGCGATGATCGGGCACTGGCCGGCCGGGACGGTGAAGCGGGCGTTGGGGTGGGCCGCCGGGGTCGCGGACTCCGGCGTCCAGTCGTTGCCCTTCCAGTCGGTCAGGTGAGCGGGCTTCTCCTCCGTCATGCCCTCCCACCAGACGTCGCCGTCGTCGGTGAGCGCGACGTTGGTGAAGACGGAGTTGCCCCACATCGTCTTCATCGCGTTGGCGTTGGTGTGCTCGCCGGTACCGGGCGCGACGCCGAAGAAACCGGCCTCGGGGTTGATGGCGTAGAGGCGGCCGTCCTCGCCGAAGCGCATCCAGGCGATGTCGTCGCCGATGGTCTCGACGGTCCAGCCGGAGATCGTGGGCTCCAGCATCGCGAGGTTGGTCTTGCCGCAGGCGCTCGGGAAGGCGGCGGCGACGTACTTGGACTCGCCCTGCGGCGGGGTGAGTTTGAGGATCAGCATGTGCTCGGCGAGCCAGCCCTCGTCACGCGCCATGACGGAGGCGATACGCAGCGCGTAGCACTTCTTGCCGAGCAGGGCGTTGCCGCCGTAGCCCGAGCCGTAGGACCAGATCTCGCGGTCCTCGGGGAAGTGCGAGATGTACTTGGTGGAGTTGCACGGCCACGGCACGTCGGCCTCGCCCTCGGCCAGCGGCGCACCGAGGGTGTGCACCGCCTTGACGTAGAAGCCGTCCTCACCGAGCTCGTCGAGCACCGGCTGCCCCATGCGCGTCATGGTGCGCATCGAGACCGCGACATAGGCGGAGTCGGTGATCTCCACGCCGATCGCGGAGAGCGGGGAGCCCAGCGGGCCCATGCAGAACGGGACGACGTACATCGTCCGGCCGCGCATCGAACCGCGGAAGACGCCCTGCTCGCCGACGAAGATCTCCCGCATCTCGGCGGGGGCCTTCCAGTGGTTGGTCGGGCCGGCGTCCTCCTCCTTCTCGGAGCAGATGAAGGTGCGGTCCTCGACGCGCGCCACGTCCGAGGGGTCGGAAGCCGCGTAGTAAGAGTTGGGGCGCTTGATCGGGTCGAGCTTCTTGAACGTGCCCTTGTCGACGAGCTCCTCGCACAGCCGCTCGTACTCCGCCTCCGAGCCGTCACACCAGACGACCCGGTCGGGCTGGGTGAGCGCTGCGATCTCGTCGACCCAGGCGGTGAGTCCCTGGTGACGGGTCGGAATGGGAGAGGGAGCCGCGTTGTCGCGCGCCACGATCGCTCCTAGATGAGGGTGTGGACGGATTTATGCCCGTTTTGCCGGGAAATCCGCATCTTTTGTTTGCCTGCCCCTTGGGGGCTGCGACCCGGATGCTTCGTGACCGCTCATCCGGTGCCGACCGCACTCATTTGATCATCCGACCCGAATAGGGTTCTGTCCAGAGGGCACCTTCGTGACCGTCACCACTTCGGCACGAATCCGTAACTTACGGTCGCGTAGGTAGCATTGCTCCATGACTTCCGCGCCCGACGCCGCCGAGAGCCAGCCCTCCTCCGCGCCGCCCGCGATCGCGGCGGTCGCCGCCGCGGCCGCGCCACTCAAGCCCAAACTGCGCGGCTGGCTGCATGCCGGAATGTTCCCCGCCGTCCTCCTCTCCGGGGTCATACTGACGGCCCTCGCCGACAGCCCCAGAGGCCGTCTGGCCTGCGCCATCTACACCATGTCCGCCTGCCTGCTCTTCGGGGTCAGCGCCCTCTACCACCGCGGCAACTGGGGTCCGCGGGCCGACGGCGTGCTGCGCCGGCTCGACCACGCCAACATCTTCCTGATCATCGCGGGCACCTATACGCCGCTGACGATGCTGCTCATGCCCGGTTCCCGCGGTCAGGCGCTGCTCTGGGCGGTCTGGGCGGCCGCACTGGCCGGCATCGCCTTCCGGGTCTTCTGGGTCGGCGCCCCCCGCTGGCTCTACACCCCCTGCTACATCGCGATGGGCTGGGCCGCGGTCTTCTTCCTGCCCGACTTCCTGCACACCGGCGGCGTCGCCGTCCTGGTGCTGGTCATCGTCGGCGGGCTGCTCTACAGCGCGGGCGGCGTGATCTACGGGATCAAGCGCCCCAACCCCTCACCGCGGTGGTTCGGCTTCCACGAGGTCTTCCACTCCTTGACCCTGGCGGCCTTCGTCGTGCACTACGTCGGCATCTCCCTGGTGGCCTATTCGCACGCCTGAGGCGCCCCGGCCCGAGCGGCCGGCGCCCCCCGACCCCCCGCGCCACCGTGGCCGCGGCCCCTGAGGCCGCGGCCATTTGCCATGCCTGACGTACACGAAACGCATCCGTACACCCCCGAGCTTCACTGACAGTAATCACTGTACTCCACATCGTGACACACCCGGCAGACAGTTGACCTTCGACAAGAAATTGACAGCCTAAATCTTTTGAGAGTTACTGTCATTTGAAGCTGACCGTTGGCTTTTCTGTGTTCTCCCGGACCTGACTCTCAGAGGTGTGCCATGACATCGCAGACCGACCGGCCACTCACCCCGGCCGCGGACGGCCCGGCACCATCGGCGTCCGCGCCGCCCGGCCCCCGTCGCTGGTGGGCCCTCGGCGCTCTCGTCGCCGCCATGCTCGTCCTCGGTTTCGACACGACGATCCTCAACGTCGCGCTGCCGACGATGGCCGGGCAGCTCGGCGCCGACACCGGGCAGCAGCAGTGGATCGCCGACGCCTACACCGTGGTGCTGGCCGCCCTGATGCTCCCCGCCGGGCTCCTCGGCGACAGGTTCGGCCGCCGCCGGATGCTGATCACCGGACTCGGGATCTTCCTCGTCGGCTCGCTGCTCGGCACCCTCGTCGACAGCCCCGAACTCGTCATCGCCGCCCGCGCGGTGATGGGGATCGGCGCGGCGCTGATCATGCCGCTGGCGATGTCCGTACTGCCCTCGCTCTTCGGGCCCGCCGAGCGGTCCGCCGCCGTGGGTGCGATCTCCGCCGCGGCCGCGCTCGGCATGCCGCTCGGGCCGCTCGTCGGCGGCTGGCTGCTGGACCACTTCTGGTGGGGCGCGGTCTTCTTCGTGAACGTCCCGCTGGTCGTGATCGCCATCGCCGCCTGCCTCTTTCTGCTCCCCGAAACGAGCGACCCGACGTCCCCGGAGGTCGACGCGCTCTCGGCCGTGCTCACCGTCGCGGGGCTCGGCGCCCTGGTGTTCGGCATCATCGAGGCGCCCGCGCGCGGCTGGGGCGACCCGCGCGTGGTGACCGCGCTGGCCGCATCCGTCGCCCTGCTCACCGGCCTGGTGCTGCGCGGCCGCCGCCTGGCACGGCCGATGCTCGATCTGCGGCTGCTGCGCGGCCGCAGCTTCCTCTGGAACACCGTCGCGGCGTCGCTGGGCACCCTGGTGCTCTCCGGCCTGATGTTCCTGCTCCCCCAGTACCTGCAGGCCGTACGGGGACACGACGCCTTCGGCACCGGGCTGCGGATGCTGCCGATGATGGCCGGGCTGCTGATCGCGGCCAAGGGGAGCGGTGCGCTCGCCGGGCGCACCGGTCCGCGCCCCGTCATCACCGGCGGCCTGCTCGTCCTGGCCGCGGCGGCCTTCCTCGGCGCCACCACGGATGTGCACGACGGCTACGGCCACACCGCCCTGTGGCTGTCCCTCGCGGGTATCGGCTTCGGCTTCGCCATGGTCCCCGCCATGGACGCCGCGCTGGGCGCGCTGCCACCGGAGCGGGCCGGCAGCGGCTCCGGACTCCTCATGACCATGCGGCAGTTCGGCGGTGCGCTCGGGGTGGCGCTGCTCGGCAGCCTGCTCGCCGGCGCGTACGGCGACCGGCTCGACACCGCAGGACTGCCCGCACCGGCCGCCGAAGCGGCCGGTGATTCGGTCGTGGCCGCCCACCTGGTGGCCGGCCGGATCGGCTCGCCCCACCTGGCCGCCGCCGCGAACAGCGCGTTCGTGCACGGCATGAGCCTCGTCCTGCTGATGTGCGGCATCGCGGCCCTGGCGGCGGCACTGCTGACGGCCGTCTTCCTGCCCAACCCGCGTACGGGGCGCCGTACCCGCACGGACCCGGCCGTGGCCCCCGGGACACCTGATGCCTGACAATGACGTCCATGGCCGCACGTACATCTGCCACCACGCCGCCCGGGACGCCGAAGGTCGGGCTGCGGGAGCGGAAGAAGATCCAGACCCGGCAAGCGATCCGGCGGGCCGCCTACCGGCTCTTCGAGGAGCAGGGGTACGACGCGACCCCCGTCGATCAGATCGCCGAGGCCGCGGATGTCTCGCCGAGCACGGTCTTCCGCTACTTCCCCACCAAGGAAGACATCGTGCTCACGGACGAGTACGACGCCGTGCTGGAGACCGGGCTCCGGGCGCGCCCCGCGGGCGAGCCGATGGTCGAGTCGATGCGGCAGGTCACCATCGAGGCGCTGCGCAAGATCGCCGAGGAGGACCGCACCGAACTCGTCCAGCGCGTCCGGCTGATCCGTGAGGTGCCCGCCATCCGGGGCCGGACGGCGGAGAACACCGCACGGGACGCGGAGATGCTCGCCGCGGTACTGGCGGAACGCTCCGGCCGCCCGGCCGACGACCTGGAACTACGCGTGATCATCGGCGCGATCCTGGCCGGGCTCCAGGAGGCGATGCTGAGCTGGGTCGAGGAAGGCCAGACCACCGATCTGGAGGATCTGATCCACCGGACGATGGACGTACTGGCGCGGGGCCTCACCCTCTGAGGGCGGGGGCGGCCGGGGGCGGAGCGCCGTCCAGCCTGAAGACCGGGCCGCTGTCCGCTCCGGCGCGTCCCCCGGCGCCCGGCTCCTGCGGCGCGCACGACTCCCCCGGCGCGCACGGCCCGCTCAGCCGCGCGGCGAGCCGCGCCCGTAGCTGCGACAACCGCTCGATGCGGGCGTCGAGGTCGGCGAGCCGGCGCCGGGCCACGGCTTCGGCAGCCGCACTGCACTCCGAGCGGGGGTCCTTCGGGAGGAGATCCGGTCCTTCGCCGGGCGCCATGGTCCGCAGCAGATGCGCGCAGGCCCGGACATCGCCGACCGTCAGCCCCGCCTCCCGCAGTTCGCGTACGGCCTGGAGCCGGCGGATGTCCTCCGCGTCGTACTCCCGGTGCCCCGACGGCGTGCGACGGGCCGTCACCAGCCCCCGCTGCTCGTAGTAGCGCAGCGTGCGCGGTGTCATGCCGGTGGCCGCTGCGGCGTCCCCGATGCGCATCTGTCCTCCCGTTACGGCACCCGGCCCGTGCGCGCCGGGCCCGGTCGGCCGTTCTCGTGCAGTACACCTTCGATGCCTGCCGCCCCGTACAGCAGGTCCTCGTCCGCGCCGAACGCGCCGACGAGCTGGAGGCCGAGCGGCAGCCCGTCGGCGGCGTGGCCGGCGGGCAGGCTGACGGACGGCAGCCCGGCGTTGCTCCATGGCAGGCACATGATCGAGGTGCCGGTGGTGCTCAGGTCCGCGGGCGCCGGACCCGTGGCCGACGGGGCGATCCACACGTCGATGCCGGACGCTGCCCCGTCCGCCGCGAGCCCCTCCCGGAACGCGGCGCGCCGTACCCGGGCCGCCCCGTAGGCGGTGTCCCCGATCGTGTGCCCCTGACGGATGGCGGCCGTGGTCTCCTCCCGGTAGCGGTCGCCGAAGCGCGCGAACCAGTCGGTGTGGGCCCGCGCGACCTCGTAGCGGTTCATCGTGAACAGCTGCTCCACGATCTGCTCGAAGTCGTCCATCACCGGCACCTCGCGCACCGTGTACCCGGCCGACCGCAGCAGCTCCCGCTGCTCCGTGAAGGCCGCCAGCGCCTCGTCACCGGCCCGCTCCAGATACGGGCCGGCCGGCACGCCCAGCACCGGACGCCGCGTCCGCCCCGCCGGCCCCGGCACCTCGTCCGCCCGGTCCTGCCACCCGTCGCAGAGCACCGACGCGGCAAGCGCGACACCCGCCACGTCCGTGGCGTAGCACCCGAGGGTGTCGAAACTGACGGCGTTGGGGATCACCCCGTCGACGGGTATCCGCCCGTAGCTCGGCTTGAAGCCGACCACTCCGCAGTACGCGGCGGGGCGGATCATCGAGCCGACGGTCTGTGTCCCGATGGCCAGCGACACCATCCCGGCGGCGACCGCGGCGGCCGATCCGCTGCTCGAACCACCGGGCGTATGTGCCGGGTTGTGCGGGTTACGGGTCGGGCCCGGCGCGGTGACCGCGAACTCCGCGGTCACGGTCTTGCCCGCGATCAGCGCGCCGGCGGCGCACAGCCGGTCGATGACGGTGGCCTGCGGACCGCCGAGCACCTCCGGGGGCAGCGCCGAGCCCGCACGGGTGGGCAGACCGTCGACGTGCACGATGTCCTTGATGCCGACCGGGACGCCGTACAGGGCGGGCCGGCCGGCGGGCTCAGGCGGGCCGGCCGCCGTCCGCTGCCGGGCCGCCTCCAGGAGCCGCGTACGCCGCCCCGGCTCGGGCACGAACGCCCGCACCTGCGGGTCGATGGCGTCGATACGGTCGCACGAACGGTGCACCGCGTCGACGGGGTCGTCCGCGCCGGCCCGTAGCGCCGCGGCTTCCTGGACAAGGGATCGCTGCCGGAGCAAGGTCGTCACTCCTGCAGGCTACAACCGGGGTCGGACAACGGCGGAGGAATCACCTGTGGCCGCGACGCCCGGCGCCGTCCTCACAACTCCACGACCACGGCGCCCAGATGACGTCCCTCGGTCAGCTCGCGCAGGGCACGCGGCGCCTGCTCGATGCCCTGCAGCCGGACGTGCGGGAAGGTGAGGGTGCCCGCGCGCAGCCCCTCGCCGAACCGCCGGTTCCACTCCGGGATCACGTCCAGGTGGTCGTACAGGGCGACACCGCGCACGGTGATGCTGCGGGAGAGCAGCGAGAGGCTGTCGACCTCGATCGTGGTGGCCTTGCCGTCGTCGGCGAGCTGGCTGGACAGCGACCCGACGATGGCGAGCCGGGCGCCCCTTCTGGCGACGGCGAGGGCGGCCTGCAGCTGCTCACCGCCCACGTTGTCGAAGAGCGCGTCAATGCCCTCCGGGGCGGCCGTGCGCAGCTGCTCCTCGATGGGGCCCGCGCCACGGATCACCACGGCGTCATAGCCGAGTTCCTTGATCAACCGGTCCGCCTTCGCCTGCGATCCCGTACTGCCGATGACCCTTGCGGCGCCGCGCAGCCGGGCGATCTGGCCCGCCAGCGAACCCACACCGCCCGCCGCCCCCGTGACGAAGACCGTGTCGCCGGGGTGTACCTCGGCGCCGCGCACCACGCCCATCCAGGCGGTGGGGCCCTGCGAGAGGTAGCCGGCCGGGTCGGGCAGCAGGCCGGGGTCGAGCCGGTGCGCCTGGTCGGCGTCCACCACGGCGTATTCGCGCCAGCCGAGGCGGTGCTCCACCAGGTCGCCGGGGTTGAGGTCGGTCCCCGGGGCGGCGACCACCTCGCCGATGGCCGAGCCGTGCAGCGGCTCACCGACCACGTAGGAGGGCATCGGCACATCGCTGGTCTCGTTCATCAGCGTGCGCATCACGGCGGCGACGCCCATCAGGGTGTTGCGTACCAGCACCTGGCCGGGCACGGGTTCCGGGACCGGCACCTCCACGATCTCGAAGAGGTCATCGGTGACCGGTCCCTGAGGGCGGGCGGCCAAGCGGACTTCGCGGTGTGTGCGATTCGACATACCCCCGAGGCTAAAACTTGACGCGCGCGTCAAGGTCAATCCGGTCACCGGTCCACAGGACTGGTGGCGGTTGCCCCCTGGGAGGGCCGCCCTGCCGGACGCCCCGGGGGCCCCGCCGTCGTCACCTCATCCCCGGAGCCGCTCCGTCAGCTCCTCCGGGTCGGTCGTCGGCCGCTCGCAGGTGAAGTGGCGGCAGACATAGGCGGCCGGTTTGCCGTCGACCAGGGGGCGGTCCTGGAGGAGCGGCACCTCGTCGGCCCCGGGTTCGCCCAGCGCGGTGACCGCCCCCGGGGCGGTGCCGAGCAGTGCGGCGCGGTGCAGCGCGACGGTGGCCGGATCGCCCTGCGGGCCGACGACGGCGACCTCGCGCGGGCCGTCGAGCGCGGCCTCGGCGACGGCCAGCCCCCATCCGATGAAGCGCGGTGCCCGGCCGCCGAGCGCGGTGACGATGCCCAGGGCCCGCTCCGCGGCGCTCCGGTGGAGGTCGCTGCCGGTCAGCGCCGCGTACGACAGCAGGGCACCGGCCGCCGCGGTCCACCCGGAGGGCGTCGCATTGTCGGTCGGGTCCTGGGGGCGGCGGATCAGGGCCTCGGCGTCGGCCGCGGTGTCGTAGAGCGCGCCGTCCTCGGTGGTGAACTGCAGCAGCACGGTGTCCAGGAAGAAGCCCGCGAACTCCACCCAGACGCCCTCACCGGTGACCGAGGCCAGGGTGAGGAAGCCCTCCGCCACATTGGCGTAGTCCTCCAGGACGCCGGAGTTGGCGCCGGGCGTCCCGTCGCGGGAGGTGCGGTGCAGCCGGGCGTGCCAGTCCATGTGGACGCGTACCAGCAGGTCGGCGGCGTCGGTGGCGGCCTGGATCAGGTCCGGCCGGTCGAAGTAGGCACCGGTCTCGGCGAGCGCGGCGATGGCCAGCCCGTTCCAGGAGGCGACGACCTTGTCGTCCCGGCCGGGGCGCGGCCGCTCCTCCCGCGCCGCGAGCAGCCGCTGCTTGACGGAGGCCATCCGTTCGGCGTCCACCGGGTCTTCGGTTTCCGGGAGTTGGAGGACCGAGGCGCCCTCCTCGAAGGTCCCCTCCTCGGTGACGCCGAAGCAGCCGGCGGCGAATTCCGCGTCCTTCTCACCCAGTACGGCGCGCAGCTGCTCGGGCGTCCAGACGTAGTAGGCGCCCTCGACATGCCTGCCGGTACCCGAGCCGTCGTCGCTGTCCGCGTCCAGTGCGGAGGAGAAACCGCCCTGCTCGGTGCGCAGTTCGCGGACCATGAAGTCGGCGGTCTCGACGGCGATCCGGCGGGCCAGGTCCGAGTCCGTGGACCGCCACAGGTGGGCGTAGGTCCGGCACAGCAGGGCGTTGTCGTAGAGCATCTTCTCGAAGTGCGGCACGGTCCAGGTGGCGTCCACCGCATAGCGCGCGAAACCGCCGCCGAGCTGGTCGTAGATGCCGCCGCGGGCCATCGCCGCACAGGTCCCCTGCACCATTTCCAGCGCCCCGGCGGAGCCGGTGCGGGCGTGGTGGCGGAGCAGGAACTCCAGCACCATGGACGGCGGGAACTTGGGCGCACCGCCGAACCCGCCGTGCCCCGCGTCGAATTCGCGGGTCAGGCCCATCAAGGCGCTGTGCAGCTCCTCGGGGCGCGGTGGCCGCCGGTCCGCGGGCAGCGACTCGGTCAGGGACCGTCCGGCCAGGTCGGCGACGATCCGGCCGGCGACCTCGCCGACCTCCTCACGACGGTCGGCCCAGGCGCTGCGCACCCCCTCCAGGACCTGCTCGAAGGACGGCATGCCGTGGCGGGGCTCGGGCGGGAAGTACGTACCGAAGTAGAAGGGCTCGGCGTCGGGGGTGAGGAAGACGGTCATCGGCCAGCCGCCCTGGCCGGTGGCGGCCTGCACGGCCTCCATGTAGACGGCGTCGACGTCGGGGCGTTCCTCACGGTCGACCTTGACCGCCACGAAATGCTCGTTGAGCAGGGCGGCAGTGGCCGGGTCCTCGAAGCTTTCGTGAGCCATCACATGGCACCAGTGGATTACTGGAAGCATAAGTGGCAGGACGCATAGCCCACACTCAAGAGAATGGGCACGTCCCGCCGCTTAGCTTCCGTCATCGCCCCCTCTCCCCATGGCCACCAATCCACCGGATTGGAGGCGTGCTGGAGCAGGTAAGGCGACTGGGAGCTGGCCAGTCGATTCATACCGGCATCGTCGCACGACCCGGACCGTCCGGCCCAGCTTGCCGGCACGCGGCATGGAATGGGTGCGGAGCCCACAGAGCCCCTCGGCCGCCGGTGTGATGAGTGAGATCACCACGCCGACGACGAGGGGCTCTGCCACGTCATGCCCCTCGCTGACCAGTCCGTATCTCCCCGGAGCACGGGATGAGGGGGCTCGGCAGGCGGACAAACTTCCGGTCAAGGAGTGCTCACTGCTCAAGAGTGAGCAGAACCGGCACTGCCGTTCGATCAGACTCCGGACCAGCAGCCTCACGCGGGACCTAGCCCACCGGGGGAGACCCGTCCCAGCCGGGGCGGGAGCGAGGAGTAAGGACGCATGACGGATACGGGACAGGCGTACACCTACCCTTTCGAGGGGCAAACGCATGGGCTGGAGATCCACCCGCGAGTCGCCGAACTCCGGGAGACGGAACCGCTGGCCAGAGTGCGCCTCCCGTACGGCGCTGAGGGATGGCTGGTCGCGCGTCACGACGACGTCAAGATCGTCAACTCGGATCCGCGTTTCAGCCGGGCCTCGGTGGGTGAGGACACTCCGCGCACCACGCCGCTGAGCCTCCGGAGCGAGAACATCCTGAGTATCGACGCCCCGGATCACACGCGCCTGCGCCGCCTGGTGTCCAAGGCGTTCACCCCGAAACGGATCGGCCAGATGCAGTCGTGGCTCGAGGAGCTGGCCTCCGGCCTCATCGACCGCATGGCGCGCAAGGGGTCACCGTCCGATGCGGTGAAAGACCTCGCCGAACCGTTCAGCGTCGCGGTGATCTGCCGGCTGCTGGGCGTGCCCTACGAGGACCGGGGCAAGTTCCAAGGCTGGTCCGAGGTCATCATGTCCTCCACGACGTACAGCAGGGAGGAAGTGGGAGCGGCCAACTTCGCCCTCTGCAGCTACCTGGCGGACCTGGTGGCGGCACGCCGGGCGACTCACCACGAGGACCTGCTGGGAGTCCTCGTGGCGGCCAGGGACGACGAGGACCGCCTCTCCGAGGCCGAGCTGATCACTTTCGGGGTCACCCTGCTCATTGCCGGGCACGAGACGACGGCTCATCAACTGGCCAACATGATCTACGTCCTGCTCACCCACGAGGACCAACTGGCCCTGCTCCGCGAGCAGCCCGAGCTGCTACCGCGCGCGGTGGAGGAGCTGTTGCGCTTCGTCCCGCTCGGCATCGGTATCGTGAATGCCCGCATCGCGACCGAGGACATCGAGCTGAGCGGTGGCACGGTACGTACCGGTGAGGGGGTCCTGGCCCCCGTGTCCCACGCCAACCGTGACCCCCGCGTGTTCACCGATCCGGACCAGCTGGACATCACCCGGGAGAAGAACCCGCACCTGACCCTCGGTCATGGGGCCCACTACTGCCTCGGTGCCCAGCTCGCGCGCATGGAGCTGCAGGTGGCGATCGGTTCCCTGCTCCAACGCTTCCCGAATGCTCACCTGGCCGTGCCGGCAGAGGAGATAGCGTGGAAGACGGGCGGTGTGTTCCGGGGCCCCGAGCACCTGCCCCTCGCATGGTGAGGCCCTGGCGGAGAAGCCCATCTGCCGACGGCCGGGGGCCGGCATCGAGGCGACACGGGCGCGGGAATCTGCGCCGAAATGGCTTCGCTCGCTTCCGGGTGAACGGCGGACATGCAAGCGAAGGTCCCGGAGACACCCGAACGACGGTCATGGAGCTTTCGTTTGTCGTTTCGGGCCGGCCCGAAGAGCGGTGGGCATTCTCATTCCGCACGGCAAGTAACGAGGCAGTGCTATAGAGGCCCGCTCGATCTCACAGAAGATGCATAGGTGGCAGCTACACATCAGTTGTCAAATTGGCTATGCTCAACTCCGTGACCAACCACCCCCACCGCTGTGGCGCGCTGCCCCATCTCCTCAGCACCAGAACCACATCTACCAGAATAGTCACCTCCGGTTTCTGGGCCGTCTCCCAGCCATCCTCCCACCACGACTCTGCGGCAGCCCCCCTCATAGGGAGGCCGGCACGATGACCAAGGGAATGCATCGAACTCCCGCGTGGAGTGCAGGTTTTCCATGGACGGCATGAACGAGCACCCCTGAGACCCTCCACGTCAGGGGTCCTCACAAGCCATATCCTCGCCTGGCAGAGATGTTGACAGCAGGCTGAGAAGGTCGGCCGCATCCGGCCTTCTCGGCATCCGGCAGGACGAAATTCTCATGCTCGCTCGCGAAGAGTCCGGGACGCCCCACTGTCGGGAGTTGTGCGGTTACTCCACCCGCCGATCCCTACACCGCCCCTCAGCGGATCCACCGGACCTGAGCACGTGCAGTGCAATGCCATGCCTGCACAGCCGACTCGCTCGCCTGCCACGTCTTCGCCCATGAGGCTTCGCAAGGGATTGCTCCGACGGGCAGTCACTGCAGGCCTTCGCGCACGTCGGCGCCCGAGTTCCGCCGAGCCGGCCGGCCGCGACCGGCCCACCCCAATCGTCACGGAGGGGCCGGCTTCACCCCCGCCCTGGCCGGCGCCAACGGATTCGCCGCCGACTCGAGCCAGAAACGGACTCGCAGAACGCTGCCGATTCACCCAACTGCTTTGAGTTGCACCAGGAGTACACGAAAATGAGCACCGCGTATTGCTCCAGGCCGCCCGCTGATCTCCTCAGCAGACTGAGAGACATCCTGGTGGATGGGCCGCTGCTCGGCACGCGCCTCGCGCTCAAAAGGAACGAATACGCCTACAGCGCCGGCGACACCGATCAGAGCATCTACTTCCTTGAGAGCGGACGACTCAAAACAGTCATGTTCTCGCGCAGCGGAAAAGAGTGCCTGCTGCACATATGCTCTCCGGGTGAAATATTTGGAGAGCAGGGCGCCTGGGGGGAGGTACGCGAGGATTCAACAATTGCGATGCAGGACAGTGTCCTGCATCGAGTACCGCTCTCTCAGTTCATCAGCACTATCACTCAAGAAGGGTTAATTGGCGACTATGTCGCATACCTGTCCAGTCGACTGTCCGAACAGCAGCAGGCGATAACAAATCTGGTGACCGTCGACAGCGAACAACGCCTCGGAACGATTTTGCTCGACCTGGCCGACAGGCTGGGCAGGGGTGATCAGCTCAACCCCCGCATCGAAGACCGGATCACCCATGAAGAGTTGGCCAGGATGGTGGGCACGACCCGCTCTCGTATCGGGTTCTTCCTCAAGGCCTTCCGCAGCAACGAACTCATCGAGATCTCACAGACCTCACGTCTGATCGTCAACCGGCAGCGCCTTTCCGAGTATCTCGACGAGCGGTACGGCTGATATCAGCCCGAGCAATCACCTCACCGCCATCGGCCACGACCGGTCCCTTCGGCACATCGACCGATCCGTCGTCCCCGCCGACGCCGAGCTGAGCTCCCTCAACCCGCCGTCAACGCCCTCGAAGCCGGCATGCGAATGGCCCCGCCGACGAGCGCCTGTGGAACGGCTGTTGCGCGCCGTCCACGGCACAGGTGACGAGGCTCGCCTGCGGCTTCCCCGGAGTGGGGACACCGGGGCTCTCACCGCGATCGATGGATCACCCCCTCCACGCTGCCGTCGCGGGAGCTCATGTGGGTGGGCCGTCGAGGAACCGGGCATTTCTCATGAGCAGAGCCCGGAACGCTCCCGAGGTGCAGCCACCCGCCGCCGACCCGCACCTACGTGATGACGCCGCACCGCTTCCCCGGGCGCCGGGTCGGCGGGATTGCCGGCCGACCGGTCGCTGCGTTCCGGTTCGCCAACGTATCGGTGACCGGAACC